>METI01000155.1:33982-66598 GCA_001771285.1 candidate division NC10 bacterium RIFCSPLOWO2_12_FULL_66_18
CGCCGTCGCAGCAGCTCCAGGAGCGCCAGGAAGGTGATGATGATCTCCGCCCGGCGGGTGCTGCCCGCAAACAGATTGGTGAACTCGAGGGGACTCTCCGCCGCCAGGCGATCCAGCAGGTGGACGATGCGCTGCCCGACATTCAGCTCCTCCGGGGTGATCTCCAGCGGCGCCGGGACATCTGCCCGCCGGAGGACGTCCCGAAAGGCCCGCATCAGCTCGACGAGCGAAACGGACAACGGCCCCTCGACCGTGAGCTCCATGGCCGGGGCCCCCCGCCGGTGGAGCAGGGATTGTTCCGTCTCCAGCACGCCCAGCGTCTGGGCGGCCTCCTTGAACTTCTTGTATTCCAGGAGCCGGTCCACCAGCTCGGCCCGGGGATCCTCTTCCTCTGCCCCCTCGCCCTCGGCCGCCTCTTCCGGCGGCAGGAGCATCCTGGACTTGATATGGATCAGTGTCGCCGCCATGAGCAGGAAGTCCCCCGCCACCTCCAGGTCCAGCTCCTGCATCAGCGCCAGATAGCGGAGATACTCGTCGGTGATCGTGGCGATGGGGATGTCCAGGATGTTGAGCTGGTGCTCCCGGATGAGATGCAGGAGCAGATCCAGCGGCCCTTCGAACATCTCCAGCTTGACCTGGTAGGTCATGGGCCCTCCGTCACCTGGACCAGTGGACGGATCCGCCCCCACCGCTTCGGCCCGATGCCTGGGACCCGGAGCAGATCCTCCGCGGTCTGGAATGGCCCCTGTGCCTCCCGGTGCGCCACGATCCGTTCTGCCAGGGTCGATCCGATCCCGGGCAGCCCCTGAAGGGCCTCCGCATCCGCGGCGTTGAGGTTGAGCGGGAGGACCAGCAGTGGCTTCGATGGGGTCCCGCCCAACGAAGTGCGCGACCCGGACGCCGGCGCACCCGCTCGGGTGCTCACTCCCGCCCCGCGCTGTGCCGGCGTGATGGCGATTTCCCCATCGGAGGGGGCAGGAAAGCCCGGCCCGCCGGGACCGAGCCCGGGGAGCGCCGTCCCCACGGCCAGGGCCAGGGCCAAGAGCAGGACGGCCAATCCGTGGGCATTCCTCGCGCTGGCCGGCCGGATCTGCTGCCCCGGGCCGGAATCCCGGATCATTTCGCCTCTTCGGTCACGGGCTGCCCGCCGAGGCCGAAGGCCTCGTGGAGGACGCGCACCGCCAGCTCTGCGTACTTCGCCTCGATCACGCACGAAACCTTGATCTCCGACGTGCTGATCATCATGATGTTGATCTTCTCTTTCCCCAGGGCCTCAAACATCCGTGCAGCCACCCCCGAGTGGGTCCGCATGCCCACCCCCACGATGGAGACCTTGGCGGTCTTGTCGTCCCCGATCACCTTGTCCGCCCCCATCTCCTTGGCCACCGCCTTCACGATCTCCATGGTCTTGGCGTAGTCCGCCCTGGGGACGGTGAACGAGATGTCCGTGAATCCATCCTGGCTGATGTTCTGGACGATCATGTCCACCACGATGTTGGCCTCGGCCACGCGCCCGAAGAGCGCCGCCGCGATCCCGGGACGGTCCGCCACCCGGGTCACGGTGATCTTGGCCTCCTGCTTGTTGTATGCGATGCCCGAGACCACCACTTTCTCCATAGCCGCATCCTCCTTCACCACCATCGTCCCGGGATTGTAATTGAAACTGGAGCGCACGTGGACCGGCACCCCGTAGTTCTTGGCATACTCCACCGAGCGCGTCTGCAGAACCTTGGCGCCCAGGCTGGCCATCTCCAGCATCTCATCGTAGGAGATGCGATCCAGCTTGCGGGCCTCGGGCACGATGTTGGGATCCGTGGTGTAGACCCCATTCACGTCGGTATAGATCTCGCACACGTCGGCCGCCACGGCCGCGGCCATGGCCACGGCCGTGAGGTCCGAGCCGCCCCGTCCCAGCGTGGTGATCTCCTCCTCGGCGCTGACCCCCTGAAATCCCGCGACGATGGCGACCTCTCCGTCGGTCAGGGCCTGCCGGACCCGTTCCGCGTCGATGCTCAGGATCCGGGCCTTGGTGTGGGCATCGTCCGTCTGGATACGCACCTGGCTGCCGGTGAAGCTCCGCGCGCGAAAGCCGAGCGCCTGGATGGCCATGGACAGGAGGCCGATGCTGACCTGCTCACCGGTGGCCAGGATCACGTCCAGCTCGCGCTCGTCGGGCTGCTCGGAGATCTTGTGGGCCAGGCTGATCAGGCGATCCGTCTCGCCGGCCATGGCCGAGACGACCACCACCACGTCGTGACCTGCCGCGCGCGCCTCGGTGACCCGCCGGGCCACGTTCGTGATGCGATCCACATCGCCGACCGATGTTCCTCCGTACTTCTGGACGATCAGGGCCATCTCGCTCCCTCTGTCGACTCGTCAACTGGGCGAATGGTCAATCGGTCACGGCAGTCACCGACTGACGAACTGGCCGATCGACTACTTGACTGATTGACTATTCGACGTCCGAACCTGCTGGCCGATTTTCCCTTCCGTGCCCTTCCACAGCCGCGCGATGTTCTCCCGGTGCCGCAGGAGCAGGATGAGGAAGAGCGCCCCACTCAGGCCCAGCATGGCGGGCCGGCCGTCCACAAGCCAGGCGAGGACCGGCATCGCTGCCGAGGCGACCAGGGCCGCCAGGGACGAGTATCGCCAGACGGCCGCCACCAGCAGCCAGATCAGCAGGAGCAGCGCGCCCACCGCCGGCATGGCCGCCAAAATCACGCCCAGCGTCGTCGCCACGCCCTTGCCACCGCGAAATCCCCCGAACACCGGAAACAGGTGCCCGGTCACCGCCGCCAGGGCGATCATCGCCAGCACCGTCGGGGAGACCCCGAGCCAGCGGCCGAGTCCGACGGCGGCCGCGCCCTTGCCCATATCTCCCAGCAGGGTGAGGGCGGCTGCACCCTTCCCCACGGCGCGTAGCACGTTGGTGGCGCCGATGTTCCCGCTGCCCACCCGGCGGAGGTCCACCCCGCCCTGCGCCCGCGCGACCAGCAGGCCGAATGGCACCGAGCCCAGCAGGTACGCGGCCACCAGCAGGAGCAGGCTGCGGATCACGGCGTCGCCCGCCAAGACCCCGGAACTGGAAATTGGAAATCGGAAACTGGAAGCGAGGAACCCTCAGCCAGATTCCGTTTTCCAGTTTCCAATTTCCGTCTTCCAGTTTCCAATGTCCTCTGCCAGCTATTGGGCCAGGTTGATGCGACGCCAGAACTTGTGGAAATAGGCAACGCCCGACACCAGGGAAAGCAGGATGGCAACTCCCAGGGCTGCTTTTCCCAGGGGGGCCGCGACCGCGGGCCAGTTCAGGATCAGCAGGGCGACGGCGAGCACCTCGGCGGCCATGGTGGCCTTGCCGAACTCGTTGGCCTGAATGATCACGCTCTGTGAGGCCGCGATCCCCCGCAGTCCCGTGATCGCCAGATCGCGCCCCACGATCAGCACCACCATCCACGCCGGGACGCGCCCCACCTGCACCAGCGAGATCAGGCTGGCCGAGATCAAGAGCTTGTCCGCCACCGGATCCAACAGCTTCCCCAGCGTCGTGACCTGGCGCATGCTCCGCGCGATGCGGCCGTCGAGCCAGTCGGTCAGGACGGCCGCCAGAAACACCGCCGCGGCCGTCAGATTGTACGGCCGCGGCACCACAATCAGGAACACCACCAGGACCGGAACCAGGAAGATCCGGACCAGGCTCAGCGCATTCGGGATATTCACGCCATCCTCACCGCCGGCTTATCCTCCCGGAGCCAAATCCCGCACCACATCCCTGACGAGCGCGACGTCGATCCGCTCCCGCTTCAGCAGATAGCCCTCCAGCAAGACGTTATCCCCGATGGTGTTGATCAGGCGGGGGATCCCCCGCGAGTCGGCCGCGATCTGCGCCATCACTTCGTCCGAAAAGATCTCGCGGGTGGCACCGGCGATCTTCAGGCGATGGCGGAGGTAGGCCTTGACGGCCTCGGGCTTGAGGGAGGTCAGGCGGCACTTGACCGCCACCCGCTGCACCAGGGGCGGATCCAGCGCCAGGTTTTCCTCAAGGTTCGACAGGCCGAAGAGGATGAAGGTGATGAGCTTGCTTCCCGGCACCTCGAGATTGAGGAATCCCCGCAGCTCCTCCATCAGGGATTGCTGCTGCAGCATGTTGGCCTCGTCAATGAGGACCACGGCTTTCTTCCCGAGCTGATGCAACTCCACCAGGCGTTGGTAGATCTGGGAGAGGATCTCCACCTTCTCCTCGGCCAGGTCCTCCACGCCGATCTGCGAGGCAATCTTGCGCAGCAGCCACTCGGCCGTGATGGCGGAATGGATGATCACCAGGAGGGCCGACTCGTACCGGTCGTCGTCGAGCTGGTCCAGCATGCGCCGGGCCAGGGTCGTCTTGCCCGTCCCCACGTCCCCCACCACCACCGCCAGCCCCTTCATGGTGTTGACGGCGTGCATCAGCCTGGCCAGCACCTCGGCGTGCTGGTCCACCTCGAAGAAGAAACGGGGGTCCGGGGTGTTGGAGAATGGCTGCTCTCGGAGCTGGTAGAACTGTTCGTAGCTCATCCTTGCGCGGGTCCTGTTGACGGCAGGAAATCAAATGAAGGCGATCTTCTGCTTCTCCCTCGCACGCTTCGGGGGGGGGCCCGTCTTGACAGGGGCGGCCGGGACGGATGCCGCCCGCACCTGCCGGAGGCGATCCCGGAGGTCGCGGACCCGGAGCGCCACGTCGCGGAACCGGGCATCCTCGGCCTGCAGGACCTCGAACGATTCCAGGGCCCGTTCCAGGTCCCCCTGCGTCTCGTATGCCGCCCCCAGGTCGTACCGCAGGCCGTGGTAGGCCGTCCGGGGATGGCCCCGAATCTCGAGGCCGGCGCGAAGTTCCCGGATGGCGGTCTCGGGCTCCCCCTTGGCCAGGAAGCACAGTCCCAGGAGGTTGGCGCAGGTCAGGGCCCGCTCCGGATCGCGACCGGCCAGCCGGAATTCCTGGATCGCCTCGTCGTACAGCTCCATCTCCTTGTAGGCGATCCCCAGGTTGTAGTGTGTCTCGTAGTCCTTCTCGTCGAGTTGCTCACGCACCCCCTTCTGAAACTCCCTGACCAGGTCCTCCACCAGCGGCCCGCCCGTCGGCTGCGGCGCGGCCAGCGCTTCGGCCGCCAGCTCCTCCTCTAGCTCGGCCCCCAGGTTGACGAAGCCCTCTCCACCGGCCTCGGCGCCGGCGTCCATGACGGTGAACTTCGCTCTGGGAGGCTCGAGCGGCGGCACCTGCTCGGGGCCCGGAGCGGTCGTCTCCGCCTCAGGACTGACGGACGCCTCCAGGGGGATGGGCTGGATGGACAGTTCGGCCGCCAGCGCCTCGAATTCCGCCGCCAGCGGTTGTGCCGACGGGAAAACCTCGGCCGGCGCATCGGGGATCAGCTCGAGGACCGCGTCGAGCGTCGGCGCCATGGATGCCTCGGCAGGAGGCGCTGCGACGGGGTCGAGGGCCACGCCGCCCGCCGAAGGGTGGAGCCGTTGGCCGAGTCGCGTCACAGCCGGGTGGTTCGGCGCCCGCGCCTCCATGCGCCGGTGAACGGCCCGAGTCTCCTCCACCATGTTTTGGGAGAGGTAGAACTCCGCCTCGGCCAGGTCGTCCGCCATCGCCTGGTCCAAGTCCGGCTCGCCCGTCTCGAGAATCAGGGCCGGCTCCTCCTCCGATTCTTCCAGGAGCGAGCGGAGTTCGGGGGGCAACTCCTCCTCCTGGACCGACGCCGGCCCGCCGTCCAAGCTCGGCTCCAGCCATGGCGGCCCCAGCTCCGAGTCGATCAGATCGGCTGCTCCTTCTGCGGACGGCAGCAGTTCGGAGCCAGTCCCGGTTGCAGCATCCAGGCTCAGGCTCTCGGGAATCTCGATCGTCGCTGGGATCTCGAAAACCGTCGCCTCGGTGGGCAGGAATTCCGCCGCCATGCTGATCGCCGCACCTTGGGCGGGCGGCCGGGCTTCTCCCGCGGGGAGCTCGGCCACGAGGCCTTGGAGCCCCGGGTGATTCGGGGCGAGCGCCAGCCCCGCCTGAATCTCGGCCAGCGCCGCTTCTCGCTCGCCACGGGACGCCAGGATCCTGGCGATGGCCAGGATTTCTCCGCAGGCCTCCTCGACCTGGGGCCGCTCGAGGTACAGGGCCTTGAGCCTTCGCCGCGCCATCAGGTTGTCCGGCGCCAGCCGGACCACCTCGAGGAGTCGCTCGCGCGCCTTCTCCGCCAGCCCGTACTTGAAATACACCTCGGCCTCGGCGAGCTGCTCGGCAATCTCGCCGGCCGCTTCCGTCTCCCCTGTCAAGGTTTCTACACTCGAGACCTCCAGGCCCGAGAGGCCTTCTGTCTCTGCGATCTCTGCTGTCGGCGCCTCCTCCCCGGGGAGCTCGATCGAGGGAATTTCCAGCGCTCCCGGGCGCTCCGGCAACTCACCCGCCTCCTCCTCAGGCACGAGCTGGAGATCCGCCAGGTCCCCGGATTCATCCAGCGCGAAGATCTGGTCCGAGAGATCCGCTGGCTCTCGCCCGCTCGCTGGTTCCGGTTCGCCCTCTGGCTCAAGCGTGGCCTCGACCCCGAGTGTCGGGCTGTCGTCCAGCGACAGTTCGAAGACCGGCGGCTCTGCCGGGGCCGCCTCCTCCGGGGCGAAGGCTGGCCTTTCCTCGACCAACGCACTGGCCTCGAGCATCGGGATGGCGAGGTCCTCCTGTTCAGCGGGCGGCGCGGGACTGGCCTCCAGGACCTCCAGCCGTTCGCGGGCCTCGGCATCCGACGGATCGCGCTCCAGCAGTTGCCGGTACACGTGGATCGCGGCCTCGCTGTCGCCGCTGGTCTCGTGCGCCGCGGCCAAGCCCCAGGTCGCCGACCGCGCCTCCTCCTCGCGGCCAAGCCGGTGCAACAGTCCCGCCAGGTGGGCGTGCAGGGGCGCCAGGTGCGGCGCGAGGGCCAGGAGGTCCCGGCAAAGGGTGACGGCGTCCTCGGGCTCGCCCCGGGTGGTGGCGTCCTCGGTGATCGTCTGGCAGAGGGTGATCCCGTCGTCCGTGCGACCCGCCTGCACCAGAGCCATGGCCAGGGGCCGCCCCACTTCCATCTCGGAGACGCCGAGGGCCACGGCCTGCTCTAGCGCGGTGAGCGCCTCGGCGGCCTGCCCCAGGCCGAGGTGGGCCTCGCCCAGGAGGCGCCAGGCCTGGGCGCTCGCGGCCCCGCCCGCCGTGACCCGGGTGAGGATCTCGACAGCTTCGGCGTACTTGCCTCCCTGAAGATGCAACCCCGCCAGGGAGAGGTTCCCCTCGGCGGACTCCGGGGTCAGCTCTCGCACCTTCTGAAGCAGCCGCTTGCCCTCGGCAATCTGCCCCGCCGCCTGGGCCGCCTGGGCCGCGCGCTCGTACTCGGCCGCCGCGGCCTCCCGCATGCCCTCCTTGAGGAGGAGATCGCCGACCTTCGTCAGCAGCGCGGGGTTCGTGGGATCGAGCTGAGCGAGGCGTTGGTAGATGTCGACCACCTTGCGGGTGTCGCCTGCCTTCGTGTAGTGCTCCGCGATGGTGGCGAGATGGAGCTTGGCTTCTCCGATGAGGCCCTGCTCTTCATACAGATCGGCGCAGGCCAGGTGGGCCTCGGCGCGGGTCGGATCCAGCTTGACGATCTTCTTGTAGACCGCGATCGCCTTCACCGACAGGCCGTCGGTACGATACAGCTCGCCCAGTTTGAGGTATTGTTCGATGGCCTCGGCGGCCCGTCCGGCCCGAGCATACAGGTCGCCGAGGTTGTTGCAGACGGCGATATCGCGCGGATCGGCCTTGAGGATCGCCTGGTATTCGGCGATGGCCTTGTCCCATTTGCCTTGCCGCGTGTAGTTGAGGGCGTTCTGGAGGGCTTTTCGCTTGTCGAAGATCATCCGCTGAAAACCCCGCTGTGCGAAGAAAAACGCAAGCTTACAGTAACAGACCCCTCGGAGGGTGTCAAGGAACTTCGGCCTCGCTCTCGCCCCGATACGAGCGCTGGCAAGGAGCCCATTTACCGCTGAAAGGTCCAGGCGGGGCTTCCGTAGCGGATCCGGGCGAGATCTTTCGCCACGTCCCCCTCGGCCATCGTCAGGTCCCCTGGCACGCACTGGACGCCGAAGGCGTCGCGCCACCCGGCCGCCAGTACGGAAACGAGATCCCCGGCATGCGGCGTCTCCCCCAAAATGCTCTGGAGACAGGTCACGCCGACGGCCGGATCGTCGCGCGGCCAGGCGGGGAAGACGGCCTGGTGCAGGTGTGGATCGAACTGGAGCAGGAGGGACCCGTGCTGGAGGAGGGAACGATCCCACCGGCGCTGGGCCGATCCGATGAGTTTCCGCCCGCCCACCAGGATCGCCGGCATCCGTCGGAGGAGAAAACACGCGCCCGTTTCTTTGCCGTCCCCACGCGGCACCCCGGCCTCGCCCACGTCCGCCTTCACCCCCAGGCGAGACAGTCCGGCGATCAGGCCGCGAGAGATCATAGCGAAGGCGTCGGAGACCGAGAGGCCGCGCCAGGGGCCGCGGAGGGGGACGGCCACGCTGTAGGTCAGTTCCCTCGCGTGGAGGACGGCCCGGCCTCCGGTCACCCTCCGCACCAGCGGGATCGCCCGCCGGCGGCAGGCGGCCAGATCCAGGCCGCCCGGCGTGCGCTGCAGATAGCCGAGGGAGACGGTGGGCGCGCTCCACGTGTAGAGGCGGAGCGTGGCAGGCGCCTGGCCGTCCCCGACCGCCCGGGCGATGGCCTCGTCCACCGCCATGTTCCAGGGCCCGTCGGCCGGGTCATCATGGAGGAGGCGCCATCCCGCTGCCAGCTCTCCAGGATCTTGCACGTTCTTCGACATTCTGGATCAATTCCAACTCACTCGAACGTCGGACGCCGGGGACCGCTCATTTCTCCTCCCCCGTCCGTTCGGCCGCCAGAACCGGGTGGCCAGCGGGTGCGCCCCGCCCCCGGGCCTGCAGCGCCGCGGCCAGGCCGAAGAGGACAAAGCCGATCACATCCTGGAGCCATCCCGGATAGACCAAGACCAGCCCGGCGGCGACGAGCAGCGCCCGCTCGAAGTGGGTGGTCTTCCTCAGGAGCCATCCCGTGAGGCCCGCCGCCAGCGCCGCCAGGCCGACCATGGCGGTGACGGTGGTCCACACGATGTTGGTCCAGGGACCTTTTAGGAGCAGCCCGACCCCGTCGGGATGGAGGGTGAACATGAAGGGAACGAGAAAGGTCGGGAGGGTGTACTTCCATGCCATCATCGTGGTCTTGTAGGGATTCCCCCCGGTGATGGCGGCCGCGGCGAAGGGCGAGAGCGCCGTCGGTGGCGAGACCTCGGAGAGCACGGCATAGTAGAAGATGAACATATGCGCTGCGTAGTCCGGGACGCCCAGCTTGATCATGGCCGGCGCCGTGATGACGGCTGCAATGATGTAGGAGGCGGTGACGGGGATCGCGAGGCCGAGGACCCACACCGCCAGGCCCGTGTAGAGAATCGTCAGGAAGAGACTCCCCCCGGCCAGGGTAAGGATGATGAGGGAGAACTTGAGGCCGAGGCCCGTCAGGGTCACCACGCCGACGATGATCCCCGCAGTCGCGCACGTAGCAGCGACGGAAAGGACGCCCGTGGCGCCGTCCTCAAGGGCCTTGGCGAGACGCCGGGGGATCAGCGCCGTCTCACGCCGGAGGAAGCTCAGGGCCACGGCCAGGACGGTCGCATAGAACACCGACAGGATCGCCGTGTATCCCCACAGCATGAAGACCACGATGGCCACCAGGGAGAGGAAGTGGTAGCCGTACTTGCGGGTGAGGCTCCAGACGCTCTCCCCCTCCACCGCCACCGCCTGGGCGCCAAACTTCTTGGCATCCAGCTCCACCATGATGAAGATTGACCAGTAGTAGAGCAGGGTGGGGATGGCCGCCAGGGCGATCACTTCCAGGTAGGAGATCTTGAGAAATTCGGCGATCAGGAAGGCCGCGGCCCCGAGCACGGGCGGCGAGATGATGGCCCCGATGCCGCCAGCGGCAAGGAGTCCCCCGGCGGAGGCCTTGTCGTATCCTGCCCGCGCCAGGAGGGGCCAGGCCACCGAGCCCAGCGTCACCGTCGTCGCCACGCCCGAGCCGGAAGGCCCCCCCAGGAGGAACGAGGCCAGCGTCACGGTCCGCCCCGCGGCCGTTGGTTTCCCCCCCGTCGCGGCGAGAGAGAAGTTGACGTAGAACTCGCCCGCCTTGGAATGCTCGAGGACGGCCCCATAGATCGTGAAGAGGATGATGAACGTGGCGGCCACGTCCAGGGGGACGCCGAAGATTCCCTCCAGCGTCATGTACATGTGACCCACCAGCCGGTCCAGGCCGTACCCCTGGTGGGTCCAGGGCGCCGGCAGCCACGCCCCCAGCCAGGCATAGCCGAGAAATCCCAGCGCCACCCCGGGCAGGATCCACCCTGTCGTTCGCCGGGTCGCCTCCAGGACGAGGAGGATCGTCAGCGCCCCGAAGAGCTGGTCCCGCTGGGTGGGAAGGGCCGCGCGGTAGATGAACTCCTCGAAATCCCAGAGGGGGTAGCCGACGACCAGGAGGCTCGCCGCGACGAGGAGCCAGTCGAACCAGGCCACCTGCATGAGGCCCCGCTTCGAGCGGGCGGGGTAGAGGAGGAAGGAGAGGACCAACGTGAAGGCGAGGAAGACCAGGCGCAGGATCTGAGTGGTGACGGTTCCATATGCCCAGTAGAGAAAGAGCAGCGACATGCCCACGGCCGCGGCAGAGACCCCCCACCCCAGCGGCCCGGCCAACCGGCGCCTGGGTCCCTCCTCGGCCTCCACCAGTTCCTTCGCGGCCGCCAGCCGCGAGGGGTCAATGCTCTCGTCCGGCATGGCGATCCGCTTCCCCCGTGGACGTCCCATCCCCACAGGCGATCACGGTCAGGCGGATCGGGCCGCCCGACGCCGCCAGGGTCCAGAGCGGAATCTGCTCCGCCCCCACGGAGAGCTGCATTCGTGACTCCCGGTTCGCCCGCAGCGTCAGGGTCCGGAAGTGGCGCCGGTCTCCTTCCACCACCCACCAGTTCCCGTCCCGTCGCGCTGCCTCGTGGCCATAGAACTCGACCAGGCGGCGCTCGCCGTACCGGAGCCGCACCAGTTCGAGGCCTTCCCCGGTGACGCGGAAATGCTCCTCCACGGGCGATCCCCAGAGGGAATGCAGGAAGCGGAGGCGCACCTCGTCTCCATCCTCGACCCGTGTCGAGGCGACCGGCCCCCCCTCGGCCTCCAGGGTAACGCATCGCGCCTCAGCCGGAAGGGGCGGCCTGAGAAAGCCCATCGCCAGGAGCAGGAAGAGGACGCGCACGGCTGCCGGCTCTCCCCGAGATTCCCTTGCCCTGTGGGAGGTGCTGCGGTTTCGACCGGGTTATCCCGCCGGGATCTTGATCCCCTTTTCCTTGTAGTAGCGCGCCGCACCGGGGTGGAAGGGAACGGGGGAGCCGAGCACGGCGCTCTTCAGGGTGATCTCCTGGGCGGCCTTGTGGACCGCCACCAGATCCGGCGTGTGCTCCAGCAGCGCCTTGGTGATCTGGTACGCCAGCGGCTCCTCCATCCGCTCGTGCGTTACCAGGAGGTTGGTCGCAGCCGCGACAAGGACGTCTCCCTCCATCCCCGCGTAGGTTCCTTTCGGGATCACCCCCGCGAAGTAGAGGGGGCCGTACTTGGCCACCATCTTGGGGACGGCGTCGCCGTGGGGCACGAGGTGGATCTTAATCCCGGGCGTGGCGGCCACGTCCAGCACCGCGGCCGTGGGCAGGCCACCGTCCCAGATGAAGGCGTCAAGCTTCCGGTCCTTGAGGGCACCGGCCGACTCGCCGACGCCCAGGCGGTCCTGGCTGCGAAAGTCCTTCGGCGTGACGCCGTAGGCCTCGAGCACGCGGAGACCCTTCACCTCGGTCCCCGACCCCGGCGCCCCGGTGGAGACGCGCTTGCCTCTGAGGTCGGCCACGCTCCGGATCCCGCTCCCCTCCAGGGCCACGATGTGCATATAGTTGGAGTAGAGGGCGATCAGCGACCGGACCGCCACCTTTTCGCTCAGCCCCTTGAGCTTCCCCTCATGGGCGTCCCACGCCGTGTCGGGAAGCGTCAGGGCCAGCGCGATCTTCCCCGCGTGAAGCAGCTTCATGTTGTCCACCGATGCGGTGGTCACCTCGGCGGTGACCTCCACGCCGGGGAGGAGCTTGGAGATGAGGGCCGCCATTCCGCCTCCCAGGGGGTAATACACCCCACCGGTGCCCCCCGTGGCGATGGACAGGCGGGTCCGGGTCTGGGCCCAGACATCTCGAGTCCCCAGCCTCTCCCCGAACCATCCCGCGCCGCCGATTCCCAGCAGCTTGATGACCTGCCTTCGCGTAATCGTCTGCATGGCCTCTCCTCACTGAAAGGTGTGTGACGCTCCAAACCCAACTGGATCGAACGCCCAGGTGGCCCCGACGCCCGGGGCACGGAAAAGCGGTGCCCCGCTCGGGATGCGACCTTCGGTCACACCGGCCAGCGGGACCGCCCGCCCACGCGGAGCCTGCCGGAGATGTGAGCACCGGCACAGGATGTCGCCATGGCGGGAGTGGAGGGCCTCGGTCAACCACCACGAGGATGACGCGGATGGGTCCCCGCTCCCTGTCGTTTCCCACGGGGGCCCGGAGCTATTCCCGCTCCCCGAACCGCGCCTCCACCAGATCTGCCAGTGCCTGGAGGGCTGCCGAACCATCCTCACCCGAGGCGCAGAGTTTGAGGGTCGTCCCCTGCGCCGCCGCGAGCAGGAGCAGCCCCATGATGCTCTTGCCGTTCACCTTTTGCCGGTCAGACTCCACCGTGATCTCGGCCTTGAACCTCCCGGCCGTCTTCACGAACTGCGCGGCCGCGCGGGCGTGGAGCCCCAGCCGGTTTTGGATGACGATCTCCCGCGCGATCGCCGGGGCCTTCATCCGCCCGCCGCCTCCCAGCTTTCGATGGTCAGGACCATCCTCAGGACAGCGGCCCCCTCGGACCCGCCCAGCGGCCAGTGGGGCAGCAGGGTGATCTGCTGCGCCACCCGTTCGTACCCCGACTCCGACTGCGAGATGGTCTGGACCGGGCAGTACCACAGCGTCGCCGGCGGCTCAAGCCCGAGGTGTGCCGCCAGCCCCAGCCAGGCGTCCACGATCCGGACCTCTCGCACCTCCGTCGCCTCGGCGACGGCAAAGAACGACGGGTCGGCCGGCCGTTCCCCGTTGATCTCGACGAAGCGGTCTGGCGGCGGTCCCATGTAGAAGGCCAGGTTCAGTTCCACCCCGAAACGCGAGGGCGCCTCGATCCCTTCGGGCTCCAGCCGGTAGTCCACCGCGAGGCGGGCGACGTCCGGGGCGAGTCGAAACCGCTTCCGGACGCGAAGGGAGGCGTCTCCCCGTTGCTCCTTGCCCTCCAGGTCCAGGAGGGGGAGTGTCCCCGTGCGGCCGACGCGGATTTCGTAGGCGGACAACGCCAGGCCCGTGGAGCCGCCGCGCTTGGCCAGATCCGGGAGCGTGGCGTCTGCCGGCAACCAGTGGTCCACGTAATTGCCACGCCGGTAGGCATCGTAGTAGAGGAGGTCCGCCAGGCCCGCCTCCTTCGCACCCCGCTCTTCGTGGATCGTGGCCGCTCCCTCCCCTTCGCGACGGGGCAGCGTCGCCACCTTCCGGTGATATGCCTCGGGCCGCCGCGAGAACGTATTGCCGAGGTTGAAGGCCTTGGCGCGCGCGTCCAGTTCCACCACGCTCCCGCCCCGCGCCGGTTCGACGACCAGCGCCAGGTGGGGGCTCTCGAGCAGGACCTCGACCGCGCCGTCATTGTCCCAGTCCAGGGCCTCGATGCGGACCCGGCCGGCGGCCCGTGCTGTTTCCAGCGCTTGCTCCGCCCGGATCAGGTGGTGGAAGGCAGCGTGCCGCAGATGCGGGAGATACAGCCCGCCGAAGACCCCGTGCCAGTACGCGTCGTTGCACTGGCCGCGCCACAGCGCCGGGAGTGCCGCTGCCCGGCGGCGGCTCCGTTGCGGAAGCGCGTGCACCCGCCGGCTCACGCGCAGCATCTTCTTGTGCAGCGTGTTGGCTTCCGGGTACTTCGTCAGGAAGTTGCGCCAGAACCCCCCGCGGAGGAACGGGCGGAGGCCTTCGGCGCCGGGCAGGGCATCCACCGTGGCCCGGGCCTCCTCGAAGGCGATGGCGGCCTGGGCGGGAAGGGCCCACTCCGTCATCTCCGTGTAGGAGGTCGTGGGCAGGTAGATCCGTCCGCGGGGCGGATCTGCCAGGGCCTGGCTGAAGGTCGTGAAGCGCAGCCAGTCCGCGTTCTCCTGGAGCGCCTGGAGGAAGCGCTTCAGCCAGCCCCGCACGTACACCCAGTCGTGGGTGCCGGGCCAGCCGCCGAACTTCTCGGCGTCATCCGCCATCACGGCCACGCCTCCAGGAGCGAGCGCGGCCCGCTCGCGGAGGTAGGCGACCGTCTCGGCCGGCTCCCGGAAGGGAATCAGGTAGCGCAAGCGCTGGCTGATGGGGAACAGGGCCAGGCTCGTCCCCTGTTCCTCGGTGATGAAGTGGCCGGTCAGGGCCGCATCCGGCTGCCCCGCCGCCTTGAAGTGGTTATCGTCGAGGATCACGTACTCCACCCCGGCCTCGGCGATGGGTTTGGCCAGGTGCGGCTCCCACACCCGCTCCGCCAGCCACATCCCCCGGGGCCGCACCCCAAAGCGACGGGAGAGGTAGGCGGTCATCCGCTGGATCTGCCCGACCTTGTCCGCGTCCGGAATGGCCGCCAGGATCGGTTCGTAGTAGCCGCCGGTGAGCAGTTCCACCTGCCCCCGGGCGACGAATCCGGCCAGCCGATCCAGGAACTCGGGATGCGCGGCCTCGAGCCAGTCGAAGAGGACGCCGGAATAGTGGAGGGCGAAGGGAATCTGCGGGAACTCGCTCAGAACGTCGAGGAAGGGGACATAGGCCCGCCGGTACACCCCGGTGAACACCTCCGGAAGATTTCCCACGGGCTGGTGCGCGTGAATGCCCAGGATGAATCGGACGCCGTCCATGCGCGTCGGCTCCGGCTGCGGTGCATGGCCCTGTCCCGGATCGGGGCTTACCCCTCAGGGGCGGCCGGCTTCCCTTGCTTGGCGAGGAACTCGCTGGCCACCAGGATGTTGCGCTGGCCGTACTTGGCCAGCTTGTCCGCCAGGCCACGGAGATCCCGCTCCTCGCGGAGCGAGGGAAGCTTCATCAGCATCGGCAGATTCACGCCGGTCACGACCTCGAGCCGGCCCGCCTCCAGGTACGACAGGACCAGGTTGGAGGGTGTCCCGCCGAACAGGTCGGTGAGGATCAGCACGCCGCTCCCGTCGTTGACCCGCTGGAGGACTGTCTCGATCTTCTTCCGGGCTTTCTCGATCTGTTCCGCGGCGTGAATCGAGACCGCCTCCACCCGAGGGAGTTTCCCGACGATCTCCTGCGCGGTTCGCAGGAGTTCCGCCCCCAGATCGCCGTGGGTCACGATGACGATGCCGACCATGACTCCCCCCGTCCTCCCCGCCCTTCATTTCGGATTGCGGATTGCCGATTGCCGATTTGGGGAAATCCGAAATCCGCCATCCGAAATTCGAAATCGCGGGCGGTAGCCCGCTAGGGGGTTCGCTCCAGGTCGCGGTGGCGCACGGAGACTTCGGAGCCCACCTCGCGCAGCAGCCGGGCCAGCTCCTCCGCCAGCACCACCGATCGGTGGCGACCCCCGGTGCAACCGACCGCGATGGTCAGGTACGCTTTGCCTTCCTGCACGTACAGCGGCAGCGTGAACTTCAGGAACTCCTGGATCCGCTCCAGAAAGCCCCGGGCCTGGGCGAAACCCAGGACGTATTCTCCCACCTGCGGCGCCAGGCCGGTGAGGGGCTGCAGGGCCTCCACGAAGTGGGGGTTGGGCAGGCAGCGGGCATCGAACACGAGGTCCGCGTCCACCGGCAGCCCGTGCTTATAGCCGAAGGAGACCAGGGACAGGGCCGTCCGGGACGGCGCCGGCAGATCCAGGAACGAGCCGGCCAGCAGTTTCCGGAACTCGTGCACCGTGAAGCTGGAGGTGTCAATGACCAGGTCCGCCTTGGCCTTCAGGTGAGCCAGCAACGCGCGCTCCGCCCGGATCCCCTCCGGGGCGGAGCCGCCGGGCGCCAGGGGGTGAGGACGCCGGCTCTCGCTGAAGCGGCGCACCAGCACCTCGTCGCTCGCCTCCAGGAACACCACGCGCACCAGGTGGCCGTCCCGCCGCAGGTCCGCCAGGATGTCGAAGAGACCCTCCAGGAAGCGTCCCTCCCGGGCGTCCACCACCAGCGCCACCCGCTCGATCCGCTTCTCCGACTGGGCGCAGAGCTCCGCCACCTTGGGGATCAGGGTGGCCGGGAGGTTGTCGATGCAGAAGAACCCCAGGTCCTCCAGGCAACGGATGGCCGCGCTCTTCCCGGCCCCCGACATCCCGGTCACCACGATGAAATCAATCCCGGTCATCTCATCACCCGGTGGGCGGGGCTACTCCGTGTCATCCTGGCTGTAGCGGGGCAGATCGGCGTCCTGGGTCTCGCCGGCCTGCTGCTCCGAGAGTTGCGCGGCGAAATTGCGCGCGGCGTGCACGCCCATCAGCTTGAGGAGGTGATTGCGCGCCGCCACCTCCACCAGGATGGCGATATTCCGCCCGGCCGAGACCGGGATCCGCAACATCGGGATCGGGACCTCCAGGATGGGGTAGGTCTGCTCCTCGACGCCGAGCCGGTCGTACTCATCCTCGGGGCGCCAGGCCTCCAGCCGGACCACCAGTTCGATCCGCTTGCGGTAGCGGATGGCCGCCACCCCGAACAGGTCCCGGATGTTGATGATGCCCAGGCCGCGGATCTCCATGTGATGGCCAATCCGGCTGGGCCCCCGACCGATGACGATGCGGTCGCTCTCCCGCTCCACCTCCACCACGTCATCTGCCACCAACCGGTGCCCCCGGGTGACCAGGTCCAGAGCGCACTCGCTCTTGCCGGTCCCGCTCTCGCCCAAGAGCAGCACGCCGATCCCGTACACGTCCACCAGGACCCCGTGCAGCGTGGTTTCTGGTGCGGCTCCCTCCACTGTCATCCTCGTCCGTGGCTGCCGCCGCGGCTCAGGCCTCGGGCTCGATCAGCCCGTAGT
Organism: candidate division NC10 bacterium RIFCSPLOWO2_12_FULL_66_18; assembly: GCA_001771285.1. Lineage (GTDB taxonomy): Bacteria > Methylomirabilota > Methylomirabilia > Methylomirabilales > 2-02-FULL-66-22 > 2-02-FULL-66-22. The sequence continues at coordinate 51,154 of METI01000155.1, forward strand.
GGCCATCTCGCCGGCGATAGACGACGTTCACCTCTTCGGTCAGGGCGTTGCGGAACACGTAGAAGCTGTGTCCCAGCAGATTCATCTGCAGGATGGCCTCGTCCACTCCGGCCGGTTTGATCGCAAAGCGCTTGGTCTTGACCACGGGCGGCTCCTCCTCGACCACCGGGGCCACCGCGGCCACGCGGCCCCCGCGGTTGGTCCCCCGGGTCGCATGGGCCACGATCCGCCCCTTGTAGCGTAGGATCTGGCGTTCCAGCTTCTCCGCCACCAGGTCAAGGGAGGAGTACATGTCGTCGCTCTCCTCCTCCGCCCGGATGGTGAGGTCCCGCACCCGCAGGGTAACCTCCGCGATCTGCCGGTGCTTGGCCACCGACAGGACGACGTGAATGGCAACGATATCCTCCAGGTACCGGGTGAGTCGGTTCAGCTTCTCCTCGGCGTACCCCCGGAGGGCGGGAGTGATGTCCAGGTTCCTCCCCGTGACGGAAAATTGCATGGTCGGACTCCTTCCGGAAACTGCGGGTCGGACGGAGTGAAGCGCTCCCGGAGTTGGCCGGTCGGCCGGGACCCTGCCGAGAAGCGGACTCTCCGGATTGCCGGGCGTGTGCATGTGTCGGTGGTGCATCCTCTGCTGCGGTGCATGCGGGGGGCGCAGCTCAGTAGCGTTTGCGCCGGCTGGAGGCGGGGATCCTGAGCTGGCCCCGGTACTTGGCCACGGTCCGGCGGGCGATCTCGACCCCGTGCTCTCGTCGCAGGATCTCTACGATCTTCTGGTCGGAGAGGGGCCGGCCGCTGTCCTCGACGGTGAGCAGCTTGTGGATGAGGTCCTTGACCTTGAGGGAGGAGACGGTGTCGCCGCTGGTGGCGGGGACGCCCCGGTGGAAGAAGTACTTCAGCTCGAACAGCCCCTGCGGGGTGTGGATGTACTTGTTGGTGGTGACCCGGCTGACCGTGGATTCGTGCATGCCGATGTCCTCGGCCACTTCCTTCAGGGTGAGGGGACGCAGGGCCGTGATCCCATCATCCAGGAACTTGCGCTGGAACTTCACCAGGCTCTCCGCCACCTTGTAGAGGGTCCGCTGCCGCTGTTCGATGCTGCGGATCAGCCAGAGGGCCGAGCGCATCCGGCCCTCGAGATACTCCCGGACCTCCTGGCCGTTCCCTGCCTTGTTGGCCAGGATGGTCCGATAGTAGGGGCTGACCCGGAGGCGCGGGAGCCCATCGTCGTTCAGGACCACCACGAACCGGTCATCCACCTTGACGATGTAGACGTCCGGCGTGATGTAGCGCGGGTCCTCGGTGCCGAAGGTCCGCCCCGGTTTCGGCTCCAGGGTGGTGATATATTCCACCGCCGCCTGGATCTCCTTGACCGGCACACCCAGCGTTCCCGCCAGCTTCTCCCACTGCCGTCCTTCCAGCTCCCCCAGGTGGGCCGAGATCAGCTCCTTGGCCAGGGGGTGCTGGTCCGGGCGCGTCTCCAGTTGCAGCAGCAGGCACTCCCGCAGGTCCCGGGCTCCCACCCCGGTGGGCTCGAAGCGCTGCACCAGGCGCAGCGCCTCCTCCAGCCGCGGGATCCCGACCCCGGCCGAGGCGGCCAGGGCCTCCAGCGGCTCCTTCAGGTAGCCGGACTCATCCAGGTTGCCGACCACCAGCATCCCCAGGCGCAACAGCTCGGGATCCGAAGTGCTGAGGTGGAGCTGGAACAGCAGGTGATCCAGGAGGGAGTGGGGCTTGGTGAGGTGGATCTCCGCGTCGAACCGCTCCAGCTCCTCGCGCGGGATCTGGGGCCGGTAGTCCGAGGCGTCCTGCAGGTAGCTCTCCCAGTCGAAAGCGTCGATCCGGTCCGCCCGTTCGTCCTCGGCCTTCTCCGCCTCCGCGCGCTCGGGCTCCGGCGGATCCTGCTCCTGGGAGAGCTGGGGATCCGTCGTCTCCTCCAGCACCTCCTCCAGGACCGGGTTCTCTTCCAGATGCTGCACCAGCTCCTGGACGAGCTCCAACCGCGAGAGCTGCAGCAGGCTGATGGCCTGCTGCAGCATCGGCGTCATGATCATCCGCTGCGTCTGCAGCATGCGGAGCTTGATGTCGAACGCCATGGGTGCGTGCCCCGTCCCCGTCAGAGGGAAAAACGTTCCCCGAGGTAAATCTCGCGGGCGACCTCGTCCGCCGCCAACTGGGCGGCCGTGCCGGACAGCAGGATCTGTCCCTCATGAATAATATAGGCCCGGTCCACGATCTGCAAGGTCTCGCGCACGTTGTGGTCCGTGATGAGCACCCCGATCCCGCGATCCTTGAGCTGTCCGATGATGCCCTGGATGTCGTAGACCGCGATGGGATCGATCCCGGCGAAGGGCTCGTCCAGGAGCATGAAGCGGGGTTCGGTGGCTAACGCCCGGGTGATCTCGGCGCGCCGCCGCTCGCCCCCCGAGAGGGTGTAGGCCGGGCTCTTGGCCAGGTGGGCGATGTTCAGCTCCTGCAGCAGGGCCCGGGCGCGCCCCGCCCGGTCTCTCGACGGCACGCCCAGCGCCTCGAGAATCGCCAGGATATTCTCCTCCACGGTCAGCTTCCGGAAGATGGACGGCTCCTGGGGCAGGAACCCCATCCCCCGGCGCGCCCGCTGATGCACGGGCAGGGAGGTGATGTCCTCCCCGTTCAGGAGGACCCGGCCGGAGTCGGGACGCGTCAGGCCCAGGATCATGTAGAAGGCCGTCGTCTTGCCGGCCCCGTTGGGTCCCAGCAGCCCGACCACTTCGCCCGCGTCCAGCGAGAGGCTCAGATCCGACACCACCACCCGCTGCTTGAAGGCCTTCACCAGTTTCTCCGTCCGCAGGGAGTGCTCCATCGCGTCGATCGTCATCGGTCCGTCGGTGGCGTCGAGGAGGGGCCTCATCGACGGGCGCCGCCCCGCTCTCGCGCCTCGCCCCGCTTCGGGTAGAGCACGGCGTTGACCCGCTCCCCATCGCAGCCGTCCACCTGGCTCCGATCCTCCCGCAGGAGCAGCGTGATCCGGCACCCGGTCACCACATCGCTGTCCTGCCACACCTTGGGATGGCCGAGGAGCACGGCGCGGTCTTCCCGCGGGAAGTACTCCGCCCGCTCCGCCACGCCCCGCCGCTCGCCGTAGGAGAGGCGGACGTTCCCCGCCGCCATCGCCCGCTCGATCTCCTCCATGCGGTCATCGAAGAAGAATTCGATCCGGTCCGCCAGGATGCTGAGGCCCCGACCCCGGTCGTTGGCCGCCACGTTGCCCTGGTAGATCGCCACCCGGGCCTTGCGATTGACCTCCAGCGTGTCGGCCGAGATAGTGATGGGCGCGCCCTCCTCCGCAGCTCGGGGAACCCCCGGGGCGACCGCACCCAGCAGGAGGACCAGCGGCAGCCATCGCGAACAGTTCATGGAGCGAGGCTCCTCCCCGCCGGCCTCGGCGCCGATCCTGGCGCCGGTGCCCCGGCCGGCGCCGGGGCGGTCGCTGGCGACCGCAGTTGTGAGGTGATGTTCTGGAAGATCCGAACCTGTTCCAGGCCGGTTTCCGCCTCCAGGCCGCGGCCGCGGCTCAGCCAGCCGCCGCGGCTCACCGTGACCGGCTGGTCGGTCTGGAGGCGCCGGGACGCAGCCAACCAGCGGAGGGCCTCTGTCCGGAGTTCCGTCCCCTGGTCCGAGCGGCCGACGACCCCGCCCTCCAGCCGTACGTCCTTGGTCGTGAGGTCCACCGTCGCCTTGTTGGCGGTGCACGTGAACTGTCCCTGGGTGGAGTAGAGCGTGACCTCCACGGGGCGGGTGACCCGGGAGAGGACCGTGTAGCCCTCCCGCTCGTGCACCTCCGCACGGTCTGCCCGCAACTCCCATAACCTGGACCCGCCACGGGTCTCGATCATGTGAATTTGCCGGAGGGTGATATCGGGTGGGGAGGAGACGGGCGGGGAGGGGCCGGCCCCGGACACGTGGCTGGGGACGAAACCCGCCAGGACCAGTGGACAGGCAATCAGGGGAACCCAGCGCATCAGCCGCCACATGACGGCAATGCTATAACATAGGGGCGCGCGGAATGTAAAGCAAATCTCGTGCCGGGAGAGACACCCGTGCCCCGATCAGGTCACCCCAGCGCCGAGATGCCGGTGATGTCCCGCCCCAGGATCAGGGTGTGGATGTCGTGGGTCCCCTCATAGGTGAAAACCGACTCCAGGTTCAGCAGGTGCCGGATCACGGGATATTCGTCGACGATGCCGTTGGCCCCGTGGATGTCCCGGGCCAGGCGGGCGATCTCCAGGGCTGCCGCCACGTTGTTCCGCTTGGCCAGCGACACCTGCGTGTGCCGGAGCCGGCCGGCATCCTTGAGCCGCCCGAGCTGCAGGCACAAGAGTTGCGCCTTCGTGATCTCGGTCAGCATGTGGACCAGCTTCTGCTGAACGAGCTGGAACGACGCGATGGGCTTCCCGAATTGGATGCGCCGGCGGCTGTACGTCAGAGACGCCTGGTAACACGCCACGGCGGCGCCCACGGCCCCCCACGCGATGCCGTAGCGTGCCTGGTTCAGGCAGGACAGGGGCGACCGCAGGTCTTCGGTCTTCGGCAGAAGGTTATCGCCCGGGATGCGGCAGTCTTGGAAGGAGAGTTCCGAGGTCACCGAGGCGCGCATGGAGTGCTTCCCGTGGATGTCCCGGGCGGTGAAGCCGGGCGTCCCCTTCTCCACCAGGAAGCCGCGGATCACGCCGTCCAGTTTGGCCCAGACCACGGCCACGTCGGCGATGCTGCCGTTGGTGATCCAGAGCTTGGTGCCGTTCAAGACGTACTCGCTCCCCACCCGCACGGCCTTGGTGGCCATGTTCCCCGGGTCCGAGCCGAAGTCCGGCTCGGTCAGGCCGAAGCAGCCCACGGCCTCGCCCGCGGCCAGCCTTGGCAGCCAGCGCTGTTTCTGTGCCTCGGAAGCGAAGGTGTGGATCGGGTACATGACCAGGGACCCCTGGACCGACGCGAAGCTCCGCACGCCCGAATCGCCCCGCTCCAGCTCTTGCAGGATCAGCCCGTAGGCGACGTTATTGATGCCCGCGCACCCGTAGCCCTGGAGGTTGGCGCCGAGAAACTCCAGCTCACCCATCTTCCGGACGAGGCCCGTCGGGAACTTCCCCTCGCGGAAGTGCTGGGTGATGAGGGGGAGGATCTGCTCGTCCGTGAAGGCCCGGGCCAGGTCCCGCATCATCCGCTCCTCCTCCGAGAGGAGTCCCTCGACCTCGTAGTAATCCACGCCCGTGAATCCACTCATGACGCTCCCCCCTGCCTCACCGCGTGAACCGAGGCGCCTCGCCCGGTTTCCTGGGGTTGCCCCGTTTCGCACCCCCCGCGCCCTGGGCGCGGGACGCCAATCCCGGCTCGCGGGCCTCAGAGCGGCAGGCGCGTGCCGATCCCCTGGATCGTCGCCTGCTCGAAGATCCGGACCGCCGTCACCATGTCCTCGATCGCCAGCCCCAGGTGCATGGCCATCGTCCGCTGCGCGGGTGACGTCCGCCCCGGTTTCTTCCCCGCCACCACCTCGCCCAGATCGCCCTGCACGGCGGGGGTGCCCTGGAAGTATCCCAGCGTCCGGTAGAACACCATCTGGGCCACGTCATCGGTGTAGAAAAGGTCCATGGCCCCGATGGCCTCCGGGGTGAACTGGGAGTCGAAATCCACCGGCATGCAGAAGGCGCCCGGCTTGATCCATTCGGGGCGTATGACCGAGGTCGGGTGCTTCAGGATCTCTGCTGCGGTCACGATGATGTCGGCGTTTCGCACCGCCGATTCGCAGTCCTCGGCCGCGACCATGTTGACCCCATGTGTCGCCTGCATTTCTTGGACAAAGCGCTCCAGGTTCGCTCGGACTCGGTCGTACGCCTTGACGAGCCGAATAGTCGGGAACTGGACCAGCATGGCCTCCAGGTGGCTCCGCCCCTGTACCCCGCAGCCGATGATGGCTAGCCACGCGGCGTCTTTGATGGCCAGGTACTTACCCGCTACGGCGCTGGCCGCCCCTGTCCGCTTCGCAGTGATCCAGGTACAGTCCATGATGGCCATGGGAAGGCCCGTTTCAGGATCGTTCAACATCACGAGACCACTGATAGTCGGCAGACCCCGGGCCTGGTTCTTTATGAAGTTTCCGACCCACTTGATTCCGGCGGCGCGCGGCGAGGCAACATACGCCGGCATGGCATGCAGGAAGTCATCGGGCGCCGGATGGACCCCGATCTTGGCCGGCATCTCGACCCGGCCTTCCCCCTTCTCCCGGAAGACCGCCTCCACGGCAGCGATGATCTCCGCCATGGGAAGGCCGACCTTTTCGACGTCCGCCCGGGACAGGTACAGCAACTCACTTCCCATACTGCCCCCGCGTCTCCGCGTCGCCGTTTCCCCGGTTCGCTGCTGCCTCCGGCCTTCTGCCCCTGCTCCCCTCCTCAGCTCACATCGATCTGCGCCCGCTGGAGCTTCCCGCTGTAATCAATGTACACCGTCTTCCATTCGGTGAAGATGTCCATCACCTGCCGGCCGCCCTCCCGATGGCCGTTGCCCGTCTGGCGGATTCCCCCGAAGGGCAGATGCACCTCCGCCCCGATGGTCGAGGCGTTCACGTACGTGATCCCAGCTCCCAGCATCTCGATGGCGCGGAACGCCTTGTTGATGTCCCGGGTGTAGATCGCCGACGAGAGCCCGTACCGGCTTGCGTTGGCCACCTCGATGGCCTCGTCCAGGCTGGCCACGGGCAGGACGGCCACGGTGGGGCCGAAGATCTCCTCTTTCGAGATCCGCATCTTAGGAGTCACATCGGCGAAGACCGTAGGGGAGTAGAAGAATCCCTTCTTGCATTCCCCCTCCCGGTAGATCTCGCCCCCGCACAGGAGCTTGGCCCCTTCCTTGAGCCCGATCTTGGAGTAGCCATGGATCCGCTTGAGCTGTGTCTCATTGATGACCGGTCCGACATCCGTACTGGGGGACAGCCCATCCCCCAAGCGCAGGCCTTGGGCCTTGGTCAGCAGGCGGTCGGCGAATTCCTTCACCACCTTTTTGTGCACGAGGATGCGCGAGGACGCGGTGCAGCGCTGACCAGACGTGCCGAATCCCCCCCAGATCGTTCCGTCCACCGCCAGATCCAGGTCGGCATCTTCCATCACCAGAATGGGGTTCTTCCCTCCCATCTCCAGCGAGACGCGCTTGTGCTCGGCTGCGCAGGCAATAGCCACCTCGCGTCCGACCTCGGAGGATCCCGTGAAGGAGATCAACGCCACGTCCGGATGCCGGACCAGGGGCGCTCCGGCTTCTTCGCCGAATCCGTGGACGAGGTTGACCACCCCCGGCGGCAGGCCCGCCTCCAGCAGGATCTCCACCAGGCGGACGCCCATCAGCGGGGTATCCTCGGCCGGCTTGAAGACCGCGGTATTACCCGCCACCAGCGCCGGTGCCAGCTTCCACGTTGGGATCGCAAGGGGGAAGTTCCACGGGGCGATCACGCCCACGACCCCCAGCGGAACCCGGAGCGTCATGGCGAACTTGTCCGGAAGTTCCGAAGGTGTGGTCTCGCCCCACAGGCGCCGCCCCTCGCCGGCGATGTAATAGATCATGTCGATGGCTTCCTGCACGTCGCCCCGGGACTCCTTCAGAACCTTCCCCATCTCCCGCGTCATGAGTTGCGCCAGTTCCTCCTTCCGGCGCACCAGGATCTCCCCGGTCCGGAAGAGGATCTCCGCCCGTCGCGGGGCCGGGACCCGGCGCCACTTTGGGAAGTGCGCCTTGACCGCCTCCACCGCCCGGTCCACGTCCCGGTGGTCCGAGCGCGGGAAGCTGCCCAGGATGTCCGTCTTATTCGCCGGATTGATATCGTCGAACGTCGTTCCATTGGCGGCATCAACCCATTTGCCGTCTATGAAGTTCTGAAATCGCTCTGTCATGATCCAAATCCTCCGCGGAAGACACCCGCGCGTCGCGACCCGGCCAGCGTGGTCGCGACCGGTATCCTGTCCGAGAGAGCAGCACGGGACTCGCGCCCGCAGTCCACTGTGACTCTGGAACCGCTCGCCCTCCGGGGGTAAGAAGGAAAGGCCCACGGGAGGTCCCATGGGCAATTGAGGAGTGGGTTCGAAACCGAAGGTTTTACTGCGAGGACATTAACACACCTGACGAGCCGGGAGCAAGTAGGAAACTAGCTGGCGAGCCCGCCAAAATGTTCGGAAAATTATCTCATGTATGACTTTATGTTCCTGTCGTAACCTCCAAAAAAACAGATCAAAAGAATTATTCGATTATGGTCTTGACGAATCCAAAGGGATATGAGTAGACTATAAGTGCCGCTGGGGGGTGCCGCCCCCAGCGTGAGATTGCCGAGACTACTTCTTTTTCTTGGCAGCCTTCTTCGTTGCCTTCTTCTTCGTCGCCACGCAGATCACCTCCTTTTGCAATTACAGTTGCGGAAACGGTCTGAGTCTGCCAACTCAGACGGGGTCGGTACTACTACTACTTCTTCTTCTTGGCCTTCTTCGCCTTCTTCTTGGCCGCCACTTGCATCACCTCCTTTCACGGTTGCGCTCCGAGCCTTCTCATTGAGGTGGGGATGCGTCCGATCTCTCCTCGGCAGCCCCTGTGGGCGCCTTCTCCTCCGCCTTTGCTCACCCCACCCTGCACACTACCCCGAGAAACGGCTACAGAAGTGTCAACTGGGGATTCTTCGTTCGTGTGAACTCCACGGTCCGCTCGATGAACTTCTGGGCGTCCTTGATGGCCCCTTCCACCTCGTATCGGGAGATGGGTTGCCCCGGTTCCTCCAGGATCGCCTGGGAGCGTCGCCGCATCCGATCGAAGGCATTCACCAGGGATCGCATGTCGTCGCCCAGGATAGCTCCCGCCAGCAACACGACCGTGCGTGACTGATCTCGACCGCGCGGGCGCAGCCCCTCCGCCGTAATCATCGCTCGAGCCGCCCGCAGCATCCCCTGATACGCGATCGCATATGCCCACTCCCGGTCAATGCTGGCATTGGCCCGGGCCGTCACCAAGTCCTTGAGCGCCCTGGCGATGAGCGCACTGACCACCTGGAAGTTCGGCTTGATGTCCTCGATGAGCCCTTTCTCCCGCAGGTCCTCATACGGCATCGTCGCGCCCGATGAGCAGGACGTTCCTGCCGCCGAGGACCTCGGTTAGGAAGGGATCCGCCTCCGCCCGTCGTCGCTGAAATTCTCCCTCGTCGAAGACCGTATAGCTGATCTCGCGGCCCAGATGATCCTCCAGGTGCGTGATCGCCTCGTTCAGCTCCGCGAGATCCACGCCGCCCACAATCAACAGGAAGATGGCCCCCACTCCTTCGCCCGGGGGATGGGAATTCATGGAGTACAGCCAGGCCTGCCGCACGCCGGTGATCGGCGCCAGAGCCTCGTAGACCGCCGCCTGCACTCCGACGGTCTTCGTCACGATGCTCTTGATCTCCGAGTAGATGGCGGCCGTCTTGTTCACGCTGTAATAGCGCAGATTGCCGACCTTGTCGCTGAGCAGCAAGCCAGCCTTCTCGAGATTGTCCAGTTCCCGCTTGATGCCGGAGATGTCGCGGCGTAACTCTCGAGCGATTTGTCGAACGTAGTAACGATTGTCGGGATGGGTGAAGAAGAGGCGCAGGAGGTCTACGCGTGTTTGAGAGGAAAAGAGCTTTGTCAGCATTCGCGTCCACCATTCGTTGAGCTATATACAACGACCGTTCTGCCCTTGTCAACACTTTTCTCAAAAAAAATTCACAATCGCGCATCCATCTCTCCTGTCACGGGAGACATCGCTCCTTCACTCTCCACACGCGGATGCGGCGACCGGAGTCGCAGCGCCAGGAGGCCCGCCAAGCCAGGCAACAGCACAAGGATCCACAGGCTCGTGTGCAAACCGAGCAGATCGGCCATGAGACCCGACATGGCCACGCCCAATCCGCCGGCGCCGAATGCCAACCCCAACGTCAGCCCTGACGCCAGGCCGAGCTGCTGCGGGAGCAATTCCTGGGCAAAAACAACGGTGACGGAGAAGGATGCCAGGAGGCTCATTCCCGCCAGCGCCAGGAATAGCCAGCGCGGCGAACCCACCAGCACGAGCGCAGGGGCCATGAGAAACGGGAAGGCCAGGAGCGAAATCGCGATCACCTGCTGCCTCCCGACGCGATCAGAGAGATGACCGCCCAGCAACCCCCCAAGCGCCCCAAAGAACAGAAAGATGAATAACGCGCGCCCTGTCCACATGAAGGCGACGCCCTGGTCGAGGAGGAAGAGCGGAAGGAAGATGATCAGTCCGGAGTAGCCCCAGGACCGGAGGGAGATGAGGACGCACAGAGCGGAGAGTTTTACCCAGGGGATCGGGGACGTTCCCTGGGCGTGGCCTCGCTCGGGGTCTCTGGTTGGGACCTCGATTTCGCGGCGATACCAATGAATCGCGGCGGCCATGAGGCAACCGGGGATCATCAGGAGCGCGGTTCCCTTCAGGTTGAATCCCGCCAGCATCCAGGTGGCCAGGATCGGCCCCAGCGCGAAGCCCAAATTCCCGCCAGCGGCGAAGAAGGACATCCCCAGTCCCCGCTGAATCCCCGAGGCGTGCGCGGCGGCCATGGATGCCACCGGATGGAACGCGGCGGTGCCGACACCCGTCAGGGCCAGGACCAACACCAGGACCCAGTAGCTCGGCACCAGCCCCAGCATCCCCATGAGAACGGCCGTCCACACGATGCCGGCCGGCAGGAACCATTGCGTCTGCCAACGATCAGAGATCCACCCGAAGATCGGCTGGATCATGGATGACGAGATCAGCAGCACGGCCGCCGCCAACCCGATCTGCGAATAGGTCAGGCCGAATCGATGCTGAAGGAGCGGCAAAACGACCGGCAGGATGTTCTGACACGAATCCACGACGGCGTGGCTCAGCAGGATAAGTGCGATCGGCCGCCGGCGCACGGATCACCACCCCAGGGACAGGCGCGCCCCCGTCAGCAGGACCACCACGACCAAGGCGGGCAGCAGGTTGGCGACGCGGATGCGCTTCACCTCGAGGAGCATCAATCCGATGGCCAGGATCAAGAGGCCCCCGGTGGCGTCAGCTCACTCAGGATCTCGGCGCGCAACAGGAACGCGAGCTGCGCCCCCAGGAGCGTGAGCGCTCCCTGGAGCACCAGCACCGTGACCGCGGCGAAGCTCACGCCGATCCCCAGACTGGAGGCAAAGGCGACGGAGGCGGCCCCATCCAGCATGGATTTCGTGTAGATGATCTCCGGGTTGCCGCTCATGCCTTCCTGGATGATCCGCTGCAGGCGCTCCGGCAGCCGCTTCCCCACCGCCAGGCCAATCCCGCTTCCGAGGAGGACGGCCGCCACATTCACGAGGGTCCCGCGCACGCCCGCACCCGCGACTCAGCGTTCGACCGGTTTCGACGGCGAAGATTGCAGGGTCGGACACGTTCCCTGCAAAAGACAACGGGGCCAAGGATGCCCCAGCATCCTGGCCCCGTCAAGGTGAAACCCCGCCGGAGGCGGGGTCAGTTCAGCACCGGCTCCTTGTCCGGGTGCAGGCGCTTGAACTTGCCCAGGAGCGCGCCCCGGTCTTCCGTGATCTCCGGATGCGGCACGATACAGGCCACCGGGCACACGGCGATGCACTGGGATTCAGTGAAGTGCCCGACGCACTCGGTGCACAGGTCAGCGTTGATCACGTAGATCGAGTCTCCCTCGCTGATGGCCTGATTCGGGCACTCCGGCTCACAGGCGCCGCAACTGGTGCACTCCTCGGTGATGAATAGGGCCATGAAATGTCCTCCCCTGTCGCGCGGCATGCCGCGCGGTGTTGTTGGAGTATTCGGAACTGCGTCATCAAAATATAGGCAACCCGCCGCATGACGGAAAGAAAAAAACTCCGGATCAGCGCAGAAGGTCGCAAAGGCCTGCACTTGCGGACAATGGCTGAAACCGATTCGTCGGATCCTGCTCGTCCCAATCCTCCCCAGTCTTCGCGCGGAGCCATCACCGCGCACTGTCCACGGGAATCCACTTGGAAGAGGCAGCGACGTCGAACTCGCACACTGCGCCGGTGCGTCAGGCGAGCAGCTTGAGGACGAAGCCGGCGAAAGCGCCTCCCAGGACAAGCCACGCGGAATTCAGGCGCAGCCAGAACACCAGGACGGCCGCCACCAGCCCCAGACCGACCGTGACGCCGTCCACCAGCGCCGCACGTCCCAGCTGCCAGGTGACCGTGGCCATCAACCCGAGCGACGCGACGTTCACCCCGTCCAGGAAGCCGGCCGCCCACGAGGAACGCCGCAGGCGCGGGATGAGCGGATTGCTGGCCGCCACAAATACAAAGGATGGAAAGAAGATGCCCCAGGTAGCCAGCAGCGCGCCCGGAACCCCTGCCACGACGTATCCGATGAACGTCGCGGTGGTGAACACCGGGCCCGGGGTGAACTGGCCCACGGCGATGGCGTCCATGAGTTGCTGGTCGGTCAGCCATCCCCAGCGCTGCACGAGATCCGCCCGAAGGAACGCCAGCAGCACGTACCCACTCCCGAACAGGATCGAGCCCACCTTGAGGAAGAACGCGGTCAGGCCGAGGAGGCTGACGGGAGCGCCCGCTACGGTGCTTGCCATCGCGGCGGCACCCGGCGACGTCGCGAGCATTACTGGTCCCGCCAGCGCGACGGCACCCGTCGGCCGAGCCCACGGCCCCCGAAGGTTCGCCAGCGCCATGACCACGATCCCGCTGGCGAACAGGAGCAGAACCTCGTTGACCCCCAGGAAGGAAAGCCCGACGACCGCGACGCCGACCGCCCCGGTGAGCGGCCCCTTGACCGCCTTGGTCGTGAAGCCCCACAGGGCCTGGATCACGATGGCGATGATGACCGGCTTCACCCCGTACAGCAGCCAGATCGCCTCGGGGAGCGAGCCGTACCGGACATACGCCCACGCCAGGGAAAGGACGATCACCACCGCCGGAAGGATGAAGCAGGTCCCGGCCACGACCAGCCCGCGCCACCCCGCCCGGGTGAGACCGATGTGGATCGCCATCTCCGTCGAGTTGGGGCCCGGGATCAGGTTGGTCGCCCCCAGAAGATCCAGGAACTGTTCCCGTGTCAGCCAGCCGCGCTTGCGGACGACCTCGTCGTCCATCATGGCGATGTGCGCGGCCGGCCCCCCGAAGCCGATCGTCCCCAGCTTGAGGAAGAGCCGGGCCAGCTCCGCCAGCCGGTGCGCTCCGGTGTCCACCGGGGCCGGCTGTTCTGCTCCTGCGGTCCCTCCAGTCATCAACACTGCCTCCGGGTCCCGGGACGCCTCCCCGCTCCATTCCGCCGACGCACCAAGGACATCTCCTTCAAGGACTCCCGGGACTGCTCGCTATCTGAGAACGGACGGGCATCGTAAGCCTTGTGCCGCGAATTCGTCAAGCCGCCATCTCTGTTGCAGCGGGACGCCGAAGATGCCCATAGACCCGCAGCATGTTCGCCTCGAAGAGGAGGACGCCTCCCTCGAAGAGGAGCAGGCCGGCCCGCAGGCCGGCGACGGACTGCAGCAGGAATGCAGTGGCAGCCAAGATGATGCCCGGGATCAGGAGGAAGAAACTCCAGGCCTGCCACCGCTCCGAGTAAAGCTCGCTTACCTTCGGCACGGGCTCGTCGTGGACGATGGGCGAGTAGCGGTGCAGCCACACCAGTAGCGGGATGACTCGATAGCTCATCCCGATGATCATGAGGGTGATCCAGCCGACCAGTCCAAGGAAGGCGTAGGCAATCGCAACCCGCGACGCCAGCGCATCATCCCCCAGGAGACCCGAGGCCAGCGCCAGCCCGAAGAGGATCGCCAGCGCCAAGCACCCGAAGGCGGCCAGGACGTGCCGGGTGGACCAGTCCAGCCGCGGGACCTTCCCCTGTCGCCACGGCCGGGCAAGCCGACAAAAGGCAGAGGCAAATCCGAGGACCACCACCAGGCCGAACGGGAACACCCACCGGCTCCGGGTCACCAGCCCAACGAAGAGACCGACGATCCCGGCATTGAGAAGCCAGAGGCGTCTTCGGCTCCGCCGCTCCTCCTCGATGGTCGAGGCGGTGAGGAGCGGGATCATCTTGTGGCCCACCCCCAGGATCATCAGGCTCACCCACCCGAGCGCGGCGAGATGGGCGTGACCCTTGATCGTGGCGAGCACCTGGCCGCCCAGGAAGCCCAACACCTTGTCGAGGGCCATGAGGTTGCCGAGCATCACGGTGGCAGCGAGATACGTGAGGGCCGCCATCAGATACGGCACGGCGACGTCCTTCCGCGGGATCCGGCGCAACGTGAGCGAGACGTTCACAAGAAACAGAATCGTGGCGGCCAGGACCAGGATCCCCCCGGCGGCCAGGCCGCGGTACTGCCCGGTCCAGAAGTGGACGACCATCACTGAAATGCCGACCGCCAGGAGCGGAAACTGCCAGCGCCCCAGCCGCTCGCTGTACAGCGGGGCAGAGAAGATGAGCGGCGCCACCAGGAAGCTGGCCCCCATGATGGTGGTGGTGATCCATCCCAGGGTGATGAGGTGGGTGATGGCCAGCAGGTGCCCCTGGTAGTAGAAGTCCACCAGGTCCTCCGCGCGGAGCACCGCCAGGGCGATCGCCAGGAGCAGGCTGACCTGTCCCGTGATCAGATACCGAAGCGGCAACCACAGGCTGGGTCCGGTGAAGGGATTCTCGGGCCGGACGCGCACTGGTCCGACGGGCCTCTCGTTGGCCACAATTTCGGGATCTCGGGTCATGGCGAATCCTCCTCCCGCATCTGCCCCACCATAACCCGCGGAGTGCAGCGGGTCTGTGACTTCGGTCGCATCCCACCCCACTGCATGATCCAGGTCATACCGGTACCCCGGTTCCCTAGCGCACATTGGAGGCAGCGCCTCAGATCGCGCCGTGCAGCATGCTTGTCTCGATCCGGTCGGGGGAGGCCCCGCAGGGGGTGTGGTCATGGACTTTCAGGCGAGTCAGGAGCACGAGATTTTCCGCAAGGCCGTGGCGCGCTTCGCCCAGGAGGAACTGGCCAAGCACGTCAAACCCATGGAGGTCTCCGACACGTTCCCCGTGGAGGTCTTCCGCAGCCTCGGGCAGATGGGCTTCCTCGGCGCCCACTTCCCTGAGGAATTGGGGGGGGCCGGCGCCGACTTCACCAGCTTCTGCATCTTCATCGAGGAGGTTGGGCGTGTCTCGGCGGCCATCGCCGTGAACGTCCTGCTCCACACGCTTATGGGCGCCGCGCCCGTCTTCCTGGTGGGGACCGAGGCGCAGAAGCGGGAGCACTTCACCCCGGCCATCCGTGGGGAGAAGATCGTCGCGGCCGGACTGACCGAGCCCAACGTGGGAAGCAGCGCGGCCGACATCGAGACCACGGCCAAGCGGGTGGACGGCGGGTGGCGGATCACCGGGTCCAAGATGTTCACCAGTAACGGGCCCTACTGCG
>METI01000155.1:66608-70252 GCA_001771285.1 candidate division NC10 bacterium RIFCSPLOWO2_12_FULL_66_18
CGATCTCATCACCCTGGTGGCCTCCACGGACCGGGCCAAGCGGCACAAGGGGATCAGCCTGTTCCTGGTGGACAGCAAGGCGGCGGGGGTCACCCTGGGGCCCAACATCCCCCGCCTCGGCATCGCGGGCGCCGAGACCGGCAGCCTCACCTTCGAGGATGTCCTGGTGCCCGAGAGCGCGCTCCTGGGCGAGGAAGGCAAGGGTTTCTATTACCTCATGGAGGCGTTGAACGCCACGCGGGTGGCCCTGGCCGCGGGGTGCGTGGGCCTGGCGCAAGCGGCATTCGACCATGCCCTGGGCTACGCCAAGTCTCGCACGCAATTCGGCCAGCCCATCGGGAAATTCCAGGGTGTCAGCTTCAAGCTGGCCGACATGGCCACCGAGATCGAGCTGGCCCGCCTGTTCGTCTACAAGGTCGCCTGGATGCTGGAGCAAAAGGAGAAGGTCACCAAGGAAGCGGCCATGGCCAAGCTCTTCGCCTCGGAGATGGCCACACGGGTCGCCCACCGGGCCCTCCAGATCCACGGAGGCTACGGCTTCTCCAAGGAGTTCCCCCTGGAGCGCTATTACCGGGATGCCCGGATCTTCGAGATCTTCCAGGGGACCTCGGAGATCAACCGGGTGATCATTGCAGGACAGCTCGGTCTGTAGGTGGAGTTCAAGGTGAAGGAGCAGGGGGATTACGTCCTCGTAGACCACGCCATCGCTCGGGTCTACAAGGGGGCGGTCGCCCTGTTCCGAACGGAGGGATAGAAGGCTGCGCCTGGGACTGCCGCGCACTGATCGGCGAGCTACAGCGGAGTCAGATCATCGCGCGGTGAAGACCACCGTCCACGATCACCAGGCTGCCGGTGATGTAGCTCGCTCGCTCTGACGCAAGGAAGGCCACCACGTCGGCCACCTCCTCCGGCCGGCCCATCCGTTTCAACGGAATCGGGCTGGTGGCTTCGCCCTGCGCCGCCTCGAGACTGATCCCTTTGGTCCGCGCGACGTCCTGGAGCAGCCGCGTTTGCCGCTCCGTCAGGATCGGTCCGGGGCAGACGGTCGTCACCAGAATGTTGTGAGCCGCCTCCCCATCGGCCAACGCCTTCATGACGTTCAGGATGCCGGCGTTGTTCAGGCCGATCGGCATGGACAGCGGGCTCGGCTGGAGTCCCGCCACCCCGGCGACGTTCACAATCCGCCCCCACGCGTTCCGCCGCAGATGCGGGAGGACCAGCCGGGCCATGCGGAGGTAGCCGAAGAGCTTGAGCTGCAGGTTCTCCAGCCAGAGTTCTTGCGTCAGCTCGTCAAAGGGGATCCCCCGCGCGGCCCCGGCATTGTTCACGAGGATGTCAATCCGGCCCCAGGCCGCCGCCGTCGCCTCCACCACGCGCCCGGCCGCGGCCGGCTCCGTCAGATCCGCCTCGACCGTCAGGACCCGCCCACCCCCGAGGGCCTCGAGGGCGCGCTGCGCCTCCGCGAGCGATGCTCGGTGCCGCGCGCACAGCGCGACACGGGCGCCCTCGCGGCACAGGCGCTCGGCCACGGCTCGGCCGATCCCGCGGCTGGCCCCGGTGACGATCGCCACCCGTCCCGCTATCCCCAAGTCCATGCGTTCCTCCTGTCAAGACTGTCCCTTCCGGGCTGCGCCGTGACCTCACCCATCATCGTTCCGCCCTGAACGCAGAACCTTGCCGGACGTGCGGTGGTAGGGCATAACGGTGCCACAAACGTTGACGCTTTCCCTTGCTGGCTGTGGCCCAGATGATCCGTCCTGTAGTGTATAGAAGATCTTCCGGTCCAGCAACTTGTCCCGCACCATACACTCAAATCAGATCCTGGAAGGGTACCCCGACAACATCATAGAAGGACTCGAAACCCCGCGGATCGTGGATCGGCGCCCGGGAGTGGCGCAGGAGGGCGTTGAGGGCGCTGTGGGCGTAGGAGAGGGCGTTGTCGAGGCTGCGGAGCGCTGCCTCCTCCCCGGCGGCCTCGGCATCGGCTTTCGCGTAGGCCGCGCGCGCCTTGGCCAGGTAGGTCCGGGCCTCCAGAGAGCGCGCGCGCTGGACCTCATCGGCGAGGAGGCCGAGGTAGCGGCCGAGCTGGAAGTAGGCCCGCTGGCGATCCCGATCGGTCGCTTCCGGGCTCCTCCAAGTCCCGTAGTACAGCCGGTCATGGGCCTCGCGCAGGCTGGCGAAGGGTAATTCGCGATACGGTCGGCTCGGAGGAGCGGAGAGCTCTTCAGCCCTGCGGTTGCACGCATCAACGTTTTCGAGGTGCTCCTCGCGCATCTCCGCGAGGAAGTCCCGGGTTTCGGGGTCGAGGGGCATCTCGAGGAGCACCTCCAGGCGCTTCACCACCCAGGCCTGCCCCCGAGCCATGAGGTTCAGGCGCTCTCCCTCGGTCTGCAGGGCAGCCACCTTGCGACCGAAATCCCCGGCCCGGCCAGACGGTTGCCCCCCGTACCGCAGGATGGTTTGATGCAGGCCGGCGCACGCCGATGCCTCATCCTCGGCGAACTTCTTCAGCTCGGTGTCGGTGACACCCTTCTGATCCGCCCGCTGGAGCACCGCCGCGGCCTCGACTCCCGCCCGCTCCGCCTCCAGCAGCTCGTTCAGCCGAGCCACGATCTCCTCGTCGGGCACGGGGGCCCGCCGGTCGTGCCGGAGGTCAGGCATGGGCGGGGCCGCCGCCGGCTCCGGCTGCTTCGCGCTTCTGCGCACTTGACCCGTCTTCCGGGGAGGCTTGGGCATGATCCCACAGGCCTCAATCCACATGCTGCACGCCAGGCACGCGGTCGAACCGACTACCAGCACCCGCCCGTGCAGCGCCCGATCCAATCCAGGGGGCAGGTGATCCCGCAGCGCAGCTTCCCCTTGGCCATCAGCTCCCGGTACCGCTGCCAGGCCTCTTCCACCGTAAGATCCCGCGCTGAACGCCGCCGGACAGGCTGCTGCGGTCGATCCACCGGCTCCGCGCCGACTCCAGTGTAGCGGAGCTGGACGAGGCGGGTAAAGTTCTTGAACACCCGCCGCGACAACGGGAGGAGTTCCGCACACCGGGCCGGCGCCTGCTCGCGCATCTGCGCCGGATCCGACGTCCCGTCCAGGTCCGCCCCGTATTGGCGCACCCACTGATCAATCAGTGTGGGCGTCACCTCCAGGTGGAACTGGAGCGCATAGGCGATCCCGCCAAAGCCAAAGCGAAACGCCTGGTTCTGGCAGGCATCCGAGCCCGCCAATCGGACGGCCCCACTGGGGAGAGAGAACGTGTCCCCGTGCCATTGAAAGACCGGGAGGCGGTCCGGCAGGCCGGCGAAAAGCGGGTCGCGCTGACCGGGCTGGTCCAGCTCGACGGCGTGCCAGCCGATCTCTTTCACCGGATTCCGCGTGACGCACCCCCCCACCGCCTTGGCCAGGAGCTGGCCGCCGAGACAGATCCCCAGGAAGGGGATGCCGGCGGCCACGACCTCCTGGATGAAGGCGTCCTCCGCCTTCAAGAACGGATACGTCTCCTCCTCGTACACGTTCATCGGCCCGCCCAGGCTGATCACCGCCTGAAAGTGGTGCGGCGGCGGGATCGGCGCCTCGTGGTGCAGGGCCACAATTTCGAGGGCGATGCCGTCCTCCCGGCAGCACTCCTCCCAGAGGCCCATGCCCTC
>METI01000156.1:0-2819 GCA_001771285.1 candidate division NC10 bacterium RIFCSPLOWO2_12_FULL_66_18
GACGGACCGAATGGCCTCATCATGGCCGGATACTCTGCGCTCCAACTCCGCGAGTTTCGCCGTTACCTCCTTGTTGGCGGCCACCACCTGGCGCAGCCGCACGAACGCACGGACAACATACACGCTCACGTCCACCGCACGCGTCGTGTTCAACACGCTCGCCAGCATGATGGCGCCGTGTTCGGTGAAGACGCTGGGCGGGTATCTGCGTCCACCACGTCCGACCTTTGAGGTCGCATTTTGCGACCTCAAAACCGCCGCCTCTTCCTTGGTGAGCCAGAACATAAAATCCGCAGGGAATCGCCCCCGGTTACGCCTGACCTGTTCATTCAGGCGTTTCGTCGTGACCCCGTAGAGATCAGCAAGATCGCTGTCGAGCATGACCTTCTGGGCTCTGACCGTGAGAATCCGTTGCTCGATCTTCTCCAGGGGAATCACCCCTCCGGTCTGCGCCACGGCGTCACCCCTTTCTCCCGCAATGAGGAAGGCCCCTAAGGTGTCTCGGACATTTCACCCGCCGCCTCCGATCTCTCTCGGTCATCCGGTTGGTTTCCGACTCCAAAACCGCGGGCTCACGCTATCCCGCATCCGGCCCGACCGTCAAGGCGATTAGCGTCAGATGGGGGACGCGTCAGATGGGGGACGGTCATGAATCTATGCCTTTCTTTGCCTGGGTTACGTTGTTGCCCACGTAAGCTTTCGCTTCTTCGCTCCCGGACCACCACCCTGCCCGGTCAATCCCCCCGTCACCGCGATGACGCGCGCCGCCGCCGCCGCCTCCGATAGGCCGGCCCCGCCTCCTCGACGCGGAAAAGGTACATCCCCTGGCGACTTCCCCGTTGCGAGAGACCGTCCCACTGTGCTATATAGTGTGAGGAGGTCAACGCAAATGCCAGCCAAGGTCACTGCCGTGTTCCAGGATGGGGTCTTGAAGCCCACCCGGAAGCTGAAACTGCGCCCAAACGAAGAGGTGACACTACAAATTCTCCGCCAGGGGAAAGCGGCCGTTACCGAAGACCTCGGCCCACTTGCCGGCGCCTTCCCCGAACTTGCCGCTCTCGGCGATAAGGATTTGATGGCCGCCAAGCAGATCTGGACTCACCGCCTGGACAAGCAGGTTCGGATGCTCTCTCGCAAGGGCCCCCGACGCTGACTACGTACATCGCCGACACCCACAGCTTGGTCTGGTACCTGGGATCCCCTGCTCGCCTGGGACCCCTTGCCCGACATGCCTTCGCGGAAGCGGTTGCTGGCCGAGCACGAATCGTCATCCCGGTCATTGTTATGGCCGAGATTGTATTTGCCGTCGAACGCGGAAAGATCCGAGCAGACGTTCGGCAGATCGTTCGCCGCATTCGGTCCCTCGGCTACCTCCAGGTGGCTCCCCTCCGTCTGGTGACAATCCTCCGACTTCAAACACTACCAGAGATTTCTGAGATGCACGACCGGATCCTCGTAGCGGAAACCCTCGCGCGTAAGGGGAGCCTCATCACCCGCGATGAAGCCATCACAAATTCTGGCGTCGTCGCGACCGTCTGGTAGCTGCCTGTCCGGAGAGGGAGTTGTTGCCTACGTTAACTTCCGCCTCTCCCACCCGACCGAAGCCCTGCCCGGTGAGTCCCCGTCACCGCGCTAATCGGCCGCGCAGGCGCCGCACCCGATAGGACGGGCCCGCCTCCCCAACGCGGAAGCCGATGCGTCGCCGGCCCCGATTGGCCCTTGACATACAGCCATCCATACGATATGGATAACCATATGAAGACCACGCTGAACATCGACGATTCCGTTATGGCCCTTCTCAAGCGCGAGGCGGCCAGGCAAGGGCGGACGATGTCCGAGCTGGTGGAGTCCGCGCTCCGCCTGATGTTCCGCGCCCAGCGGCGGCGGAGCGACCTCCCTCCGCTGCCAACGTTTCGAAGCGGGGGCCACCTCGTGGACGTTGCGGACCGCGACGCCCTGTACCAGGCCATGGAAGGCCGTTAGTGTTCGTCGCGGACACGAACGTCCTCATCCACGCCGCCGATGCAGATTCCCCTTTCCATCGCCAGTGCCATGCGTGCCTCCAGGACTGGCGCGGCCAGACCTCGGCCTGGTACCTGACCTGGGGCATTCTTTACGAATTCCTCCGGGTGACGACGCATCCCCGAGTTTTCCGGCAGCCCTGGCCAGCGGCGCGCGCGTGGGAATTCATTGAGGCGTTGCTGGCCTCCCCCGGCCTGAGCATCCTCCTCCCCACGGACAGGCATGCCGCGGTCGCCGCCGAGGTATTCGCGGAGCTCCCGCACCTCGCTGGGAACGTGATACACGACGCCCACACCGCCGTCCTGATGCGCGAGCACGGGATTCGGCGCGTCTATACCCGAGATACCGACTTCCACCGCTTCCCCTTCCTCGAACCGATTGATCCGACGACCTAGGTCCGCAGACAGCCGGAAGCCGAGGCGTCAGAGAATGTTGCATCCTTATTAACCTTTTTGCTTCCCGCCCCTCTCGTGGCCTGTGCGCGGCTCGCCCCCGCCGCCAACAGCCGGGGCACTTCTCGCTACCGGGATCTAGCCCGCCGGCGGAGGATCCGGTAGCCCGCGCCAGCCTCCTCGACGCGGAACCCGATCCGCCGCCGCTGCGCCCGTGGCGGCGCCATCAGCGCGCGGATGGCGTCGAAGACAACCTTGAACTGGGCGTCGTACTTCTTCTCGAGAGCGGCGAGCTTCCTCGCCAAGTCGGCGTTCGTCTGCAGCATCTGCCGAAGCCGCACGAAGGCGCGCATGATTTCGATGTTCACCCGCACGGCGCGCGGGCTCCTGAGCACACTCGAGAGC
>METI01000156.1:2836-20647 GCA_001771285.1 candidate division NC10 bacterium RIFCSPLOWO2_12_FULL_66_18
AGAGCATGGCCACGCCTTGCTCAGTGAAGGCGTAGGGCAGGTACCGCCGACCGCCCCAGGATCTTGAGGTGCCAAAATGGAACCTCAAGTTCTCGAACTCGTCCTGGGAGAGCTGGAACATGAAGTCACTTGGAAAGCGCTCTTCGTTCCGTTTGACCGCACGCACCAGGACCTTGGTCTCGACCCCGTACATGGACGCAAGATCGGCGTCGAGCATGATCTTGTGCCCACGCAACGCCAGGATCACGCGCTTGACGCGTCATCCGGGACGTTGCTTCCCAATTATCATTGCACGTAATGACGTTGTTTCCCACGTTGACTTTCGCCTCTCCGCCCCCACCGAAGCCCTGCCTGGCCAGGCCCCCATCACCGCGATGTGAGAATGGGGCGTCGCTCCCCCAGTGGCCTTGGCGTCCCCGGTCATACGGGTTGTCGCGTTGAACGTTCCATATTGCCGATGCCCACGAAGGGCATTCTCCCATCCGTGGTGCGCCGATAGCCCGAATCCCGCCGCCCTCACCCTCCTGCCTCTTACCACGGACCTGTCTAGGATAGGACACAGATGGCGCGGGCCACCGATCTTTATCGGGAGTCTCTGGTGGAACTGATGGAACGGGTACGTCACCCACCAGTAGGGGAGCAACCCTCCCGGCAGCTTCACGCGGCTGGCGTGGTAGAGATTCTGACCGTCTCCGAAGGCAACTGTCCGTTTGATGGAGGGCTCAGAGGGCATCACCGCCCCCCGAAAAGAATAACCCCGTCCGAGGCCTCGCGGCGTGTCGGACGGGGAGCAACTGCATACTAAAGGGAAGGAACGCCATTCAACACAACGACGCCGCAACCCTGCCGGCGGTATCGCTAACGGATTCTCGGAGCCAGAGCGATCAGGCGGGGTCGCCCTGGCGGTATCGTGGACTGGAGTCGTCTGAGCGGGTGTTCACCTTCTACCAGAAGCGGTCCCGAGATGCAAGGGCCAAGCACCGGGAGGCGGGCATGCGGGGGAGGCGGCAATTCCGCTTGTGGCTCGCCCCCGGGTTGCCTATAATTCGGCGGGTGGCGTGATGCGTGGTGCCGCAGGGGCCCCGTTTCCCACGCCGATTCCCCGGTCGCGATGCCGCAGTCAACCCTGAGCAGATCCTTCACGCTCTCGCTCCTGCTGCACGCAGGGCTCCTGGGGCTGCTGTTCCTGGCCGCCTCGAGGCCACCGGTCTTCTCGGACACGCCGTTGCGCGTGCGCATCCTCGCGCCCCCGGGCGGCGAGCCGCGAGCCGAAAGCCGCGAGCCGGGGGAGGCGAGCCGCGAGCCGAGAGCCGAGAGCCGCGAGGGGAGCGCCAAGCGCCAAGCGCCGCGAGTCGAGAGCCGAGCGCCGCGAGACGAGAGCCGCGAGCCGCAAACTGCGAGCCGAGCGCCGGGGGAGACGAGCCGCGAGCCGAGAGCCGAGAGCCGAGAGAGGCTAGGGGCGCGCCCGACGCCGGAGCCGGCCGTGCCACAGACCGAGAGGATCCCAACAGCCCCTCGCGCGGCGCCGGCCCGCGTTCCGCCCGAGCAGGGCGGCCTCAGCCTGGGTGGCCCGGCGCGCGCCACGCCGCCCCTGCCTGCCATCAAGGGGGGAACGCCGGGCAGCGGGCCGCGGCCCTCGCTGCGGGATCAGATCGCCAGCATCGGCTCCGGCCTCACGGGAGACCCGGGCGAACCTGCCAGGCAGACGGTCAACCTGAACAGCCGGGAGGATCGCTTCGTCGACTACCTGGCCCACGTCAAACGGCGCGTCGAGAGGGTCTGGGTCTATCCCGAGGAGGCGTTGAACCACGGCGTGGGCGGGGAGCTGCTCCTGATTTTCACGCTGAACAAGGCCGGGTCCCTGACCTATATCCGCCTCACGCAAAGCTCCGGCTTTCCCGTCCTGGATGAGGAGGCGCTCCGGGCGGTGAAGCTGGCGGCGCCCTTCGATCCCCTCCCGCCTCAGATGGGCGACGAGCCCTGGAACATCTCGGCCTCCTTCCACTACAACCTGCCGCGCCGCTTCCGAAGGAACTGATCCCACCATGCCCTGGTCCCTCCTGGCGTGCACCGGGCTCCTGACCTCGGCGCTGTGGCGGAGGCTGTCTGGGCGTCGTCCACGCGGGCGGCAGGCCGTCCGGACGCTCCGCCTTCCCGGTCTCACGCGAGAGGTCTGGATCTGCCGCGACGAGTTCGGGGTGCCCCAGATCCATGCCGAGACGCCGGGGGACCTGGGATTCGGTCTGGGCCTGGCGATGGCGCAGGACCGGCTCTGGCAGATGGAGACGCTGCGTCGCCTGGCGGGTGGGCGGCTGGCGGAGCTCATGGGGGACCGCCCCCTCAGTGGAATCCACCTGCACATGCCCGGGCCGACGGTCCTGGCCGTGGACCAGCTCTACCGGAGCCTCCGGATGCACGCCGTGAGCCGGGAAGAGCGAACCCTGCTCAGCGAGGAGGGGACGGCCACTCTGGATGGCTTCTCCGCGGGCGTGAACGCCTGGCTCCTCCGCTGCCGTCCGGGCGACCTCCCCCCCGAATACCTCCTCGCCGGGATCCATCCCGAGCGCTGGACGCCGGAGGACTCTCTCGCCGTCGGGAAGCTGGTGGGCTGGCTCTTGTCCATGGCCTTCCCGGCGAAACCGATCCTGGCCATTCTGGCGGCCGACCCCCGGCTGCGTCCGCTGCTTCCTCCGGATCTCTCCCGTGCTCCGTGCATCATCGGGAACACCCTGCCGGCGTCTCCGGCCCACCTGGACCTCTTGGCGCGCCGGGCCCTCGGCCTCACGGGGTCCGGGGTGGGGAGCAACAGCTGGGTGGTCGCCGGGCGGCGGACGGCGTCGGGGAAGCCTCTGCTGTGCAACGACCCCCATCTGCTGTTCGGCCTGCCCGCGCTCTGGTACCCGGTCGCGCTCCACGGGCCGGACCGTCGGGTGATCGGCGGGACGATGCCGGGGATCCCGGCCGTCCTCATCGGCCGGAACGAACATCTGGCCTGGGGCTTCACCGCCGTGATGGCGGACGATGGGGACTATTACCGGGAGACGCTGGACCCGTCGGGCACGCGGGTTCTTCGCGATGGGACCTGGCACCCGGTGGAGGTCTCGGAGGAGGAGTTCCGGATACGGGGCCGGCGCGAACCGGTGTGCCGCATGATGCGCTCCGTGCGGCACGCAGGGGTCCCATGCCCGCTGCTTCCGCAGGAGCCGCCTGCGCCTCCGATCTCTTTCCGCTGGGTGGGGCTGGAGCCGTGGCGGGGACTGGACGCTCTCCTCGGGATGAATCGGGCCAGGGACGTTGGCGGGTTCGAAGCGGCGCTGCAGGAGTTCGCGCTGCCCGCCCAGAACGTGGTGGTGGCCGACCGCCAGGGCACCATCGCCTATTTCTGCGCCGGCAAGTTCGCCCGGCGGTCCTGGGGTGGGGACGGCCCCCTCATCCTAGACGGGGCGTCGCCCGCTCACGCCTGGCAGGGCTACCTCACCTGGGCGGAACAGCCGAAGAGCATCGATCCGCCGGAGGGATTCCTCGTGACGGCCAACAATCGGGTCGCATCCGACCTGCCGCCCACGATCGCCCGCGGCTTCTGGGAGCCCCCCTATCGCGCCACGCGGATCACGCAGCTCCTGGCGGAGCTCCAGGCGGCGGCCGTCCTGGACATGGCCCGGATCCAGACCGACGTCCTCTCCGTGCAGGCGGCCGGCGTCCTGGCGCACCTGGTGCGGCCCGTCATCCAGGCCCTCACGGATCCGCACGCGCGGCAGGCGGCCTCCCTCCTGCTTCTCTGGGATTGCCGGATGGAGGTCGACAGCGCTGCCGCCGCCCTGTATCACCTCTTCTACCAGGAGCTGTTGCAGCGCTGCTTCCGCCCGTGCATGGAGCGGCAGGTGCCGGGCACCTTCGGCCGATATTTCTCGACGCTCCACCTGGCGGTGCCGGCCGCGGATGCGGCCCTGCTCGCGTCCGACGGGACGTGGTTTCCGAGCGGCGTGCAGGCGACGGTGGAGGAGTGTCTGGCGGCGGCCTGGCAGCGGGCGGTCGCCCGGTTGGGGCCCGATCCGGCCGGGTGGCGGTGGGGATCGCTGCACACGCTCACCCTTTTTCACGGCTTCGGCCGCGGCCGCGGGATGGCGGCCCGGGCGCTCGCCTGGCTCTTCGAGCTCAACCGGGGACCCTATGCGCGGCCGGGCGACGGGATGACGGTGAACCTGGGGGCGTTTCCCCTGACCGAGCCCTTCGCCGTCACGGTGGGGCCGAGCTACCGGCAGATCGTGGATCTCGGGGACCCGGATGGGTCCCGCTGGATCGTGGCGGGCGGGACCTCGGGCGATCCCCGCTCCCCGCACTATGCCGACCAGGTCGAGCTGTGGCTGCGTGGGGAGTACCGGCCCATGCGACTCCGGTCGCTCGCGGAGGCGCGGACGGGAATGGTCCTGCACCTCGAACCGGACGGATGACGCGATTGCGTCTCCACGGCTTGCGTGTTATAACCGGCCCGGCTGTTTTCCATGACCTGACAGGAGACACATGCGCCGCGAGTGGTCGAGTCCTGCAGTGGCGCGTTCGACGCGGGTGCATTACGGATGGGTGATTCTGGCTGCCTCGTTCGCCACGCTCGGGGTCATGTATGGGACGACCTTCGCCTTCCCCGTCTTCTTCGTGGCCCTGGTCCAGGAGTTCGGGTGGAGCCGCGCCAGCACCGCGTCCATCTTTTCCCTGAACATGATGGTGGCCGGCCTCAGTGCGCCCCTGGCCGGCCACCTGGTGGATCGCTACGGTCCGCGCCGGGTGCTGCCGTGGGGAGCCGTCCTGCTGGGGTCGGGCCTGCTGCTCTCTGCCGCTACCAGTTCCCTGTGGCATCTGTGGCTCGCCTTCGGCCTGGTGGACGCCCTGGGGGGCGGGATCCTGGGTCCGGTGGCCCACACCGCCCTCCTGTCAAACTGGTTCATCCGCTCCCGCGGGTCGGCCATCGGGATCGCCTTTGCGGGGATGGGGGCGGGGCTGTTTGTGTTCTCTCCCCTGGCCCAGGCCGCCATGGATCGCGTGGGGTGGCGCGGGGCGTTTCTCGTGCTGGGGGTGCTGTCCCTGGCCCTGCTCTTGCCGCTCACCGTCCTCTGTCAGCGCGACCGGCCCGAGGAACTCGGCCTGGGGCCCGACGGAGAATGGGAGCCGCGCCGGCCATCGGTGTCTCCGGCCGGCCGGCCGGTCGGTGCGGCCGAGGGACCGAGCCTGGCCACGGCGCTTCGCTCGCCGGGGTTCTGGGGATTCGTGTCCTGTTACTTCTTCACCCCGGTGAGCATGATGTCGGTCACTACGCACCAAGTGGCGCACGTGGTGGATCTGGGGTTCGAAAAGACGACCGCGGTGAGCGTCCTGGGGACCGTGGGGCTGCTGAGCTCGGTCGGACGCGTCATGTTCGCGATCCTCTCGGACCGGATCGGACGGGTGTGGACCGCAACGCTGAGCTACGGCTGCTCCGCCCTGGGGATCCTCGTCCTCATGCTTCTCACGCCCACATGGGGCGCGGGCTGGCTGTACGTGTTCGCCCTCTTCTTCGGGATCGCCTTCGGCGCCCGGGGGCCGATCGTCTCGGCCATGACGGCGGACACCTACCGGGGGCGACACTACGGGACGATCTTCGGCCTCATCCACCTGAGCAACGGGCTGGGCGCCGCGGTGGGCCCGTGGGTGGGAGGCGCCCTGTACGACGCGACGGGGAGTTATCGCCTGGCCTTCGCGATGGCCCTGACGGCCGCGGGGCTGGCCTGCGTCTCGCTGTGGCTGGCGAGGGGACCGAGGCCCGCGGCGGGACGATAAGACGTTCGGCAGTTCGGTGGTTCGGGTGTTCGGTTGTTCTTCTCGGAGGTGAACCACCGAACCACCGAACGCTCGATGTGGAAATAAAGCGTTCGACCGTTTCCGCCTCTGGCGGATTCGGGTGTTCGGTTGTTCTTTTCGGAGGTGAACCACCGAACCATCGAACCACCGAACACTCGAACGTTCTCGCTTCAGGATACGTTTCATGAGAACCTGGACCCGATCCGTTGATCCGTGGCCCTTCGTGCTGGGACGGGAGCTGACGGGAGTCTTTGCCATCGAGGAATGGTCCGCCGTGGGCGGAGACGGCATGGTCCGGTTCCGCGGCCGCCTCCTGGTGGACCCGGAGGCAGCACTGTCCCTTCTCACGCCGCGGATCGAGCCCTACGGCTATGTCCCCATGATCCGGAGTCCCGAGGAGATCACGCTGATCCGCTTCCAGCCCGTCTCTCCCGGGGCCACGGCGGCGTGGAAGGGCTGGCCCTTGAACCTGGCGCTGTTCCTGGCGACCCTGCTCACGACGCTGTTCGTGGGGGCGATCATGGAGGGGGCCCAGCCGTTCGCGGACCCGAGCACCCTCCGCCTGGGGGTGCCGTTCTCGGCCAGCCTCCTGCTCATCCTCGGCTTCCACGAGCTGGGCCACTACCTCACGGCGCGGGTCTACGGCGTCCAGGTGAGCCTGCCGTACTTCGTCCCGCTGCCGGTGCCACCCATGGGGACGATGGGGGCCATCATCCGCATGCGCTCACCCATTCCCAACCGCAAGGTCCTCTTCGACATCGGGATCGCGGGACCCCTCCTGGGCCTGGTGCTGGCCGTGCCGGTCCTGGTCATCGGTCTCGTCCTCTCGCCTGTGAAGCCGTTGTCAGGCGTGGCCGTGCAGGAGGGGAACTCGCTGGCGTACCTGGTCCTGAAATGGCTCGTGAAGGGGCCGATCCCGGAGGGCTTCGACGTCATGCTGCACCCCGCGGCCCTGGCGGGGTGGCTGGGCTTCTTCGTCACGGCGCTGAACCTCATGCCGCTCTCCCAGCTCGACGGCGGGCACATCGCCTATGCCGTCTTGGGCCGGGGGTACCGGAAGGTGGTGTGGGTCTTCCTGGGGGTTCTAGTGGTGCTGTTCCTCGTCTCGCGCTGGCAGGGCTGGCTGGTCTGGGTGGCCCTGGCCGTCGCCCTGGGCCTCCGGCACCCGCCGCCGCTGGACGATGTGACGCCGCTGGATGCACCCCGGCGGATCCTGGCGGTGGTCGCCCTGGGGTTGCTGGTGGTCCTGATCACCCCGCTGCCCTTTGCCGTCTATGAGTTCTGACGAGTCTCGCCCCGCGGTGCCGGCACGCCCGCCTGCGTCCCGCTCCGGAGCGGGACAGGCAGGCCTCCGCCTGGGGAAGCCCCCCCTGGAGGTCCTGGAGCGCCTCTTCCGCGCCTGCGACATCCGCGACCCCCGCGTCATCGTCGGACCGCGGGTGGGCGAGGACGCCGCGGTAGTGGACCTGGGCGATCGCTACCTCGTGGCCAAGGTGGACCCCATCACCTTCGTGGCGGAGGAGATCGGCTGGTACGCGGTCCACATCAACGCCAACGACCTGGCGGTCCGGGGGGCCCGGCCCTGCTGGTTCCTCATGACGCTGCTCCTGCCCGAGGGACGGGCCGACGAGAAGCTCCTGGAGGGCATCTTCGTCCAGGTCCAGGACGCCTGCCGCGCCATCGGGGCCACCCTGGTGGGCGGGCACACCGAGGTGACCCAGGGGCTGGACCGCCCCATCCTGGCCGGCGCCATGCTCGGCGAGGTGGAGAAGGATCGCCTGGTGACCACGGCGGGGGCCCGTCCCGGCGACGCCGTGCTGCTCACCAAGGGGATCGCGGTCGAGGGGACCTCGATCCTGGCGCGGGAGTGCGATGGCCTCCTGGCCGCCCGGGGCGTCGCCCCCGAGGTGCGAGAACGGGCGCGGGGGTTCCTGCACCGGCCGGGCATCTCGGTCCTGCCTGACGCCCGGATCGCCCAGCGTGCCGGCCGCGTCCACGCCATGCACGATCCCACCGAGGGCGGTCTGGCCACCGGCCTGCTGGAACTGGCGCTGGCGGCCGGTGCGGGTCTCCGGATCGAACGGGCGGCGATCCCCGTCCTGCCCGAGTGCCAGGCGCTCTGCGAGGCCCTGGGATTGGATCCCCTGGGCGTGATCGCCTCCGGGGCGCTGCTCCTGACGTGTCCACCCGAACAGGCGGACCGGCTGGTGGCAGCCTGGGAGGCCGAGGGGATCGTCGGAAGGATCATCGGCACGGTCACGCGGCCGGAAGAGGGCTGCCGGCTCGTGGGGGCCGGGGGAGAGGTGCCGCTCCCCCGCTTCGCGCGGGATGAAGTGGCCCGCCTCTTCGACGAGGGCCCACCCCCGACGGAGGCAATGAAAAACTGAGCAACGGAGTTGCTATGCATGAGCCGCAGGAAATCGCCCGTGCCTTCCTCATCGAGAGCGATGTCGATTACCGCGTGGCCCAGCTCCTGCGCGGGACGGAATTCCACAGCCGCACCATCGCCTTCGCCCAGCAGGCGGTGGAGAAGATGGTGAAGGCATGCCTGGCCCTGCGGGGCGTCGTGACTCTGGAACACAACCTGTCCTCCCTGTTCCGGGCGCTGTATCAGGCCGAGTTCCCCGACATGGACGACATCGTCAAGCACATTGACGCCCTGGAGCGGCACGGGGCCCGCCCCCGGTTTCCCCTGTTTCAGCGGCGGGATCTCCCCATGTGGGTGCCGTCCCGCGACTACCGCGAGGAGGATGCGGCCCGGGCCCTCCGGAGCGGCGAGTACGTCGTGCAGCGCCTGAAGCCTTACTTGGACGTTAGCCTCGCCGCAGCCTCGGAGGAGGGGAGGAGTCGGCCATGACCGTTGCGGATCCCACCGGCCCCGACCGCATCCTGCTGGTGGAGGACGATCGCCTCCAGGCGGCCGTGGTCACCGATCTCCTGGCCCTGCACGGGTATGCGGTGAGCACCAAGCAGACGCTGGGCGAAGCGCGGGCGGTGATCCGGGACGCGCCACCGGACCTGCTGCTGCTGGACCGGATCCTGCCCGACGGGGACGGGGCTGACCTCTGCCGGGAATTGAAGACGGAGGAGGCCACGCGGGAGCTCCAGATCATTATCCTCACGGCGCGGGACCGGGTCGAGGATCGCGTGGAAGGGCTGCTGGGCGGGGCGGACGATTATATCCTCAAGCCCTTTCACCCGGAGGAGCTTCTGGCCCGCGTCCACGGGTGTCTCCGGACCTTGAGCCTGCAACGGGAGCTGAAAGGCAAGGCCGAAGAGCTGGCGGAAAAGAATCAGGAGCTGGTGGAGACCCAGACCCGGCTCATTCGCGCCGAACGGCTGGCCGCCATCGGGGAGATCGGCCTGGCCATCCGGCACGAGATCAACAACCCGCTGGGGACCATCCTGGGGCATGCCGAGCTGCTGCTGGCCCAGCCCGAAACGCTGGCGCCCGAGGTGCAGAAGAAGCTGGCGGCGATCAGCCGCGCGTCGCTGCGCATCCGGGACGTGGTCAAGCGCCTGGAGGTGATCAAGGACGACCGGGCCGTCGAGTACCTGCCGGGGGTCAGCATGACCAATCTGCGTCCGGCCGAACCGGAGCAGGGCCAGGGGGAGAAGGGCTGAGGCCCCCATCCTATCAATTTCGAATTTCGAATTTCGGATTTCGAATTTGGGATTGCCGATTTTCAATCCGAAATCCGCAATCCGAAATCCGAAATCACAGGAGGATCAGGCGGTGCGCAGCCGGTGTCTCGCCCAGCAGTGGAGGGCCAGCCACAGGCGGTGCGTATCCGAGAGGCGAATGCGGCGAGAGAAGACGTCGGAGCCCGCAGCCTCGATCCGGTCCAGGATGCGGGTGTAGATGGCCCCCATGATCTCGGCCGCCAGCATGGTCCGGCGGTCCTCCGCGGGCAGGGCAGCCCGCGCGGCCGTGTAGAATTGCCGGGCGCGTCCCACCTCGAAGCGCATCAGATCCAGGAAGGCCGGGGTCACCCGCCGCTCCAGCAGGTCCGCCTCCGCGACGCCGAAGCGTTCCAAATCCTCCTGTGGCAAGTAGATGCGTCCCCGCTCGCCGTCGGTCGCCAGGTCGCGCAGGATGTTGGTGAGCTGGAAGGCGGTCCCCAGGTGCTGGGCGTAGGTGCGGGTGGCGGGCTGGCTGTACCCGAAGATCTCGATGCACATCAGGCCCACCACGCCGGCCACGCGATAGCAGTACTGCTGCAGGTCGGCGAAGGTCGCGTACCGGGACTTCACCAGGTCCATTTCCACGCCGTTCAGCAGTTCCTCGAAGTAGCCGCGGGGGATCCGGAAGGTCCGGATGGTCTCGGCCAACCGTTGGGTGACCGGATGGGTCGCCGCGCCGCGGAAGCAAGCCTCCAGTTCCTCCCGCCAGACTTTCAGGCGTTCAAGTGGCGTCCCCGCGGGCGAAGGGATGCCCGCGGCGGGGGGGGCATGGTCCGATGCGAAGGACGCCACCTCGTCCACCAGGTCGTCGGTCACCCGGCAGAAGGCGTAGACGGCGTAGAGGGCCTCGCGCTTGTGTTTGGGGAGGAACAGGAAGGCGTAATAGAAGTTCGACCGGCTGGCCCGGGTGAGCGCCCGGCTGACGTCCCGGGTCGCCGAGGGGACGGAACCGATATGGGTCATCGTGTTCTACTGGGGCGGATCCCGCATCGCGTGCCGCGGATGGGCCGGTCGCCCGTCCCTCGGGGCCGGGTTAACCCGCATTCTTCACGAACGAACCCGTGAATTCTCCGCACCATAATGACCAATGACCAATTTTCAATGACCAATGATGGTGGGCGCGCACAGCGCGCCTTCAAGGGCGCCTCACGGATATACCATCCTCAATTGATCATTGGCCATTGGGATTTGGTCATTCCCCGCGATTATTCGCGAACATGTTCACGAATAACGCGGGTCAGGCGGGCTGGACGGCCTCCCGGGTGGCACGGTCGCGGGCCAGCTCGGGCGGCAGGGCGAAGCTGACCTCTTCAGTCACGGCCTGGATCTCTTCGATGTCCGTCACGCCCCGCGCCCGGAAGTAGCTCACCACCTCGTCCACCAGGTATTCGGGCGCCGAGGCCCCCGCTGTGATCCCCAGGCACTCGACCCCGTCGAGCCAGGCCGGGTCGATCTGGGAGATGTCGTCGAGCAGATGGGCCCGGGCGCCTGCGTCCCGCGCCACCTCGGCTAGCCGATTGCTGTTCGAGCTGTTCTGGGAGCCGATCACCAGGATGACCTGCGCCCGCTGGGCGATGGCCTTGACGGCCATCTGGCGGTTCTGCGTGGCGTAGCAGATATCGTCCCGGGCCGGGGCCGTGATGCCGGAAAAGCGTCGCCGGAGGACGTCGATGACGGCCGAGGTATCATCCAGGCTCAGGGTAGTCTGGGTGATGACCGCGATACGATCCGGGTCGGAGACCTGGAGGGCCCCGGCCTCTTCCACCGACCCGATCAGGTGGATGTGCTCGGGCGCGTGCCCCATGGTCCCGACGACCTCGTCATGTCCCTCGTGGCCCACCAGGACGATGGGCCGCCCCTCCTGGGCGAAGCGCACCGCCTCGTGGTGCACCTTGGTCACCAGGGGGCAGGTGGCGTCGATCACCTTGAGGCCCCGGTCCGCGGCGCGCCGGCGAACCTCCGGGGAAACCCCGTGGGCGCTGAAGATCACCGTGGCGCCGTCCGGGACCTCGTCCAGCTCGTCAACGAAGATGGCCCCCTTGGCCCGGAGTTCGTTCACAACGTGGACGTTGTGGACGATCTCCTTGCGG
The DNA here is from genome assembly GCA_001771285.1 of candidate division NC10 bacterium RIFCSPLOWO2_12_FULL_66_18. Taxonomy (GTDB): domain Bacteria; phylum Methylomirabilota; class Methylomirabilia; order Methylomirabilales; family 2-02-FULL-66-22; genus 2-02-FULL-66-22. The sequence goes on from METI01000156.1 coordinate 14,443, forward strand.
ACGTAGACGGGGCCCGGGTAGAGATCCAGGGCCAGGTTGACGACATCTATGGCGCGATCCACTCCGGCGCAGAAGCCTCGCGGCTTCGCCAGGAGCAGCTTTTTGACAGACATGACCATCCCCTCGAGAGGAACGCGTTCGCGTACCATGGTGACATCGACGGACAGTAGCCATTTTCCCGACTGTTGTCAACCGGTTTTGTCCCGGATTTGTCCCGGAAAACCGGGACCCCCTGGGTGGCGACAGCGAAATCGGACAGCGACAGAGACAGCGACAGAGACGGGGGGAGGGGTTTTTTCGCTGTCCCTGTCCCTGTCGGTTTTTGAGAGTGGGGGAAAGGGATTGACACGCCTGTCCTCATTCGGTCAATATGAGCCCATGTCCCTTGCGATCGAGACCACGAATCTCACCCGCCGCTTCGGGACGCTGACGGCCGTTGCGGGGCTGAACCTCAGCGTCCGCTCGGGGGAGATCTTCGGCTTCCTGGGGCCCAACGGCGCGGGCAAGACCACGACCATCCGGATGCTCTGCGGCCTCCTCCTGCCCAGTGAGGGCACGGCGCGCGTGGCCGGGCTGGACGTCCGGCGCGATGCCGAGGCCATCAAGCGCCGCGTGGGCTACATGTCGCAGCGTTTCAGCCTCTACGGCGACCTCACGGCCGAGGAGAATCTGGATTTCTTCGCCGGGGTGTACCGGCTGTCGGGCCCGGAGCGGCGGGGGCGGGTGAGCCAGACGCTGGAGCGGGTGGGCCTCGCGGATCGGCGCCGGGAACTCACCGAACACCTCTCGGGCGGCCTGAAGCAGCGGCTTGCGCTGGGTTGCGCCCTGGTGCACTCGCCGTCGATCCTGTTCCTGGACGAGCCCACGGCGGGCGCGGACCCCCCCTCCCGCCAGCGGATCTGGGATCTCCTCTACGAGGCGGCGGCCGAGGGCCGCACGATCCTGGTGACCACCCACTACGTGGAAGAGGCGGAGCGCTGCCAGACCATCGGCTTCATGCACCGGGGACGCTTCATCGGTCTGGGCTCGCCGGAGCAGTGCAAGGCGGAGATGGGTGAGGCCATCCTCGAGGTGGACGCATTGCCCGTGATGCAGGCGGCCGCCGTGGCGCGGCGCCTCGACGGCGTGACGGGTGTGAGCATCTACGGCCACACGCTCCGGGTCTTCGCCAAGACGACCACCCACCTGCGCCACCACCTGCAGGAGGCGCTGGTCGCGCAGGGCGTGGCGGTGAAGAGCATCCGCGCCGTTGCGCCCACCCTGGAGGACGTGTTCATGTCCCTCACCCGGGGCGCCCAGGACGATAACGGGAGGGGGTAGGCCATGCTGGCGGTCGTCGGACACGTGGCGCGCAAGGAGACCCGGCAGATCCTGCGGGATCGGCGCAGCCTGCTGCTCATCCTGGTGATGCCGATCGTCCTGACGTTCCTGTTCGGCAAGGCCCTGGAGACGGGAGAGCTGCGCCAGATTCCGTCGGTCATCCTGAACCAGGACGGCTCGCCGGAGAGCAACGTCATCGTCACGGCCTTCAGCACCTACGACGAGGTACAGCTCCAGGGCGAGGTGGCCACGCTCCAGGAGGCGCAGGAACGCCTGGCCCAGGGGAAGATCAAGGCGGCCATCGTCATCCCGCGGGGGTTCATGCGGCAGATCGAGGCGGGGGAGGAGGCGCAGCTCCAGTTGCTGCTGGACGGGACGGACAATAACTCGGCGCCGATCGTGGAGGGCGTGGCGCGGCGGGTCATCCAGCGCTACAACACCGAGCGGGCGATCAAGGGACTGTGGGCCAGGGGCATGCGCCCGGACCGTGGCCGCCGGCTGATCCAGCCGGTCTTCGTCCAGACGGAGATCCGCTACAACCCGGGGCTCCAGTACCTGAGCTACGTCATGCCCGGGGTCATCGGCCTGACCCTACAACTGCTCACCGTCATGCTGATGGCCGTCACCATTCCCCGGGAGCGAGAGCGGGGGACGCTGGACCAGCTCATGGCAACACCGATCACCCGGACGGAGCTGATCCTGGGCAAGCTCCTCCCGTACTTCGGCATCTCCCTGCTCAACGTGGCCACCATCCTCTTCGTGGCCGACCGCTGGTTCAACGTCCCCGTGGTGGAACGGCTGGCCCTGCTCCTGACCCTATGCGCCCTGTTCGTCCTGTCCTCACTGGCCACGGGCCTCCTCATCTCGACGGTCTCCCGCTCCCAGTTTCAGGCGGTCCAGATCGCCGTCTTCTACATCCTGCCGGTCTTCATGCTCTCCGGGGCGTACGCCCCCATCGAGGCCATCCCCGACTACATTCGCCCCATTTCTTCCCTGTTCCCGCTGATGTACTTCTCCCGCGCGGTGCGGGCGGTGACGCTGCGAGGGGCCGGGCTGCCGCTGGTCTGGAAGGACCTGGTCATCCTGGGCGGGTTCGTCCTGATCCTGCTGTACTGGGCCGTCCTCAGCTTCCGCAAACGCGTGGCCTGAAAACCAAGAACCGACAGCGACAGCGAAGGCCGACAGGGACAGCGAATTCCGACAGCGAAGAACGTTGGGATCGGTATCGCTGTCGGATATCCCTGTCGCTGCCCCTGTCGGTTCTTTGTGTGGGGTCAGGGAGTGCGGGTTGTCAGGAACTGCGCCTCGTCGAACTCCTCGGCGGCCAACCCCGCGAGACCGGTCCGCTCGTAGACATGGCCCAGCATCAGGTGCAGGCTCGGCTCGTCCGGGTCGGCGGCGATGGCGGCCTGCAGCTCATTCCGGGCCTCGGTGAACAGCTCCTGCTCGAACAGGAATCCCGCCCGCATCAGGATTACGGTGTTCTTCGGGTAGCCCCGCAGGGTTGCGGGGTCGAGCGCCGTGAGGGTCTCCCGGATCGGTGCGATCTCGACCGGCGGCAGGATCGCGATCTGGCCTTGCTGGGCCGGGAAATCCCTGGTTTCCAGTTCCCAGCGGTAGAGCATGCCCGGGCGAAGCTGCGGCGCGCTCGTCGGATAGGGGAGGGGGGCCCGCGGCAGGTTCGCCTGCTCCCACACCAGCCCCTGCGGGCCGAAGAGCCGGACCGTGTACCGGCTCCGATCGGAGCCAGCCCACTCCAGGACCGGCGGTCCCAGCAGCTTCCCGTCCCGTGGGGAGAGCAGCAGGGGCGGCTGCTTGACGCTCCGGACCGCCAACGGGACGTAGGTCAGCTCCTTCCTCTTCCCCATCAGGATCCGGCTGAGATTCGCCACCAGCTCCGGGGTCTTGCCCCGCGTGGCCCCGGCCGGCGGGGCCTGCACCGTATAGGGGGAATTTCCGGCTGAAACGGTGAGGGTCCCCTGGCCCCCCGTGAACATCAGAACGGCCGTGGCGTTCCGCGTGGCCCGGACCTGGTCGCCCGACCGCAGGGAGAGGAGCGGCAACGGGGCCTTCCAATCCGCCTCGCCCGCCGGCTTGACCCGCACCTCGCCCTGTCCAACCCGAATCTCGGTCAGGACGGCGACAGGCTCTCCGGCTTGGGCGGCGGCGTGGGCGCCCGCCGGTGCCAGAAGCGAAAGACCGCCCAGGATGAACCACCATCGCGCCCCCATCGACGCCTCCTTTGTGAGCCCGTCGCGGCCTCCGCGAGGGCCAGCACCTCGTAGACCTTGACCGCCTGGTGGCGGCCCTTCACCGTCAATTCGCCGCAATCTTTGACTTCCACGTAGTCTTTCACGGCGGCGTAGGTGTCGGTGGTGATGAGGAGCGTGGTGTGGAGTTCCTTGTTCAGTCCTTCCACCCGCGCGGCCACGTTCACCGCATCGCCCACCACGGTATACTTCATCCGGTTCGGCGAGCCCACGTTCCCGGCGAAGACGAGACCGGTGTGGATGCCGATCCCCATCTTCAACGTGTGAAGTCCCCGGGTCTGCCATCCCGTGTTCAGCAGTGCCAGCCCGACTTGCATCGCCCGCGCCGTCCTGACCGCGTCCAGGGCGTGGTCCGGGTTGTCCAGGGGCGCGCCGTACACCGCCATCACGGCATCGCCGATGAAGTCGTTGATGATGCCCCGGTGCCGTTGGACGGCCTCCACCATCATGGGGAAGTACTCGTTGAGCTGCTGGGCCACCTGGTCCGCCGCCATGGTTTCGGACATGGTGGTGAAGTCGCGCAGGTCCGTGAACAGGATCGAGACGGTCCGGCGCTGTCCCGCCAAGGCGGGATCATCCTGGTAGACCCGATCCGCCACCTCCCGCCCGATGTACTGGTGAAATGACCGCCGGATCCGGCGCCGCTCCACGGCATCGTGCAGGCTGGCGGCCAGGCGGATCGCCAGGATCGGCGTGAGGAGGTCGAACCAGTAGGCGCCGTGGGCAGCGGGCCATGCGCTGATGCCGACGGCGGCCAGGGCCGCGGTGCCCAGCGAGATGATCAGGGCCCGGTTCGGCCGGAGCAGGGCGAAGAGAGCACTGAGGGCCAGGCACAGGATGAATTGCAGCAGGAGGCTCGCGCCCCAGGCCACGGGCTGGATCTGGCTACGGGTGAGGAGCGTGTGCAGGATGTTCGCGTGAATCTCCACACCGTACATGATCCCGCGCGGCGTCGGGAAGGCGTCGCGGCTCTCCGCAAAGGTCGCGCCCACCAGGACGATTCGATCCCGCAGCGGGTTCTCCCGGGCAACCTCCTGGTCGGAGATGCCGAGCTGGTAGACCGCGTCGCTTCCGATGGTGAGGAGGCTGCCGGCGGGGCCAATGTAGTTGATCTTCCAGTCGTCGTCCCGGAAGAAGCGGAGGGGAGATGCCTGGCGGAGTGTGCCGCGGGGCTCGTCCCATTCGGGGAGAGACAGGTCCACCGGTTCGGGCCCGGCCAGGGTGCGGGCAAACGCCGCAGGGTCCAGTCCTCCGAGCCTCGCCAGTAACCGGAGCGAGAGAGACGGAAGGACCTGTCCGTCCCCCAAAGGGACGACCAGGGGGATCCGGCGGAAAAAGCCATCGTCGTCCTTCGGCACCTCGGCGAAGCCCGAGGCCATCTCCAACAGCGGCTCGTACAACGGCATGGGTCGGTAGCGGATTTCCCCGGCGGAGTCGGACGCGACGGTGAGCGTCCGGGCGACGACCACGGGGCCGGCCGGATCGCCCGGTGCGCCCCGGATGGCGGCCAGCAGCGCGCGGTCGTCGGCCGGGTTCGTCGGTCGGCGCAAGTCCACATCCAGACCGATCAGGCGCGCGCCGCTCTTGCGCAGGCCCCGAATGACCCCGGCAAGGTACTCGCGGGGGAGCGGCTGGCGCTCATTCAGCCGTTGAAAGGCGACATCGTCAATCGCAACCAGGACGATCTCGGGCGCACGCGTCCGCCCTTGGGCCCAGAAGTAGAGGTCCAGGGCCTTCCCCTGGTAGCCGGAGAAGTAGCCCAGCGACGTGGCGATCGCGACCGCGCCACTGGCCAGGAACCCCCAGCTCAGGCCGAGGACAAAGCGCCGGCCGCGCGAACGGAGTTCCGGCAAACGGATGCGCACGCGAATCTCTCAGCGTTTCTCAAGAGCGTTCGGACGTTCGAGAGTTCGGGTGTTTCCGCCTGAGGCGGATTCGGTGGTTCCGGGAACCCTCGAACACCCGAACCATCGAACCACCGAACGCTTTTCAGTGTGTCCGGTCCCCGCCCCGGTAACGCTACCGTGGCTCCCCGGTCAGTTGGTAGGCCGCCCAGTAGTAGGGATGCGGGTACTTCGCCAGGGTGGCGAGCTGGGCCTGCCGAAGGGCCTCCGCCTTGTCCCGTCCTGCCTTCAGGTGCTGGTAGAACTCCCGCATCAACTCATAGGAGGCCCGGTCACTCACCTTCCAGAGCGTCGTGATGATGCTGGGGGTGCCGGCATAGATGAAGGCCCGGGTGAGGCCGGTGAGCTCATCTCCCCGCGTGAGCTTTCCCAGAGCGGTCTCGCACGCCGAGAGCACCACGAGCGAGGCGTGCAGCTCCATGCCGAAGATTTCCTGGACCTCCAGGCGGCCGTCGTCGCTATTGCTCGGGGCCAGGCGGAGGGCCGACCCCAGCGGGTCTGTCTCATCCAACTCGGCGTGGGTGGCGAAATGTAGAATGGTGTGACGGGGGCTGTGCTCGCGGGTCGTCGCCTTGGTGGCCTCGCGCCGGGTGAGCAGTACCGTATCCGGGAAAAGGGCGGCCACCGCGCGGACCTCCCGCTCGGCGAACCTGAGGTTCAAGGTAGGGTCCTGGAGGTCGGGATTCCCCAGGGCGAAGAGGTTCGCTGTCC
>METI01000156.1:20663-24012 GCA_001771285.1 candidate division NC10 bacterium RIFCSPLOWO2_12_FULL_66_18
GGCGAAGAGGTTCGCTGTCCCCCCCTGCACCTTGGCCCGGGTGAACTGCATGAGGCTGGCGCTGCTGTAGTAGTAGAGGGGAGCATCCTGGATGAGGTAGCGACCCGGTGCCGACATCAGGGCCTGGAAGGGGAGGTAATGGAGGGCATCGTGGGGCACGATCAGGAGTTCGCGAAACGTGCGGCCCCGGAGCGCGGGCCGGACGAGCTGGTTGAACAGGGACTGCGCCATCCGCTGCGTGTCGTCCTGTCGCTCCCGGGAGGCGATCATTTCGCGGAACGACTGAACGAGTCGCGCCAGCCCTGGGCCGCGCAACGGGAGGCTGATGGCCGAAACCGTCTTGCGATCCACGGTCCACAGGATGGTCGCCTGCTGGGTCACGAAGTACTCCAGGAGGACCGCGTCCTCGGGCAGCAAGGCCTGCACCTGGGAAAGGGTCAGGGGTTCCACAGTCATGAGGGATGACTGCTCGCGATCCACCTGCCGGACCCGCTGGAGAAATGCCCGGTACGCCTCGCGGGCCAGCTCCAGCTCCCGGCGGAGAGCCGGGGAGTCCTCGGGCTGGGCCTTGAGCGCGCTGATCCGCTCGCGCAGGGCCCGTTCCTCCGCGATGAGGGCCTGGCTCCGCACCCGGCTCAGCGTCACGCGGTTGCCCAGCAGATCCAGGAAGGCACGGGCCCGGGCGCGCTCGCTGACATCGAAGGCGTCGCTTCCCTTCCCCTGCTCGATCAGCGTGAGGACGAGGAACTCGTAGGTGGCCGCCTTATCCTCGAAGAACGACTCCCGGAGCTCTTCGGATCCAATCAGGCTCCGCAGGTCCTCGATGCCCGCCACCGCCTGACGGAGGGCCGCCTCTGCCTCCGGGAGCCTGCCCATGCCCCGATAGGCGCGCCCGAGGGCCTCCTGCGTCCGCGCGACGAACTCGGGCCGCTGGGAGAGCTGGAGCGCCTCCTCCAGTTGGCCCACGGCGGCCTGGAAGTCTCCCTGGCGCGCCGCAATGATCCCCAGGCCCTGGGTGGCAGAGGCGACGACCTGCGGCACCCGGATGCGGTTTCCGGCGTCCAGCGCCTTCTGGAAGGCCAGGCGGGCGGGCTCCCACTGGCGACGATTGGCATGCGTCCAGCCGAGCCCCAACAGGCCCTCCGCGTAGTTCCGTTCCAGGCCCGCGAGGCGCCGCTGGCCTTCGACCCCGAAGCGGCGCGACTCGATCGTCAGGCGCGGGATGGCCGCCTCCAGGACCGCGACCGCCTTCGTCTCGTGCTCCACCGCCTGCTCGAGGTTGCCGAGCCGGCGGTTGGCCAGGCTCAGGCCGCTGTAGCTGACGGCTTCGGGGCCGGGATTCTGGGACTCCCTTGCCAACTGGGCGGCGCGTTCGAAGACCGGGATCGCCTTCTGGGGGGCATTCAGGCCGATGTGTGTGTGGCCCAGGGCAACGAGAGCAATCGCGAGATGGATGGGCTTCTTGCTCCGTTCGGCCATCTCCACCGCCTTCTGACTGGTGTTCAGCGCGTCCTGTAATCGACCGAGCACCCGTGCCGACAGACTCGCGTTCCGGTACGCGATGGCCGCCCCGACGAAGTCTCCGCGCCGTTCGAGGTCGGACCCCATCCCCAAGTAGGCCGGCAGCGCCTCCCGGGCCCTGTCGGGCTGATAGGTGGCCTCGATCCCTGCCTGGTAGTCCAGGGGGAACCGCTGCTCGTCGGTGGTGGCGCAGGCCGTCAGGATCAGGAGGCACAGCAGGCCCAGGCAGACCCTGTCCCTCCTGTCCTTCCCGCGCCGCGGCCGCCGCATCATGGTCGTCTCTCTGTGGGGCGAGGGGAGTGCGTGAGCGGGATCGGCGTCTCCGGTTCCCATTGCGCTGGTCTGCACCATTCTGATTCCGGTTGTGCCGGGGAACAGGGCCATCCATCCAGCGGTGCGGGGATGGGTTCACTTTGTATCGCCCGGCCCGACGGGTGTCAAGGAGGAAGCGGGCCGGCGAGCCAAGAGCCGAGAGCCGGGAGCCGAGGGGCGACAGAGGAAGTGGAGGACGACAGGGACAGCGAAATCGAAGAGCCGACAGCGACAGCGAAAGGGCTGGTTCGCTATCGCTGTCGGAGATGTCCGTGACCCGCTAGCCGGACGGGTCAGCCTCTCGCAATCTCCTGATAGTAGGATTCGTACTGGGGCACGATCAGGCTGGTGTCGAAGTGGGACACGGCGCGCTGGCGCGCCGCCGTGCGGAATTCCCCGTGGCGTTCGGGGTCGGCCAGCAGGCCCAGGCAGGCTCGGGCCATCCCCTCCACGTCGCCGGGCGGCAGGAGGAAGCCGTTCTTCCCATCCTCCACGACCTCCGGGAGGCCGCCCACCCGGGTGGCGACAACCGGGACGGCGCAGCTCATGGCCTCCAGGGCGGCCAGGCCGAAGGCCTCTTCCTCGCTGGGAAGCAGGATCAGGTCGGCGATGGCCAGGAGGCTCTCCACGTCGTCCTGTTTCCCGAGAAAGATCACGTCGCGTTCCACCCCCAGGCACCGGGCCACGTGCAGGGCCAGCGGCCCGTCCTGGCCATCCCCGATGAGCACGAGCTTGGCGGCCAGCCGGGCGCGCACCTGCGCGAAGACGCGGACGGCGTCGGGGACCCGCTTCACCGGGCGGAAATTGGAAAGGTGGGCCAGGATCCGCTCGCCGTGGGGCGCCAGGTGATCCCGGAGATGGGGCCGGGCCTCCGGGGTGAAGCGCCGGGTATCCACGAAGTTGGGGATGACCACGAGGGGTCGATGGGTGTCGAACACCTCGCGCGTCTTCCCCTGCAGGTAGCGGGAGACGCAGGTGACCCCGTCGGATTGCTCCAGCGCGAACCGGGTCATGGGGAAGAGCGAGCGGTCGTTGCCCACGAGCGTGATGTCCGTCCCGTGGAGCGTCGTGATGATCCGGGGCCGCCCCTGCCCCAGGATCGCCCTGGCGAGGAAGGCGGAGACGGCGTGGGGAATGGCGTAATGCACGTGGAAGAGATCCAGGCCCACCTGGGCCCCCACCTCGGACATCTTGGCGGCCAGCGTGATGGCGTAGGGTGGGTGCTCCAGCAGCGGGTAGGTCACCATCTCCACTTCGTGAAAGAAGATGCGCTCGTGGTAGTGCTGGAGCCTGAAGGGAAGCGAATAGCTGATGAAGTGGATCTCGTGCCCGCGCTGGGCCAGGGCCTTGCCCAGCTCGGTCGCCACGACGCCGCTGCCCCCGTAGGTCGGATAGCACGTGATGCCGATCTTCATGTCACGGAACTCCAGAAGCCGACAGGGACAGGGATCGGTACGAGGTTCGGGGTTCAAGGTTCGAGGTTCAACGTTGCACCTTGCACCGTGAACCGCAGCAC
>METI01000156.1:24024-33815 GCA_001771285.1 candidate division NC10 bacterium RIFCSPLOWO2_12_FULL_66_18
TCAACGTTGCACCTTGCACCGTGAACCGCAGCACCACGCGTCGGATGTTACCGCGGGTCATAGCGTCAGCAGTCGGTGGTCCCAGCCGGGGCCGTCAATGGCGTCCCGGAGCGTTCCCAGAAGCGCGGGGCCGTACCTGACCAGGAACGGCAGGAGGGGCAGGACACGCTCCTGCAACTTGCCGCCGGGCATGAGCGCCTCGCGGACCCGCTGGACTTGCTGTCGCATCTCCGATTCCCGCCGCTTGAGGGCCTGCACTGCCTTGCGTTCCAGTTGATCGAAGTGTCCCTGGACGTGGCCGGCGGTCTGTCCGACCGTCGCCTTGAGGGTGGGATCCACGGCCCCGATGACCTCGCCTACACCGCGGAAGATCTCGCCCACGCTTTCCCGGGCCTTCGTCAGCGTCGCCTCGAGGTCGGGGGACAGATGGGCACGCAGCAGCCGGCTGCTCAGTTGCTCCGGTTCCAGGGTGAGGTCCGGGAGACCCAGGCGGAACCGCTCCAGGAGCTGACCGATTCGCGGCTCCACGAGGGTGAGGGAGGCACGGGGGACGACGAGCGGCATGAGGACGTCGAAGGCCTGGTACACCGGGCGGAGCTGGGCGAAGTAGGTCAATTCGCCCGGCCCGGCCACGTAGGCGAGGGTGGGAAAGAGGCAATCCTGCACGACGGGCCGCAGGGCCACGTTGGGGCTGAAGCGCTCGGGCTCGTCCTGCGCCAGGCGCAGGAGCTCGGCCGCCGGGATCATCTGTTTGCTGTCGCGCAGCCGGAATCCATTCCCATCCCTCACCAGGCCGCGGCGTCCCTCCCGGAGGAGGAAGCAATTGACGCCGTCGGGGCGCGCCTCGATCTGCACCGGGTAGCCCAGGGCGCGCAAGGACTCGCTGGCCTCCAGAATGGCGCGGGACGCGCGGGGCGCCTCGTCCAGCTCCCGTCGCAGGATGCCGGCGGCGAGCCGCTTCAGGCCGGGATCCGCCCCGTCGACCAGCACCAGGCCGCATCCCCCAAGGAGGTGGACCATCCAGCGGGCGAAGGCCTCGGCCAGCGTCCGCTCGGGCGCGAAGGCCCGGCTCAGGGCGTCCCGCAGGGCCGGGGCGAATTCCGTGGCCGGGAGCAGGGCCCAGGTGCGTTCCAGGGTCTCGGCAATGGCGGGGCCGAGGCGCAGGTTCGCCGGGATGAAGCCGCGCGGAGATCCCCATGAGGCGTGGCGCACAGGCACCAGGGTTCCGGTGCGATCCAGGAGCTGGACGTGATCCGCCTCGGCGACATCGTGATCCTCGGAGGCCATCCAGAAGATGGGAATCACCGGGCGTCGCAGTTCGACCTGCAAGCGCGCGGCGAGTTGCACGGCGGTCAGGGCCTTGTAGAGGGTGAAGAGCGGGCCGCCGAACAGGCCTGTCTGCTGCCCCGTCACCACCGCCACGGCCCGGGGGTGACCGAGTTCCTCGATCCGCTGGCGGACGATGTGCGAGACACCCCAGCCCTCGTTCTGGGCCAGCAAGACATCCCGAAGTTCGTGCCGGCGGTAGGCACGGGTATCACACCGGTCGGCCTGCTCCTGGTAGGCGACCGGGTCCTGGGGATTCCCCGCGTAGAACGAGGCGAGCCGCGGGAAGGCGTGCACGTAGTCGCGGACCAGAGACGAGGTGCCGGGAAGCTGCCGGAGATCCAGCCGCATCACGCTTCCCCCGGAGTCGGTCGCTGCCGGCAGTGGGATGGCGGGACGGGTGTGGCGGGGAGGAACGGTCGTCTGGCGCGGCACGGCGGCGCGCCCGCAGCGGAATCTGGCATGCCTGGCTCCTTCGGGAGATGGCGAACCGGGGGAGCGAATGTCCGGACGATCATCAGACCGCTGCCAGGGTAGCAGAGCAGCCCCTGGACGGCAAGGCGGAGACCCGAAATGGGACACAAAGGGCTTGGCGAAACGGGGAGGCTTATGATAGGGTGCGCACCCATGCGGACCGTCTGCGCATGGTGCGGGACAACGACCACAGAGGGAGCGGGGGAAGAGGACCAGGTTTCCCATGGCATCTGTCCCCGCTGCGCACAGCGCTTTTTCACCGTCGGGACGCGATACGCGGTCGTGCCATCCGAGCGCTCTTTCCTCTTCCCGAAGATCCAGAGTGCCTTCCGGGCCATCCGCGGAATCCAGATCATCCTGGAACGCCGGCGGTGCGACCGGCGCCGCCAGGGCGATCGGGTACGGCACGATCGGCGCCGGCCCTCGCGGGAGCGGCGGCAAGTGCCCTGTCTCATCGTCGGCGCCGTGCCGGCCGTCGCGGGCCTGGCCCTCTCGGCCGGCCGGCTCATGGATCCCCATCCCCCCCCGTTTCCTCCGGGCCAGCAAACCAACGTTGCCCCTCGACTTTGAGAAGGAGGCATCCATGCGCGATTCGCTCCAATCCTACATGCAGGTCGGCATCGTGCACTTCATGGCCTATCCCGAGTGCCTCAAGGGGGAGGGGCCGATCTACGACACCCTGACGAAGATCGTGGAGGACGACTTTTTCTCGGCGGTCGAAATCACCTGGATCAAGGACCCGGCGGAGCGCCAGCGCGTGAAGACGCTCCTGGCCAGCAGCCACATGACCGTCGGCTTCGGGGCCCAGCCGGCCCTGCTGACGCAGAAGCTGAACCTGAACAGCTTCGATCCCGGCGAACGCAAGCGGGCGGTGGACCAGGTGAAGGCCTGCGCCGACGAGGCCGCCGAGGTGGGAGCCCAGGCCGTCGCGGTCCTGAGCGGCCCGGACCCCGGGGGGCGGCGCGACGAGGCCATGAAACTGCTCATTGATTCGCTCCGCGACCTGGCGGGCTATGCCCGGGGCAAGGGCCTGCGCCTCATCCTGGAGAGCTTCGACGCCAAGTACGACAAGAAGTGCCTGATCGGCCCCCACAAGGATGCCCTGGTGGTGTGCAAGGCGTTGCGCAAGGACTTCCCCGAGTTCGGCATCATGGTGGACCTGAGCCATCTCCCGATCCAGGAGGAGACCCCCAAGAAGGCCCTGGGCACCCTGAAAAAGCCGAACATCGCGCACATCCACATCGGCAACTGCGTGAAGCGACAGGGCCACCCCCTCTACGGGGATCAGCACCCCCGGTTCGGCGTTCCGGGCGGCGAGAACGACGTGCCCCAGGTGGTAGAGTACCTGAAGGAACTCTTCGAGATCGGGTACCTGGCCAAGGGGCGGCGCCCGGTGGTGGCCTTCGAGGTGAAGCCTGCCGCGGGCGAGACCTCGGGGGCGATCATCGCCAATGCCAAGCGGACGCTCGTGGAGGCGTGGGCGAAGGTCTAGCAGGCTGCTGAAAAAGGCCCATCTGTCCGCCTCAGGCGGATTGGCGCGCTCGCGCGGCACTGCGACGTACGGACGAAGTACGCCTCGCACCTGCACCCATCCTGCGGATGGGTACCCGGCGCGCCGCCTTGCATCTGGACCTTTTTGAGCAGCCTGGGCAATAAGGGGTTTTTCCGCATCCTGCTAGACCAGGCCGCGAGGACTGCGAGGCCCGGGGAGCCGCATGCCGATGCGTCCCGGGCCTCTTTTTGTTCGTGCCGGGCGCGCCCAAATTCCCTTGCCTCCCGCTCCGGGCATCTGATATCCTCCCCCTGCCGAATATCCCAATCACACGAATCGCGCCGATGGCGCAGACACAGGTGAGGAGGGTGCTCCCATGCGACGCAGATGGTGGAGTTTCGGTGTGGCACTCCTGGTCGGGGCGATCGCCCTGGCACCGGCCGCCTGGGCGGCGATCCAGCCTCAGGTCGGCGGCACGCTGATCTACGGCGCCGGAGCGGATCCGGACAGCCTGGATCCGGCCAACACCGACAGCAATCCGGGCGAAGCCGTCGGCCGGATGATGAACAACTTTCTGGTGAAGTTCGACGCGAAACTGAACCTCGTGCCGGACCTGGCCACCAGTTGGACCCAGTCCAAGGACGGGCTGACCTGGACGTTCAAGCTGCGCAAGGGGGTCAAGTTCCACGACGGCACCCCCTTCAACGCCCAGGTGGTGAAGTACAACTTCGACCGGTTCCTCGGCCCGGAGAAACCGCTCAAGGCCAGCCTCCATACCCCCATCATCCAGTCGGTGGAGGTGGTGGACGACTCCACGGTGAAGTTCACCCTCAAGGTGCCCTTCGCCTTCTTCCTCAACAACCTGGCCCACAGCGCGACGGCCATGGTCAGCCCCGAGGCCCACAAGAAGTGGGGCAAGGACCTGACCCTCCATCCCGTCGGGACGGGACCATTCAAGTTCGTGGAGTGGGTGCGGGGCGACCGCGTCGTCCTGGTGCGCAACGACGACTACTACGAAGGCAAGCCCCGCCTGGATCGGATCATCGTCCGGACGGTCCGGGAAGACTCGTCGCGGGTCCTGGGGCTGGAGGCGGGCGATTACGACCTGATCGTCCGCATCCCGCCGGAGGAGGTGCCGCGCCTGATGCGCGAGGGGCGGGTCCGCACCTACGCCGAGCAGAGCAACCGCGCCCTGTGGGTCAAGTTCAACGTGACGAAGAAGCCCTTCGACGACATCCGGGTGCGCCAGGCCCTGAACTACGCGGTGGACAAGGAGTCCATCGTGAAGAACATCTACCAGGGGCTGGCCGCGGTCATCCCCACCCTGGTAGGGCCGCTGAACAACGGCTACGCCCCGGTGAAGGGCTATCCCTACGACCCGGCCAAGGCCAAGAAGCTCCTGGCCGAGGCGGGCTATCCCAACGGCTTCAAGACCAATCTCTGGACGCCCAAGGGGCGCTACCTGAAGGATTTCGAGCTGGCCCAGGCGGTCCAGCAGCAACTCCAGGCCGTGGGGGTGGAGGCGTCACTGGAGACGGGCGACTGGGGTTCCTACCTGGCCGCCCTCCGGAAGCCCCCGGCCGAGAACAAGGCCGACATGCACCTCCTGGGCTGGTCGCCATCCACGGCCGAGGCGCGCTGGGGGATCTATCCGATCTCGGCCTGCGACCAGTTCTACCCGCGGGGGTCCAACCTCGGCTTCTACTGCAACAAGGACCTGGACGACTTGATCACCAAGGCCGTCGTGGCCACCAGCCTGAAGGCCCGCAATCAGTCCCTGCGCGAGGCGCAGGAGCTCCTGGTGAAGGACCCCGCCGCCATCTACCTGCTGGCCACCAAGGAAACGGTGGGGATGTCCTTGAAGCTCCACGGAGTCATCAACTCCCCGCTGGAGCTGGTATACGTGGACAAGGACACCTGGAAGGAGAAGTAACCCGGTTCGACGTTCAAGGTTCGGGGCGGGGCGATGGGATTCCGGGGCGTCTGGCCCCGTGGATCTCATCGCCCTTGCCATGTCCGGATGACCCTGAACCTTGCACCTCGCACGTCGCACCTTGAACCATGCTGTCATACATCCTTCGCCGGATCCTCATGTTGGTCCCCGTCCTGTTCGGGGTGACCCTCGTGTCCTTCTCCCTCCTGCACCTGGTGCCCGGCGATCCGGCCGAACTGCTCGCGGGGCTCGAGGCCACCAGGGAGGACGTGGACCGTATCCGGACCGAGTACGGACTGGACCAACCGCTGGTGGTCCAGTACCTGCGCTTTGTCGGGGACGCCGTCCGCGGCGATCTGGGCATCTCCATCCAATCCCGACACCCGGTGCTCACGCTGCTTCTCCAGCGCCTGGCGTTCACCCTCCAGTTGTCCATGGTCAGCATCCTGGTGGCGTCGGCCATCGGCCTGGTGGCCGGCATCATCTCCGCGACGCGGCAATACTCGTTCTTCGATACGTTCAGCATGCTCGGCGCCCTCTTCGGCATCTCCATGCCCATCTTCTGGCTGGGCCTGCTGCTCATCCTCGTCTTCGCGGTTCGGCTCCATTGGCTCCCGTCGGGCGGGACCGGGACGCTGCGCCATCTCATCCTCCCGGCCATCGCCCTGGGGAGCGCCTCGGCCGCGGTCATCGCCCGGATGACCCGTGCCTCCATGCTGGAGGTGGCGCGGCAGGACTACATCCGGACGGCGCGGGCCACGGGATACCGGGAGAGCGTGGTCGTCTTCCGCCACGCCCTGAAGAACGCCATGATCCCGATCCTGACGGTGTTCGGGCTGGAGTTCGGGTACATGCTGGGCGGGGCGGTCCTGACCGAGACGGTCTTCTCCCTTCCGGGGATCGGACGGCTCTTGGTGGAGGGGATCTTTGCCCGGGACTACCCGGTGGTCCAGGGGGCCATGATCGCGGTGGCCACGACCTTCGTCCTGGTGAACCTGCTGACGGATGTGGCCTACGCGTTCTTTGATCCGAGGATCCGATATGAATGACCAATTTCCAATGACCAATGACCAATAGAGAGACGCCAACGAGGACGGTCCGCGCCATTGGTCATTGGGATTTGGTCATTGGTCATTCGCGCTAATGGACAGCGGGCCATGGTAGGTGTGCTGGCAGAGAAGCGGGGAAAGGATTTGGAGCGGCGGCCCACGCAGGGTGAGCTGGCCGACCTGTGGCGCCGCCTGCGCCGGAACCGGGCGGCGATGGCGGGGGCCGCCGTCGTGGCGGTCTTCGTGCTCCTGGCGCTCTTCGCGCCGGTGCTGGTGCCGTTCAATCCCACTCAGGGGAATCTCAACGATCGGCTGCAGCCCCCCAGTGCCACCCACTGGCTGGGGACGGACGAGCTGGGCCGCGACCTACTCAGCCGGATCCTGTTCGGGGCCCGGATATCCCTCCAGATCCAGATCGTCGCCGTGGTCCTGGCACTCGTCGTCGGTGTGGCGCTGGGATCGGTAGGGGGATACCGCGGCGGTTACATGGACAACATCATCATGCGCGCCATGGATGTCCTGCTGGCATTTCCGGGCATCTTCCTGGCCCTGGCGATCATCGCCGCGCTGGGGCCGGGCCTCCTCAACCTGATGCTGGCGGCCGGCATCTCCTCCGTCCCCCAGTTTGCCCGGATCGTGCGGGCCTCCATCCTCTCTCTCAAGGAGCGGGAGTTCGTGGAGGCGGCCCTGGCCCTGGGAAGCGGCAGCGGCCGGGTGATGTTCCGGCACCTATTGCCCAACTGCCTGGCCCCCATCATCGTGCAGTCCACCCTTCGCATGGCCACGGTGCTCCTGACGGCCTCCGGCCTGAGTTTCCTGGGCCTGGGCGTCCAGCCCCCGACGCCGGAGTGGGGGGCCATGCTGTCCAACGCGCGGAGCTACCTGATCGTGGCCCCCCACGTGGCCACCATCCCGGGTCTCGCCATCATGGTCGTGGTGGTCGGCTTCAATCTCTTCGGCGACGGCCTGCGCGACACCCTGGACCCGCGGTTGCGCCAGTAGGGGGGACGAGGGCCGAGGGAAACTGACAGGTGTCGGACCAGGAGGCCCTTGGCGCCGGGATGGAATGCGACCTGCTGGTGAACACCACTTCACCCTATGCCGGGCCACATTTGCTTGCCTGGTGCCTCTGGCTTCTGGTATCCTGACAGCGATCCTTCTCGCTCTGGTCTGCGATTACTCTGAAGGGCACTAAACACAGAATGATGAGGGAAAAGAAGTATGCCTATCATCCAATTGACGTTGGAGCAGCTTGCTGAGGCGATCCAGACTCTGACTCCGGGCGAGGTGGATACCCTCGCCCTGCTCCTCAACCCCTCGCTCTCGGCCGAGATAGAGCGGGCCAGCCAAACGGTCAGAGCCGGGAAGCCTGAAGGAAGCGTGTCCCTAAGAGACTCTGAAAGCTTCCGGGATGTATGAGGTTCTCCTCTATCGGGCAGCGGACAAGGCTATCGCAAAGCTTCCCCGCCCCGTTCGGGAACGCATCAAAGAAGAACTCCTGCGGCTGGAAGAGAATCCCCTCCTTGGCTATCCTCTGACCGGAAAACATGCCGGCCGCCGGTCGCTCCATTTGAAGGCTGCCGGGGTAGAATATCGGGCAGTCTACGAATTTGACCCCGCGCAGCAGATTCTGTGGGTGTTGTACTTCGGGACCCGGGAGAACTTCTACAGGGAACTCGACCGGTTCCTAAAGAAGTAACCTTTCTTACCTCATCCCCCCACCTCCTGTTGCAGTATTCTGCTTGACAATCGCCCTTGAACCGAAGCATGCTCCGGTCGCGCAGTCCCCGGGTTTTTCTCGAGGACCTGGCCCCTGGGGGGGCGGGAGGCACCCCCCAAAAGAAAATTCTTATCACCCCACCTCACCCTGAGATGCAGCACGCTGGCTGCCTGGGGGATCAGCCATGAGAGCAGGTATATTTGGAAATGTGCTCCCCCGTGCGGGACTCTCCGGGGCTTCGCAGATTGCGGGCGCAGACCATTGGCAACTCTGGGAGGCTACGGAGGAACACGCTTTTGGGGAAGGAAAAGTCCACATATTATATCTGGATAGCCGTGCCACTTGAGCCGTCGTCAGCCAAGCCTCGAGTGAGACCCGCCGACGTCTCCCGAAGGCGCCTGTCCATGTCGTCGTCCAGAACAGTGCTCCGGTAGCACAGCAGCTCCAAAGGATTGAGCGCGAATGCGGGGCTGCGTCCGCGCGCACAGTTCGGCAACTGCTCCAACGCGCTGTTGCGCGAATGCTGGGTGCCTCGCGTTTTGAAAGTGAGCCGGAAATCGAACAACTGTTTGTGGACCCTGATGTTCGGCTAGAGGACACGGGTGCGCCTGTTAAAGCGATGGAGTCTTTAACCCGCTGGCTGACCGATGACGCAGGTTCTGGTCCTAGAGTAGCCGTCCTTATTGCGGGAGCTGGCATCGGGAAAACGACGGTTGCTACGCAATTATTTCGCCACCTAGTTGGCGACGGCAAGCTGGGGCGATTTCCGATTCTCGTGCAATCCGATCATTGGGCAAAGCTTTCGGATCGAGCCAGCTTGTCTTTATGGGATATATGGCGCGAATCTCTCGACGTGCTGTATGCAAGTACGATCAATAGGGAGGACTTTGACACATGCGTTGAGAACGGATTGTTCGTACCAATATTTGATGGATTTGACGAGCTATGCACAAGGCTCGGCGCTCATTTTAGCGCCACCGAGACCTTGGATCAGCTGATGGATCTTGTGACTGATACGGATGGGCGAATTCTACTGACGACGAGGGATGGCTTCTGGGCTGACAATGTCGCGGCAGATCGGCGGCGCGACATAGCGGATTTTGAACTGCTACCATTCAATAGACAACAGAGGGCGAAGTACCTTGAAAACCGGTTTCGACTTCCACCTGAAATCCCAAAGCGGGAAGTAGCGGCCAAGATCCTGCAACGCCTTGGCGGGGCAGCCTACGGAGGGGATCAACCGGCACCTCGGGAGCGTCTTACCTCAGTTCCTTTGATCGTCTGGCTCGCGGCTGAATGCGCCGATGCTGCGGGGGCAGAGTCATCCCTTTCAAAGTACGGAGGTTTGCTGGATGCAGCAGACCCGCTGGAAGGCCTCCTGATGATGCTATTCGAACGCGAGCGTGAGCGACGACGGCTGGCAATTGACCCAGGAGCGCAATTGGCTCTACTCACGGAGCTCGCATTCGATTTTGGCAGAACGTTCTCTGGTCAAGACCTAAGGCTTTACGCTTCAACCCATTGCGGATTGGATGATGTAGGTCCACAGCAAGAGGCGCTGCGCAGCCATGTGGTATTGCATCATCGTAATGAGGATTTCATATTTCGATTTGACTTCCTCGCGGATTACTTAGCTGCGCGCGGACTCACAGATCATCTCCTTCGTAGGCCAACAGTAGACCGAAGGGCCATACAATTGCTGGAAGATCAGGCTCGGGGTGGTTCTGGCCTGTTCGAACGTGCAGTGGAGCGTCTGTTCGTGCTTCGACCAGCCAAATGGAAAGAAGAGCTATCAGC
>METI01000157.1:0-18496 GCA_001771285.1 candidate division NC10 bacterium RIFCSPLOWO2_12_FULL_66_18
CGCCTCGTGGTGCAGGGCCACAATTTCGAGGGCGATGCCGTCCTCCCGGCAGCACTCCTCCCAGAGGCCCATGCCCTCGCAATCCACATGCTGGAGGACCAGGAAGTTCACAGCCGGCCCCGACTCACTCGTCGCCGTCGCTGGAGAAGACATGAAACCTGGCGAAGTCCCGGGAGGCGTGGTTTCCCTCCCCCCTCGCCCGGAGCAGGAAGTTCAAGAGGCGATGGCCGTAGGATAACGCGTCGTTCATCGCCTTGAACAGCTCGGACCCCCGCTGGGTCTGAGTATCCCGGAAGGCGGCCAGGGTCTTGTCCAGGTAGTCGCGTTGGTCATCCGGGGGACTGGTGCCTGCCTCGGCCACCAGCAACTCGATGAATTCCGCGAGCTGGCGTTGCGCCTGGCGCAGGTCGTCGTCGGTCGGTGATGGCCCCCGCCACCGGCCGAAATACACCTGGTCGTGGATCTCGCGGATCCGGCCGAAACTCAACTCGGTATAGGGGGCCTTCTTCGCGGCGACTCGTTCCATGGCAGGCGTCCTTCGGACCCGTGAATTCTCCGGATCAAAAGACCAATGACCAATTTCCAATGACCAATGATGGTGGGCGCGCACAGCGCGCCGTCAAGGGGCTTCACGGAATTCCCATCCGCAATTGGTCATTCCGCCCGCGGCGGATTGGGATTTGGTCATTCCCCGCGATTATTCGCGAACATGTTCGCGAATAATCCGGGCTAGGAGAGGGCTTCGAGTCGCTCCGGCCGAACCAGGATCACCTGGCGCCGGTCCGTGCGGACGATGCCCGCATCCCGGAATTCAGACAGCAGGCGCATGGCCGTCTCGGGCGTCAGGCCGACCATGGCCGCCAGCTCGCCGCGGCTGACCTGCAGCGAGAGTTGCATCCCCTCGGGGGTCGGCTGGCCGTACCGGCGACCCAGCTCCAGGAGCAATCCGGCCATCCGGGATCGAGCATCGGCCAGGGCCAGCCGCGTGAGGTTCGCCTGGGTGGAGACGAGTTCCCGGCAGAGATGCAGCAGGAGGTTCACCGCCATTCCCCCGTGAGCCTGGAACAGCCGCAGCAGTTCCTCCCGGCCGGCGAAGGCGACCCGGCTCTCCTCCAGTGCCAGGGCGCTGCCAACGTATTGCGCCCTCTCGATCAACGCCTCTTCCCCCAAAACACCACCTGGATCCACGAGTCGGAGGATCTGCTCTCGACCGTTTCCATCGGCGCGACTCACCTTGATCCGGCCGCGGCAGACCACGTACAGCCCCAGCGCCGGCGTCCCCTCGTGATACAACGTCTGCTTCGCCAGGTATTGGTGCTGGTGGTGCACCCGCGCGAAGGCGGCCAGGGCAGCGGTCTCGCTGCCGCACAGCGCGGCGCCCTCCCGTGCGTCGCACGCGTCGCAGGCATCCTTCCCCTTCATCGTCGTACTCCTCTGACCCGTCATCCGCCCGGTGTCTGGCGCGTTCACCCCGTCACCCCCGTCAGGGCGCGGGGGCGATCGTGGCCAGGACCACCAGCCGCGTCTCCGCTCGCCACCCGTGGGACTCCTCCGGCTCGTAGGTCACGAGGGTCCCGGCCTTGACGGCCGTCCCCTCGCCGCTCCCATGCAGGGTCGCCTCCCCCTCCACCACGTAGAGCGAGACGGCCGAGGTCGAGGTGTGTGGGAGGATCTGCTGGCCCGGCTCCAGGCAGAATGGGATCTCCTTCCAATCCGACGCACATCTCATGCCCCGCGGGCTTCATGCTTTTCGGAGCGCTCCAAGCAACACGAGCTTCAGGATACCTCGGTGGCAGCGCGCCTCCTCGGGGCAGGTGCAGAGCAGGGTCACGCGCTCGTGGCGGGCCAGCTCCACCAGCGTCTGCACGTCGGCCCGCGCCTCGACGGAGCGAAGGTGCTTCCGGTAGGCGCTCGCGAAGGTCACCCAGGGGATCCGCCCGGCCTTCCACTGCCGGATCAGCTCCACGGGCGTCCCGAGCCCCTTGAGCCACTGGTCCGCCACGGATTTCCGCGCGCCCCGGGGCCACAGGCGCATCACCAGGACTCGCGTCCCGTCATCGGGGGCCGCGGGCTCGCTGATCCGTTTCGTCCGCACCCTGTCCGTCGCGGACACCTCCGGGCGTCGTCGGGATGTTGCGGGCATCGCTCCTCTCCTCCCCAGCGCAGCGGGAGCGGGATCCTCCGCCGGTCAGTACGTCTCCATAAGATCGTGCCGCCAGCCATAGCCGCCATCGGGCGTATCGTCGATCACCTCGCCAAAACCCGGGACCTCCCGACGCAGGAACTCCTGCACACCGGCCTGGAGCGTGAACTGGGCGCTGGAACACCCGCTGCACGCCCCTGTCAGGCGCACATAGGCATCCCGCCCCACGACCGACAGGAGTTCGATGTCACCCCCATCCGCCTGCAGGGCCGGCCGGATCTTCTCCAGCGCGGTCTCGATCTGCCGCTCGAATTCCTGGTTCACCCCGTCCATCCCGGCCTGCGCCTCGCCCATCGTCGCCTCTCCTCACATGAAGGGAACTTCCGCCCACGAGCGGTGAAGGAAGACCACGACTTCGTCTTCGGGCTTCAACGCTGTGTCCACGCCCTGCAGAAACCGGACGTTATGCCCGTTCACCAGAAACTCCATCTCCGGGATCGGGCGATCGCCGTTCCGGAATGCCTTCTCCTCGAGTCGCCACCCGCCCTTCTCCCGCATGGCCCGGAGGATTTCCCGGAGGCTGTCGGCATCGGCCTCCAGGCTGCTGCAGCGCATCCAGTCCCGGACGAGCCCGAGGAACCGCACCCGCGCCATCTAGCCTTGATCCCAAATTGCCAACCGCCAAGTCGCCATGAGCGCCAAGGGTCGAATCATTCCCGCAGGTCTTGAACCCCGAGAACCTGAGGGCCGCAAGGCGTCAGTTTCGTTCTCTTCCATGGAGAGGCGGAATGTCGATCTCCTCGGCGGCCTTGGCGTCATGGCGGTTTCCCTTTTTCCTCGGATTGGGATTAGGTCGCCACCCCACAGGCCACCGCCTCCGGCTCGTACAGGCAGCAGGGCTCCTCCCCCAGATAATCGCCGGTCATGGCGTACGCCCGAGACCGCGACCCACCACAGAGGGTCCGATACTCGCATCGGCCGCACTTCCCGTGCAGCTTTTCTGCGTCGCGCAGCTCACGGAAGATCGGATGGTGCCGGTACACCTCTACCAGGTCGTCCGTCCGCACGTTCCCCGCCGTGATCGGCAGGAACCCGCTGGGGGCGATGTTTCCCAGGTGATCCACGAAGACGAAGCCGTTCCCGTCGTTCACCCCCTTGGGCGCCCGCCCAATGGCGTCGGTCTGAAACCCGATCTCCCGCCGCGGCCCTCCCTCGGCTCCCCCACTCCGCGTTGCCGTCCGGGGCAAAGTCGGCTCGGGTACCCTCTGGGTGCTCGCGACTCTCGGCTCGCGACTCTCGGCTCTCCGCCTTCCGTCCCACCGGATGCCCCGTTGCCGCTCCAACACGACGCGGCGGTAATGCGGCGCCTCCGTCGTCTTGATCCCGAAGGGCACGTTCCGCGAGAGATCGTACAGGTCGTTCAGGATCTCCTCGTACTCCTTGGCCGAGACCCCATCCTCTGCCCGGCCCCGCCCTGTGGGCACCAGGAAGAAGATGCTCCACAGGACGATCCCCATGCCACGCAATAGCTCCGCCAGTGCCGGCAGGTCCACCCGGTTGTATCGCGTCACCGTCGTGTTGATCTGGATGGGGAGTTCCGCCTCGCGCGCGTAGTCCAGGATTCGCATCGTCCAGTCGTAGGATCCTCGGACCCCGCGGAAGGCGTCGTGAATTGCCGCCGTGGAAGCATCCAGGCTGACGGCCAGGCGGGCCAGCCCGGAGGTCTTCAGCCGAAAGATCTTCTCGCGCCGGGCGGCCGCGGTTCCACTGGGGGTGAGTGCCACCCGCAGGCCGCGGGCAGTTCCCGCCGCGACCAGGTCGTAGACATCCGACCGGCGGAGCGGATCACCTCCGGTGAATACCAGAAGCGGCGCCGGGCGGCCGAAACTGCTCACCGCCTCGATCAAGTTCAGTCCTTCGGCCGTCGTGAGTTCCCGGGGGTCGCGATGCGAAATAGCCTCGGCCCGGCAGTGGACGCAGGCCAGGGCGCACGCCCGGGTCAGCTCCCAGATCACGATGAAGGGTGCACGGTCGAAGTCCACCGACTGGAGGTCGGGGCGGCCACGCTCAGCCACGCTGGCTTCTCTTGAAAGATTTTCCTAGCGAGCTTGGCGATCTTGGCGAGAGATCCGGTCCCTCAGGGTGAGGGATTCCAAAGCTGACTGCAGGACCGATGTTCTCACGCAAAGACGCAAAGGGCGCAAAGGAAAGAGAAATTCCAATTCGGCTCACTCGAATCTCCCTGGCCAACCGTTTCGTTGCCTTCAGCGGCAAACAAAGGGCTGGCGACCACTGGCTGGGAGTCTATGACGGCGGGCAGGGTCAGGGTATGACCGAGATCATATCCGTGAGCGGCGCGGAGTCACCCGATCACGGTCGGGCCCGGAGGGAAGATTGAGCTGCTCGCGCAGTGGGGTGACGTCGGCCCAGGCCCGGCCGAGCCGCTTGAGGCGGGCGAAATCGCGCTCCAATCCCAGGATGAGGCCGGCCACCTGCTGGCGGCCTGTGTGGGTCCGGCACGCCTCGCGGGGGGTCCGGTCATCCAGAAGCGGCAAAGGCGTGTCCGGCCAGCGTTCCAGGATGCGGGCGAAGAATGCCCCCCCGGGCTGGCCCGATCGGGATCGCGGGGCCTCACTCGCCGGGGGCGATGGGCTCTCGTCTCCTTCCTCCCCGATCGGCTCGATCAGGCCCCGCAGGCACGCCTCCATGAAGCGCCGGGCGTCGGCCAGACTCTCGCGGGTGTCGGCGCTCACCTGGACCTCACCCGACCGCAGCAGCACGGTTGCGCGCGTGACCGCCCGATCAAGATCAATCCAGGCGTACCGTACCTCGCCCGTCGTTTCGATGTCCCGCACGAGTTCCGATTGGCGGTCCAGGCCGGCGCGAATCCTGGAGTCGCCCGTCCCCTTGTAGACTGCCTGCCCCGGCGCGAAGGCAGCATGGCGCGCCGTCTCCCGCGCCCGGCCGCCGAGGTCTCGCCCGCGAAGGAGGAAGAAGTGATGGTACAGGTGGGTGGCCCCGTCCAGGAAATCCTCCAGGGAGACATGGCGGGCCGGACGCGCCACCCGATAGGAGGTCCGGAGATAGGCCAGGAGTTCCTCTCGGCCCGCGGCGGGCAGTCTGAGGAGGCCCACGCCTGGTCGGGTGAGACGGCCCAGCGGTACCAGGCGGCAAATCACCACGTCGGAGCGGATCGGCAGTTCGGCGAGCCCGAGGGGACCCAGGGCGCGCTCCGTCCCGCTGAGCAGGTCCTTGACCTGGACGCCGCGAGGCCCCAGCGTCTCCGTCACCTCGTAGGCCCGCACCGGCGATAGGAGCAAGGCGAACAGCAGATCCTCCTCCCGTTGGCTCAGGCCGACGGCCGCATCCGCGAACTGGCCCAGCAACGGTCCGCCCCCCCGGCGCGTGGGCTGGTCCAGGAGGAACCACTCCAGGAAGCGCAGGTTCTCGGCGGCTGTCTGCCCCTTCCCGGGTTGGAATGGCCTCTGGGTGTTCCAGAAGACGGCGGCTGCGGGTCCCTCTCGCCGTCGGATGCGGGGTGAAGCGGCGAAGGTCACCAGGCGGGAGACGAGATGCTGGAAGGCCTCCTCCCACGGGAGACAGCAGGTGGCCAGGCTGCGCCGGCTTCCGCAGGGACAGGGGGCCTGGCGTTGGCGGGTCGGCGAGAGCGACACCATCAACCCGGTCCGAGCAGCCGGCCCAACTCGTGCCGGTTGAGGATGGTGATCACCCCCTCCT
Source organism: candidate division NC10 bacterium RIFCSPLOWO2_12_FULL_66_18 (assembly GCA_001771285.1). Taxonomy (GTDB): domain Bacteria; phylum Methylomirabilota; class Methylomirabilia; order Methylomirabilales; family 2-02-FULL-66-22; genus 2-02-FULL-66-22. Next base: position 5,882 of record METI01000157.1, read on the forward strand.
CGGTCTTGATCAGACCCTCCTTCTGCCAGCGACTCAGGACGCGGATGGCTGTCTCCAGGGTGCAGCCCACCATATCCGCGATGTCCTGCCGGGTCAGGTGCAGTCCCAACCGGGTCACGCCACCGTCGGGCACGCCGGTCTTGTCCGCCAGCTTGAAGAGCAAGCGGGCCACCCGCGTCTCCACCCGCTCGGCGGCGAGGCCCCGGATCACCTGGTGGGCTTCACCCAGGCGGGTGCGCAGCAGCTCGATGATCTGGAGGGCCATGGGGGGGAAGCGCTTCAGCAGGGCCAGGTAGTCCAGCCGCGGCAGACACAGCATCACCCCCAGCTCCATGGACACGGCCGAGGCGGGATGTCGTGGGAGCAGGAGCGTCGCGCCGCCGAACACCTCGCCGGGCGCAAAGACCTCCAGGATCATCTCCTTCCCGCTGGGTGCCTGCTTGACGATCTTGACCTTTCCCTCGAGCACGATATAGACGTACTCGGCCGCGTCCCCCTCCAGGAAGATGAACTGGTCCCGATCCACCCGCTGCTCGTGGAACAGCCCCTGAATCTCTTTCCGCTCGCGCTGGCCGAGCTCCCGGAATAACCCGACGCGGCCGAGGAAGTCCGTCTTATCCATGGGCGCCGCCGGCGGCGCAGTGGATCCGGCGCGCACAGGGGCCAGCAATCCGCAATCGCGCTCGCGTCCCGCGGGAAGATCGCATGGTCCGGTCACGTCTCCATCTGCGAGGCGTGCATCGCCTCGCGATCCGCAGCGGGCGCCGGAACCCCTGAGGCGACACGCTCGGCCGAGATCCCGATCGCCCCGGCCACGAGGAGTCCCGCCAGGAGCCCCACCACGGCCCCCACCGCCAGGTAAGCCGGAAAACCGAGCGCCATCTCCAGCCCGAGCGCCGCCAGCGCGCGGAGGAACGCCGGGAAGAAGCGTTCCCCGGCCGGACCGGCGAGTTGATCAATGGCCCAGCGCGCCGCCAGCAGGCACACGCCGACCCCGGCCGTGCACACCCCCGCGACGGCCCCGGACCGGAGGCCAATTCGCCGGAGATCGCGACGGGTCATCACTGCGCCGCTGAACCCGCGCTGGAACCAGGCGAGGGCCACCACCAGGCACAGCCCTCCCCCCGTGAGGAGGCTCAATGCCATGGCCGTCCGGTCCGCACCCCGGTATCGCTGCAGGAACACCAGGAGCCCGATCGTCACCAGGATCGCCAGCGCTGCGACGACCGCCCGCAGCCGAGGAATGCGAATAGTTTCTTGGCTTCGCGCCACCCCGGGTTCTCCTCTTAAAGTGTTCCCAGCCCAGCAGAAGCGAAAGCGCAACGCAACCACAGATAAACGCAGATAGACGCAGATGGGATTTCTCGAATTACTCTTCCCCATCCGCGTTCATTTGTCGCGCCATAGGCGGATCCCCCCGGTTCGCACGAGTTACGGCCTGGCAAGATCCGCCTCGGGCGGACGTTCATTTGCGGTTTCACCTCGGTTCGGGATTCCCCCCTTCACGCGCGTGGATGCTAGTCGGCGGCCCGGGAGGGTGTCAACCCCTTTCGGACAGCCCGCCGGTGAACCCTGATCCGAGAAGAACCTTGAACCGCCGGTACCAACGGCACGGCCGTTGGTGCGCCAAGGTCGCCAAGAATCCCATGTTTCGATCCTTCAATCGAGAAAGGCGACAACCCTTCTTGGGGCCTTCAGGAGTTTCGTTCCTTCTCCCCCCAATGAGGCGTTTCCTCTTGGCGTTCTTGGCGCCTTGGCGAGTGATTATTTCGGATTGAGGTGAATTCCGGGTAGCCCCTGGGTGACGACCAAAAAAAATGGGTGTCCCCCCATCGCTGTCCCTGTCGCTGTCGGCCTTCCCCGTTGGTGTCGCTCCCCTAGCGCAGGCGAACTGGAACCAGCCCCGTGAAGCGCACCCCCCTCGGGTCCACGTGACAGCGCATGGCGCACACGCGGACGCCGGCGCGCGATGCTCGCCGGAGGCTCTCGCTGAACTCCGGATCGGCATCCCGGTTGGGCGCGAAGATTTGGACATCGCTCCGCTGGATCACGAAGAGGATGGCGGCCCCGAGGCCGCGCCGCCGGGCGGCGATCAGGTGTTCGACGTGGGTGCGACCGCGGACCGTGGGCGCATCCGGAAAGAGGGCGACGCCCTCCTTCACCAGCGTCACCGATTTCACTTCCAGGAGGCACCGTCGCCGTCCCTGCGCCAGCAGGAAGTCGGCGCGGCCCCTGCCCATGGCCGGTTCCCGGCGCAGGACTCGGTGCCGCCGGAATCCGGGGATCGCATGGCACCGCAGGCCCTCGGCCACCAGGGCGTTGGGCAGGTGGGCATCGGCCGACACGTAGCCGGTCGGCAAGCGGACCAGGGCCAGCGTGAAACGGGTCCGCCGCGCCGGCGTCGTGGCGGCCTCCAGCAGCACCTCGCGGCCAGGCGTGAACAGCTCGTGCAGGCGTCCCGAGTTGCGGACATGGACCTGCTCCTGCCGCCCCGCCACCTCGACCAGTGCCGCAAACCGGTTGAGTCGGCGCACGAACCGACCCGCCACCAGGGGCCCTGGGAACCGAATTCCGCCCATCTCCACTTTCACGCCGCCGGACGACGCTACGGTCACCCGGGAGCGATTGCAAATGCGGCAACCGGGTTTCAGAGGAACTGGCGGATCTGCTTCATGAGGTCGGCATCGCTGAGGACCTCGAGGGTTTCCTTCAGCCGCTCGTACTCCCCATAGTTCACCAGGACCGCCGCGGGCTTCCCCTGCCTGGTCACGACAATCTCCTCTTCGCGCTCTTGAACGCCGGTCACCAATTCAGGCAGCCGCGACTTCACCTCGGATATCGGAAGCGTCCTGGGCATGACGAAGTCTCCTTGAGATGACCAAATATCTGGTCCACGGCAATCTGCCCGATTGCTTCCGCCCCTGTCAAGCCGCAAGCGCGATTCACGGGGCAAGATCCCCAGAGCCGCGGCCACCCGGCCGGCGCCACAAGGAGATCCTGGCGTGGCGTGCCTCAGTGGCCAGAGCCCAGCCTCGGCGGAATGGAAGTAACGGAGCTACGGGTCCCGCATTACATCCGGTCTCCTTCCCTCGGGATGACACGCGTGATGGTTTCCGAGTGTCGCGAAGACAGAGGCAGGTGTACCGCACCCGGTTCCCGCACACCAACTCCGCCAGGTCATACCGCCCCCCGAGCTGCGAGGAGGATTCTTCCGTGCCACTGGCGAAACGGCTGGGGGCCCCCCGCGTAAGTTGATTCAGAACCAACGTTCCCCGTTACGGAGTGTTCCGCAGATCCTGCTTGACGCCTGGTGTTATGAGATGTACAGTATCTCAGTACAGATCCATGGAGGAGGAGAAAATGCCCACGGAAACGACGTACACGAGTGCACGGGCGAATCTCGCCACACTGTGCAACGAGGTGGCCGCCACTCGGGATGTCGTGATCATCCGCCGGCGGGGCGCCGAAGATGTGGCGCTCGTGGCCGCGACGGAACTCCGTAGCCTCATGGAGACGGCGCATCTCCTGCGGTCCCCGAGGAATGCCGCGCGGTTGCTGCGCGCACTCCGCCGCGCGAGAGGCCGCAGGCTGAAATCGAGCACCCTGGCCAAGCTTCGACGGGACGTGGGGCTTGAAACCGCCCGGTAGCGGGGCATCCGGCTCGGGGCCCGCCCGGCTCGCCGTATTTCATCCCGAGTTCCGCGAGGACCTCCGGTACTGGGTCGAGACGAACCGGCGGGTGGCGCTGCGCACCTTCGATTTGATGGAGGCGATCCTGCGGGACCCCTTCCGCGGGATCGGGAAACCCGAACCCCTGAAGTACGTCCTGGCCGGGGCCTGGTCGCGCCGTCTGACCGAAGAACACCGTCTCGTGTACCTCGTCAGCGGGAACAGAATCGACTTCCTCCAGGCCCGCTACCACTACTGACCGTTTCCCCCCTGCCCGCCCGGAGTCCCTGGCTCTTGGCCCGCGTCCCGTAACGGTCCGCCGTCCATGGTCTGACGCTGAACCCTGCTCTCCTGTCGCGGGGCCTGAAGGTATGAGAGGCGGATCACACTTGCACACTTGGCCGCCTCCCGAATCCCAACTTCCTGGCCACCAACTGCGACAGATTCCGCGGCCCCGCGGACCGCGAGGAGGGTTCTTCTGTGTGCTCCAGGACACGGGCGAGGCGCTCATCGGTCAGCCAGACAGATACGCCTTGATAGTCGTGGGCGATGCGCATTCGCACCGGCCTTGGCGCCCCTGGCTGACCTTGAAGTCCTTGCGATATGCAACTACTACGCTAACCGTAACCCAACCCGGGTATCAAGAATTAGTCACTCCGACTTCCACCCCGCCTTCCACCTCCGTCTCCCGCCCACCTCGCCTCTCCGCTCGCGGCTCTTCCCGGTCATTCCGCATTCGGCTTCGCGTTCCAGCCTCCCAGCGTCCCAGCTTTCCCGCCGGGCGGTCCGATTTCCTGCTCGTGATCCACTCACCGGCAAAGCCATTAAAGCCGCAACGTCCCCTTTTACGGCTTGTCTTCATCGCCAACGCCCTCAAGCAACACCCGATCGGCCTCGAGAAGGTGGCCGATGGCATCTGGTCGATCTACTTCTGCCGCGTCCTGTTGGGACGGATCGACGAACGGGACTACATCATCCGAGCGTAGACGGCAAGTGTTACCCATGTTGCCGGTTTATTCTGTTACCTATCTTCCCGGTTGCACAGATCATGGTTTGACTACTACAGACCGGATCATGCGATTCGCCACCTCGAGCCACTCACCTTCGAGTTCCTTCGTCATGTTGACCGTGATGAGAAGCAGGCGCTCGTCGACAGAGGTTGCGAGCATCAGATTGCGAATCTCCGTATCGAGGGCAGGTGTGCGCAGTTCAAGAAGGATGAACTGTCGCCCATTCAGGGATGTCACCTCGCTCCGGAACCAGTGAGCGGACGGGTACATGTTTCGAAACATGCGGTCGAAGGCGCGATGGGCCTCCGTGAGCTCCTTGCTCGGGAGCGGATTTCGAGTGTGATTCAACGCGAGACTGACGGAGCCGGCGTCGTTCGCCAGAACCAGCGTCGGACGGCGCTCCATCGGGTACTTGAGCTTCAGGATGTCCTCTGGCATCGGGTGAAACGCCGTCGGGACGAGCATCTCCACCATTCCGCCGAGGAGCAACCGAGTTTCCAGCGGGGTCTCAGCTCGTGACCAGGGAGACGCCAAGCCGCCAAGCAGCAATAGCATCGCACCGAGTCTGAGAACTTTGTGCATTTGTCCCCCACATCCCCCACTTTCAGGCCATCTAACGTGTCCCAATCACCTGCGCGCGCAATACAGCGTAGCGATTGCACGCGACAGAGTGGATTGGATGGTTAGACCTCAGCGTTTCCATATTTTGAGCGTACGACAGCAGAAGATATGGATTCAAGCCGAGGCGGCCCGCCGCCGTGTATTTCGCTCATCGGGTACGTAAGCTCCCAATACCGACCGTCCGCGGGGTCACGGTAAAGCTTTGTCCATCCACCATCGCGGGACGCCACAAACTTCAGATAGTTGTCTAATAGGCGTTGAATTCGCAAAGCAACCTCGTCTGCTTGAACGGCGCCGCCTACGCGGACCCATTGTCCTTCGAGCACGGATTCAGTTGATGCGATCTCGGCCATTTGCTGAGGTCTAACGGCCAGCGCTCACCCGCGGCCGTAGGTTCTAAAGTGCATTGAGGAACTTCTTCGGGTCGAGCGGTTCGGGGGACACGGCCGACCGATTCACCGAGGACATGGTCCCCCCGAGGAAGCGCGCGACCTCGGCACCAGAATCGCCCATCTTCTCCAGGGCGATCCGACAGAAGAGGTTCCGAGCCTGGACCACGGCTCCCGTCCCGGATCCCATAGGCGGTCGCCCAAGCTGACGTCCCGGTTGGCGAATGGTAGCCGACCCGGAGAAAGGTGCCAAGGGGATTCCGCGAGAGCCGGCGGAGCGGTGTAGAGGGATGCGTGGCTTCGGCGCGCCCGGGCCACCGTGCGTAAAGGGGGACGTAGGTTCTATAAAGGGGGACGTAGGTTCTAAAGTGCGTTCAGGAATTTCCGGACCTCCGGCAGCTGCTCGGACGCGGCGAGCCGATTGGCCGCCGAGGTCGTCACCCCCAGAAACCGCGCCACCGCCGCCCCCGAGTGTCCCATGCCCCGCACCGCGACCTGGCAGAACAGCCTCCTGGCCTTGACCACGTCCCTCCGGCGCAGGCCGGCCCGGAACTCCTCGGCTCGCACCCCTCCCGCGGCGATGATCTGCCTCCCCAGGATCGCCAGGGCCACCACTTTCCGGGACAACCGCAGGGTCTCCTTTTCCTGCTTGGCCGCGTCCGCCAGCAGCCGCTCCACGAAGGCGCCGCTCCCGAGGATCCGCTCATCCGACGCGACCTTGACCCCCCGCCGTCGCAGCGGGAGGACCTGCGCCCAGCCCCCCTGGCTCCGGAGGAGGCCGCCCCCCACCAACTCGGGCCGCCGGCCCTGCGCACTCCCTGCCCGCACGAACTCCTCGTACCGCTGGACCGCTCGCCTCCGCCGCTGCCCGAAGTACGCCAGCACCGGGGCCGTCTCCTGCCAGGCCCGGTCTCCGCCCCCCATGAGCGCCGCATGGCCCGTCCAGGGGTACCCGCGCAGCTCCGGCACGCGCTTGACGAGGCCGGCCCGCACGGGATTCAGGTGGATGTAGCGGGTCAGCTCCAGCAGGTACGGGTCCTCCTCGCAGACGATGGACTTGTACCGATTCTGGAAGAGGTGGCCGACCCGCTTGTGCCGGCGGTTGAAGTTCACCACGTAGCCCGTCAGCAGCTTCTGCATGCTCCGGAAGAGCGGGACCGGGCCCGTGCGCACCAGGAGGTGGAAGTGGTTCGGCATCAGCGCCCAGGCGTACACGCTCCACTGCCCGTCCCGGCACAGCGCCGCGAGCCGACTCACGAAATCGTCCCGGTCGGTGTCGTCCTGGAAGAGCTTGCGGCGCTCGATGCCCCGGCCCATGACGTGATGGAGGGTGCCCGGCGCATCCAGGCGGGGCTGTCTGGGCATGGCGAGACCCTACGTCCGGGCGCGGACGTTTGTCAAGTTGTTTTAGAACCTACGTCCCCTTTTCCGCGTCAGAGCTGGCCGAAGAAGGCGAGGTACTCCGCCTTGAGGACGCGCTTCAGGAGCAGGATCGCGCCGGGGACCATGAGGACCATGGCCTGCGAGAAACGGACGCCGACCATGGCAGACGGGGCCCCTACCCTTTTATTCCGGTCGAGGCGACACTCTGGACGTAGTACTTCTGGAGCATGAAGAAGAGGACCACGATGGGAATGGTGGCCAGCATGGATCCGGCCAGCAGCCGCCCCCAGTAGGTGATGAACTCGGTCATGTACTTGGTGAGGGCGACCTGAATCACCGTGAGCTCCAAGGAGGAGGTTGCGACCAGGGGCCAGAAGAAGGCATCCCACTGTCTGAGGAAGAGCAGCAGGCTGGCCGTGATGAGGGCCGGCTTCACGTTCGGCAGCGCAATCCGCCAGTAGAGGTCCCACCACGTGGCCCCGTCCACCCGCCCGGCGTCAAACATATCCTTGGGCAGCTTCGCCATGAACTGGCGGATGAGGAAGATGGAGAAGGCGTCCGGCACCGCCGGGATGATCAGGGCCCGGTAGGTATCCAGCCACCCCATGGAGCGGACCACCAGGTAGAGCGGCAGGACGATCACCTCGAAGGGCACCATGAAGGTGACCAGCACGAGGCCGAAGAGCAGCTTCTGGCCGCGGAAGGTGAACCGCGCGAAGCCGAAGGCTGCCAGCGAGTTCACCAGGAGCCCCAGCACGATCGTCGTCCCGGCGACGAAGAGGCTGTTCCCGAAGAAGCGGGCGAAGCGATCCTCGAAGAGGATCTCCCGGAAGTTCCGGAAGGTCCCGCCGATGGGCAGGAGGGTCTTCCAGGAGAGGCGTGTCGTGTACCGGAAGATCTCATCGTCCGGGCGAAGCGACGAGGTCAGCGCCCAGAGCAGGGGGACGGCCGAGAGCAGCAGGGTCGCCCCCAGCGCGCTGCCGAAGAGGCCGCGCCGCAGGAGGCGGGTCGGAGCGCCCTGGCGTGGACCGGCAGGTGTGTGCACGGCTCAGTACTCGAACTCGACGCGCAGGAAGCGCATCTGGATGCTCACCGCGACGGCGATCACCAGGAGCAGGGCCGTCGAAATCGCCGCCGCGTAGCCGAAGCGGGTGTAGACGAAGGCGTTGCGGTACACCTCGAACATCAGCAACGTGGTGGCCTCGGACGGCCCCCCCTGCGTCATGACGTACACCGGAACGAACAGCAGGAAGTTGATCACCGTGTCCGCCACCACCACGAACACCAGGGTCGGCGAAAGCAGGGGAAGCGTGACCGAGAAGAATCGCCGCCCCGGCCCCGCCCCATCCACGATGGCCGCCTCCTGGATGCTCTCGGGGATCTCCTTCAGCCCGGCGAGCAGGATCACCATCCAGTAGCCCACCCCCTTCCAGACGACCATGCCCATCAGCGACGCCATGGCTTGAGACTGGCTGGTCAGGAAGGTCTGGGCGGGCAAGCCCACGGCGATCAGCAGGCCGTTGATGAGTCCGCTGTCCGGCGCGTACATCAGCTTCCAGATGATGGACGCCACGACCAGGGAAATGACGGCGGGCATGAAGAAGAACGACCGGAAGGCCTGGAGGACTCGCCCCTTCCGGTTGACGAGCACCGCCAACCCCAGGGCCAGGACGACCTGTACCGGGGTGACTGCAAGATTGAAAAGGAGGGTGTTGACCGTGGCCTTGAGGATGACCGGATCGCGCACCAGCTCGGCGAAGTTGGCCAGGCCGATGAAGTCCTGCGTCCTGGCGATCGGCCGGACCTCGTAGAACGACAGGCGCAGCCCCTCCATGATGGGGTAGAGCTTGAACAGCCCGAACCCCACCATGGCGGGCGCGATGAAGAGGTACGGGACCACCGACCAGGCGCGACGACGGGTCACGGGCGGGCGCGGTCTACTTGTAGCGGCGCAACTGCGTGTTGATCTTCTCGGCGGCCGCGTTCATCTCCTTGGCCGCATCCGCACCCTGGCGCACGTTCGCAAAGGCCTGGCGCAGCAGGTCCTCGTACTCGCGGTAGGCCGGCGTGCGCGGCCGGGCGATTGCGGTGTGGACGATCTCCCAGTAGAAGAGCTTGTTCGGCATCACCTCGAAGGTCTCGGGCAACGCCTTGAAGGTGGACTCCCGCACCGGCATATAGTTCATGATCTTGTAGTTCCGCTTGGCCGGCTCCGGATCGGTGTAGGCCTTGAGGAGCGCCACGGCCAAGTCAGGATGCTTCGTGCCCGAGAATACCCCCGCATGCCAGGCCCCGGTCTCCGTCACCGGCTTCTTAAAGTAGGGGTGGGGGACGAGGACCCAGTTCACGTTGGGATACTGGCTCTTGAGGGTGTTGGCCTCGTAGGAAGGCGCCACGTACATGGCGAGCTTGCCGGTGTAGAAGAGGTTCGGGATCTGCTCGCGGGGCGAGATCTTGTGCTTGTTGAAGGTATCGCCGTACCAGCGGGCGGCCTCGATGGCCGCCGGGCTGTTGAGGAAGCCGTCCACCGTGGTCCCGTCGGGGCTGAGGTCGCCGGCTCCGTTGGACAGGATCAGCGGCAGCATCATGTACGGGCGGTCGTACTGCTGGAAGGCGAGGCCCCACACATCGGGGATCTTATTCCCGTTCTTGTCCACCTGGACCTTCTTCGCCAGCTCCACCACTTGGTCCCAGGTCATCCGCTCCTTGGGGTCGGTGCCCGGGAGCTTCAGCCCCGCGGCCTTGAAGAGGTCCACGTTGACGAACATGCCGACGCTGGTGGAGCCCATGGGGGCCGAGATCATCTTGCCCTTGTAGGTGGCGAGGTCCCGCTCCACCTTGGTGAAGTCCTGCGCGTTCTCCTTGCTGTAGTACTTGTCGAGCTGGAGCAGGGCGCCCTGGTGCCCGTACGAGGCCACCAGCGGGCTGTCCACGTCGAAGACGTCTATGCCGCTGCCGGACGAGAGGGCGATGGCCGCCTTCTGGAAGAACTGGTCGAAGGGAATCTCGGAGAGGACCACCTTCACGCCCGGGTTGGCCTTCTCGAAGTCGGCCACGGCGGCCAGGATCGCCTGCCGGCGGGGCTCCCCGCGGGCCACGGAGAGGAATTGCAGTTCCGTCGCGGCCTGGGCCGGCCCAGGACCAACCGGCGAGCTCGATGGCCCCGGCAGGATCCCGCCGCTCACGAGGGCAAAGCTCAGGACGATTGTGAGGATCGTTCGATGCGACATGTTGCGTCTCCTTTTGCAGGGTGGTGGCCGGCCACGGTGCCGAGGAACAGTTCCATGAAGCGAGCCGCATCCAGCTCCAGCGCAACCCGCGCGTTCAGCGGGCCCGGGGCCGGGATGAGAAATCGGGCTGATTCAGGGTATCCCAGGAGCTGGCCCGCGGTCAACTCACCGCCAAGCTCGACGGCCACGTGCATGGGGGTGAGTTTCAGGATCGCCGGATCCAAGGCATAGGCCAGGGCCAGGGGGTCGTGCAGCCAGAAGCCCGGCAGGCCCCGCACCTCCATGGCGAAGCGCAGCCAGGGCCGGCTGGTCTTGGCCAGGAAGTCGTGGAGCGAGGACCCGCCGGTGGCGATCCGCTCCAGGTCGGAGGGGGTCATGACGGTTCGCGTCGTGACGTCCAGGGGGACCAGGGTCACCGGCGCGCCGGAGGCCAGGACGACGGCGGCGGCCTCGGGGTCATAGCCGATATTGAACTCGACCGCCGGTGTGACCAGGCCCGGGACGCGGATCGCGCCGCCCATGACCACGATCTCGGCAACCGACTTCGCCACGGCGGGATCGAGCAGCAACGCGGCCGCCACATTGGTGCAGGGGCCGATGGCGACGATCGTCACCTCGCCCGGCCGACCCCGGACGGTGTCGGCGATGAACTCGGCGGCGCGCGACGTGGCCGGGGCCAGGGTCGGCGGGTCGAACGGCGGCACGTCCCAGAACCGCTCCACGGCCTGGCGGCGTCGTGCCCCCATCAATTCCCGGATGCGGCTCGGGTCCCGGAGCAGCGGCCGGGTCGCGCCCGGCACGACGGGCACCTCGGTCCGCCTGGCAATCTCCAGCAGGCGGAGGGCGTTCGGCAGGCCCTCCTCATGGACGACATTCCCGGCCACGATGGTCACGCCCAGCAGATCGCATGTCGGGTGCAGCAGGCCCAAAACGATGGCCAGGCCGTCGTCCACATCGGATCCGGGTGTCCCGATGCCCGGATCGGTGTCGAGGATGATGGACTTCCCTTTTGTTCGTACCGTCATCACGCCCGCGCCACGTGAGTCAGCCCGGAAACCGTGAGGCGTAAAAAACGTAAGGCCATTACGTCTCACGTTTTACGTTTTATGTTCCCCGTACACCTGGACCTTGTCGGCAGGGAGCACCAGTCGAAACGGGCCGGGCCGCCGGAGGTCGGGGCTGTCCGCCATCACCATGCCGTCCGCCAGACGGATGTAATGCCGGTAGTGGGCGCCCAGGAACAGGCTTTCCTCCAGCACCCCGGTCAGGGCCACCGTGCCCCCCCGAGGCGGTGCCGACGGCTCCTCCATCTGAACGTCTGACGCGCGGAAGATGACGGTGACCCTGCCTCGGGCGGTGCCCGTGTAGGGGATGGACTGGCCTGCCACGACCAGCTTCCCGTCGGTGACCTCTCCCTCCAGTTGATTGCTGACCCCCAGGAACTCCGCGGCGAAGGCGGTGGTCGGCTTGAGATAGATGTCCTGGGGCGTGCCCGTCTGGACGACCATCCCCTGGTTCATCAGAACCACCGTGTCCGCCAGAGCCAGGGCCTCTTCCTGGTCGTGGGTCACGTAGATGGCGGTGATCCCCACCTGCTTCTGGAGCCGGCGAAGCTCCACGCGCAGCCGCTGGCGCACCTTGGCATCCAGGTTCGAGAGAGGCTCATCCATGAGCAGCACCTTCGGCTCCACCACCAGGGCGCGTGCCAGCGCGACCCGCTGCTGCTGCCCACCGCTCAGGGCGGAAGGCTTGCGCGACTCCACGTCGGCCAGGCTCCCGATCTCGACCAGCTCCAGCACCTTCAGGACCCGGCGGCGGATCTCGGCCGCGGGGACCTTTTGCAGGCGCAGGCCGTAGGCCACGTTCTCGAAGACGGTCATGTGCGGCCACAGGGCGTAGTTCTGGAACACCATGGCGGTCCCCCGCCGCTGCGGGGGAAGCCCGGTGACCTCTTCAGCATCGAAGAGGATCCGACCCGCATCCACCTCGATGAAGCCGGCGATGCTCCGGAGCAGCGTGGTCTTGCCGCACCCGCTGGGGCCCAGGATGGCGGTCAGCGCCCCGCTCCGGAAGTTGAGGGAGACCCCCCTCAGGGCCTCGACCCTGCCGTACGTCTTGCGGACGTTCTCAACCCGAACTTCGACCATGGCCTCTCTCTCGAGCCGCGAGTTGCGATCCGTGAGCCGCGATCCGCCGCTGTTGCAGGTCTCGGCTCGTGGCTCGCGGCTCTCGGCTCTTCGAGTCAGATGCGTCCGAACATCGAGAGGTACTCGGATTTCATGTATCGTTCCAGCAGGATCAGCAACACGATCC
>METI01000157.1:18508-30516 GCA_001771285.1 candidate division NC10 bacterium RIFCSPLOWO2_12_FULL_66_18
CCGGCACCATGAGCATCAGCGCGCTGATGGAGGCAACCTGCAGCTCGTATCCCACCGAGGTCCGGTACATGTACACCGGCAAGGTCAGGATGAACGGGCTCCCCACCAGCAGGGTCCCGGTGAATTCGTCCAGCGAGTACAGGAACACCAGGAGCGTGCTGGCGATGATGCCCGGTGTGGCCAGCGGCAACGCCACGGAGAAAAAGCTCTTGAGCCGGGAGGCGCCCAGGTTGATGGCCGCCTCTTCCAGCGACTCCGGCACCGACTTGAACACCGCCGTCATGGTCCAGACCGCGAAGACCAGTGCCCCCACCATGTGGATCAGGACGACGCCCCAGAACTTCCCGCCCTGGTTGATCCGGTACAGCAGGGTGGTGGAATTGACGAACACGGGGAGCTGCGGGAACGCCTGGGGCAGCAGGAAGATCATGAGGATCACCGGCTTGAAGGGGATCGGGGTGCGCGCCAGCAGATACGCCAGGGGCACCGTGATGACGAGCGTCAGGACCGTCACCACCGCCGCGATCAGGAAGCCCGACTGGAGCGCCCGCAACATGTCCCCCTGAAGGACCTTGGACCAGTAGAAGAGGCCGATCTGCTGGGGGAACAGATGCGGCCAGTACCACTTCTCGGCAAAGGACCAGATGACCAGGCTGGACAGCGGCCCGAAGATGATCACCGCCGCCAGGACGGTCCCCGCCATCCGGAGCACGCGCCTGCTCATGAACATCGAGACAACCCCTGACATGCAACCGCAGATGAACGCAGATACACACAGATGGGTTCGGACTCAATATCGAGGCCCTTCGCAGTTATTCCGGGATATCTGCGTACATCTGCGTGCATCTGCGGTTACGTTTCTTTTTTCGTTATCGTCCGGAGGTAGTAGCCGGCCACGCCCATGGCGAGCAGGTACGAGACGACGCCGAGCGCGTTGGCCGTGCCGTAGTCCCCCTGGTAGTTGATGCGGTAGTAGACGTCGATCATCACCATCTGGGGAGGCTCGCCGCTGCCGATCATGAGCGGCACGGAGAAGGAGGCCAGCATGGAGGTGAAGAGGAACGCGCCGGCCACGGCCAGCGACGCCGCCGACATGGGCAGCAGGATGTCCCGGATCTGACGGAGGGTGGATGCCCCGAAGTTCCGCGCCGCCTCCAGGTAGGTCTCGTCCACCGACCGGTAGGCCCCCAGCACCAGGAGCACGGCCAGGGCCAGGTTCTTCCAGATCAGGGAGACGGCGATGCCCATCCACCCGAAGGCGATGGATGGGGGGTCGTTGAGGTTGATCAGGCCGATCTGGCTGAGGACAGAGTTCAGCGTCCCCTTGGGGGCCAAAAGGACGCGCATGGCGTGCCCGACCACCACGAAGGGGATGAACAACGGGACCTTGAAGAGGAACTCCACCGGCTTGTTGGTGTGAACCCGCAGGTAACCGCAGAGCAGCACGGCGATGCCCAGGACCGCCGCCAGGCTGACGAAGGCGATCCAGAGCGTATAGAGGATATCATACCGGTAGAGCCGCCAGACCAGGAAATAGTTCCGGAGGGTCCACTGGTCCTCGCGCAGGAAGCTCAGGTGCGCCGAGGACAGAAAGGGGATGAAGAACAGCCAGACGACGATGGCCAGGGGCGGGAGCGCGATGATCAGGCTGGCGATCCGGAGCGAGGGTCGCATAGGAAAAGGGCGAGGGGTTCCTCACCCCTCGCCCCCTCTCCCGGGTCTCGGTGGTCTCAGTTTTCTTCGTAGGCTGTCAGCATATCCTTGAAGTACTGCTGCTGGGGGAAGACCAGCCCGTACTTCTCCAGCGCGTCCGGCGGGACGTCCCCGAAGAGCATGGCCTTGGCCTTGGGGGCCACCACCGGCAGCACGTGCTTGGCGTCAATGCCGGGCAGCCAGCCATTCCGCTCCACGATCACCTTGGCCTGCTGCTCCGGCGAGGTGATGAACTCCACGTACTTCTTGGCCATCTCGTAGTTCGCCGCCTTCTTGGACACCACCAGGTACATAGGCTGGCCAGGGAAGCCCGGCGAGATGAGCTTCATCTTGATCTTGGGGTCCATGCGACCCTCGTTCTTCATGTTGATCAGCATGTCCACCCAGACCGGCCCCATGGCGATCTCGCCCCGGTTCAGCTTGTCCAGCGTGTCGTTGTTCCCCGTGGTCATCGTCACCGGCAGGCCCTTCAGCTCCTTGATCGCCGCGGGCCAGCCCGCCTGGGCGCTCTTGTCATAGGCACCCTTGGCGTACTGGTCGTACTTCCCCGTCTTCCAGTAGGTCCAGCCGGTGACGAAGGCGGTGCCACTCATGCCGCCTTTGACCCCGTTGTACCCGAATTTCTTGGGGTTCGCCCTGATCCACGCCACCAGCTCATCGAAGGTGTTGGGCGGGTTCGTGACCATGTCCGGGTGGTACGCCAGGACCACCTGGCTGTGGAACATGGGCATGACGTAGCCTTCGACGTTGAAGCCCAGGGCGTTCCGGCCGTCCGCCGCCGTCATCAGCTTGTAGGTGGCGATCTCCGGCCCGTACTTGGCCAGCAGGTCGTTCTGCAGCATGTCCGGCATGATGCTCTGGTGGACGATCGCCACGTCGATGTCGTACTTGGCGACGTTGGCGTCCTTCTGGCTCTTCAACTTCTGGAAGATGACCCGGCTGCCCGGATCGCCCGGTCCGCTGCCCACCGCGTTGATCTCGACGTTCGGGAACTTCTGCATGAACGCCGTGCCGAAGACGCTCTTCTGCAGTTCGTGCATGTTGGTGTCGCCGGCCGTGACCACGTTCAGGACGATCTTCTCCCCAGCAGACGCGGGACTGGCCAGACCCCATGTCAGGACCGCCAGCCCGATTGCCCCCAGCATCATCCATGACTTCACGCGCTTCATAGGTCCTCCCCCTTTTGTGTCCCTGATCTTCGGCATACGGTCCCGACCCTCGTCTTGCCGGGAAGGGCCCCGGACCCCGCCCGGCGGGGACAGTCGCCGCTGGCAGTGGGGTTCCATCGAATGGCGGGCAAATAAAGGTGCTTCACGGTAAAGGCACCAGGCGGGTGCCCTATTGGAGTGAACTCTATCCCTGCCTCCAGCCGGGTGTCAACAGTTTTCCCCGCATAGTCAAGGCGCCCAAGGTGAAAATCTGGGCAATCGCCAGCCGAGGCGCCTGTCGCGTGGGCACACTTGCCGGGCTCTCCCCTGCCCTCCCCCCCAAGGTTTCCGTCTAACCCTTCGTTACGCTTGCCACGGATGCAGCTTCGAAGCAGGGGGACTGGCGATGGCACAGAAGCTGCTTCCACCCCGTTCGAACCCCGAGGGGTCTGTCCGCATTGATTCCTGCGCCATGTGGTAGGTTTTCCCCTTGGCCGTCCGACCCGCGACCCGACGGAGGCCAGACCAAAGCCCGTGTCACACATCGGCGAGCGCCAGCAATCGAATCGCCGGGTCTTGGAACTCACGACCCTGTATGAGATCAGCAAGATCCTGGGGTCGTCACTGGATCTGGAGCAGAGTCTGACCGGCACCCTCCGGATCCTGAACTCCTTCATGGGGATGCGGAAGGGCACCATCCTGCTCTACGATGCGACCACCGGCGAGCTCTCCATCCGGCTGGCCCTGGGCATGACCCCGGCAGAGATGGCCCGGGGAAAGTACCAGATGGGGGAAGGCATCCTGGGCAAGGTGATGCAGCACGGCCTGCCCATGGTGATCCCCGACATCGGACAGGAGCCTCTGTTCCTGGATCGGACCCGGTCGCGCGGGGACCTCGGCGCGCAGCCCATCGCATTCATCGCCGTGCCCATCAAGGTGGGCGGGGAAACCCTCGGGGTGCTGAGCGTGGATCGCCTCTTCGCGGAGGAGACCTCCTTCGAAGAGGATGTCCGGGTGCTCACCATCGTGGCCTCCCTGATCGGGCAGACGGTGAATCTCCAGCAGCACGTGATGCGCGAGCGGGAGGGTCTTCTGGAGCAGACCCGCAGTCTGCAGCAGGCCCTCCGCGCCCGCTACCGGCTGGACAACATCGTCGGCCGCAGCAAGCGGATGCGCGAGATCTACGAGGCGGTGGAGCAGGTGTCTCAGACCCGGACCACCGTCCTCATCCGGGGCGAAAGCGGAACCGGCAAGGAGTTGATCGCCCGCGCCATCCACTTCAACTCCCCGCGCGCCTCGGGCCCGTTCGTGAAGCTCAACTGCGCCGCCCTGCCCCAGAGCCTGCTGGAGAGCGAGCTGTTCGGGCATGAAAAGGGCGCGTTCACCGGGGCCACGGCAGCCAAGAAGGGACGCTTCGAGCTCGCCGACCGGGGCAGCCTGTTCCTGGACGAGATCGGGGACATCCCCATGCCGGTCCAGGTGAAGCTCTTGCGGGTGCTGCAGGAACGCTGCTTCGAGCGGGTGGGCGGGACCAAGACCATCGCCGTGGACGTGCGCATCATCGCCGCGACCCACCAGGACCTGGAGGCGGCCATCCCCCGAGGCGAGTTCCGCGAGGATCTCTACTATCGGCTGAACGTGGTCCCCCTCCTGCTCCCCTCGCTCCGCGAGCGGCGC
This sequence comes from candidate division NC10 bacterium RIFCSPLOWO2_12_FULL_66_18, assembly GCA_001771285.1. GTDB lineage: Bacteria > Methylomirabilota > Methylomirabilia > Methylomirabilales > 2-02-FULL-66-22 > 2-02-FULL-66-22. The sequence continues at coordinate 23,047 of METI01000157.1, forward strand.
GAGGACATCCCCCTCTTGATCGAGCACTTCCTGGCCAAGTGGAATCGCGAGAACAACCGGCGCGTGCGGATCACCGGGCGGGCCCTGCAGGCCATGCTCAACTACGACTGGCCCGGAAACGTCCGCGAGCTGGAAAACTGCATCGAGCGCATGGTGGTCATGTCGCGCCGGCGACTGGTCCTGCCGGAGGATCTGCCGCTCTCCCTCGAGGCCGCGCAGGAGGAGCCCGAGGAGGCACGGGCCAAGCCGGTCGCGGGGCGCAGGAACGATCCCGGCGGACGTTCGCCCGCCGTCGGACTCTCGAGCCTCCGCGATCTGGAGCAGCAGCAGATCATCCGGGCCCTGGCCCGCGCCGACGGCATCCAGGCCAGGGCGGCGGCTCTGCTCGGCATCACACCGCGCCAACTGGGCTATCGGCTGCGCAGGCATCAGATCGTCCGGTCATTCCAGCTCCCCGAGCCGCCTCGCGCTCGGGAGGCCTAACGGGGACTCCGGTCTCCCGCCGCTGTCCGCCCTCCGCCATTTTCCTTTCGCTCTCTGGCTCCTGCCTCACCCTTCACGTTTCACGCCTCAGCTTCAGGGCCCACGTTTCCCGCCCCCCCTGCTCCTCCTCCCCTCTGCCCCCCTGCCGCTCGCCGCGGCTCCCGGCTCGCGGCCTCTCTCGTTTCTTCATCCTCGGCTCTCGGCTCTCGGCTCGCGGCTCGCGTCTCCCGTTTGTCGAAACCAACAACTTTGTCGTCTCTGACAAATTCGTCGGGACTCGGAAACGCGGGTTCTGAGGACTTTCACGGCCTACCTGGAGCCAGAACCCCCACCAAATAGAGAGTTGCAGCCCCTTGGTCCCTGCACGAAACCCCGCGGCACGGCGCTTGCCAAGTCCATATGTCGTCATGTCGTCAGCGTCGAGGCAACCCGCTCGTGGCATAACTGGAACAGACCATAGGGGAGCCCCAATGAAGAAACTGGATCTGATCATTCGTCCCCACAAATTGGATGAGGTGAAAGAGGCGCTCTCAGCCATCGGCATCCAGGGAATGACCGTCAGCGAGGTCAAGGGTTTCGGCCGGCAGAAAGGAAAGACCGAGACGTACCGCGGCAGCGAGTACACGGTCAGCTTTTTACCCAAGGTGAAACTGGAGATCCTGGTTTCCGATGCCATGCTTGAAAAAACCCTCAAGGCCGCCAGCGAGGCGGCGCGCACCGGCCGGATCGGCGATGGGAAGATCATGGTGACCGAGGTGTTGGATGTCATGCGGATTCGGACGGGTGAGACGGGCGAAGCAGCCATCTAGCACGGAGAGGGAGAAAGGGAGGAAATTGATCATGGTGCACTGGCGGAAACGGATGCGGGGTCTGGCTATCCTCTTGTCTTTGGTAACGCTTTTCGGGGGGGTTGGGGTCGTTCTCGCCGCAGAGGAGCCCACGAAAGATGCGGCCGCTCCGGCGGCCGCGGCAGCAGGAGCCGCCACCGGCGCAGCCACTCCGGCGGGGACGGCCCCGGCATTCACGAAGGAAATGGCGGACGCCATTAAAGACACGAAGATCGCCATGGACACTGTCTGGGTGCTGGTAACCGCGTTCCTAGTTTTCTTCATGAACCTGGGCTTTGCCATGGTCGAGTCGGGCCTGTGCCAGGCGAAGAACGCAGTGAACATTCTCTCGAAGAACTTCATCGTGTTCGCCGTTTCGTCCCTGGCCTTCCTGATTCTCGGCTGGGGCCTGATGTTTGGAGACGGGAACACGCTCTTCGGCACCCAGGGGCTTTTCTTCCTAACGGGGGCCGACAACAGCCCGGCCGTAGGGGATGCCTATAAGGGGGTGTACAGCGCCATCAACTGGACAGGTGTTCCTCTCTGGGCGAAGTTCTTCTTCCAGTTGGTCTTCGCCGGGACCGCGGCCACCATCGTCTCCGGGGCGGTCGCCGAGCGCATCCACTTCCGGGCCTTCATCCTCTTCTCGTTCCTCATGGTGGGCGTCATCTACCCCATCGTGGGCCACTGGATCTGGGGCGGCGGCTGGCTGGCGAAGCTCGGGGTGTTCGATTTCGCCGGGTCAACCGTGGTCCATTCCGTAGGTGGCTGGGCTGCCCTGGCTGGTGCCGTGATTCTGGGGCCCCGCCTCGGGAAGTACGGCAAGGACGGTCGAGTCAATCCGATCCCCGGCCACAACATGACGGCGGCCACCATCGGCACGTTTGTCCTCTGGTTCGGCTGGTTCGGATTCAACCCGGGCAGCACCATGGCCGCCGACTGGTCCGCCATCGCCCGCATCGCCACCACGACCAACACGGCGGCGGCGGCGGCGGCCTTCAGCGCCACCCTGGCCGCCTGGTGGCTGCTGGGAAAGCCGGATCTGTCCATGACCCTGAACGGTTGCCTGGCCGGCCTGGTGGCCATCACCGCCCCCTGCGCGTTCGTTAGCGTGCCCAGCTCGCTGATTATCGGGTTGATTGCCGGCGTGCTCGTGGTGGGAGCCGTGCTATTCTTCGACAAGATCAAGGTGGATGACCCCGTCGGAGCGATTTCGGTTCACTTGGTCTGCGGGGTCTTCGGCACGCTGGCCGTGGGACTGTTCGCGCAGGATCTGATCCCCAACACGACGGGCAACGGCCTGTTCTTCGGCGGTGGGCCGAAGCTCTTGCTGGCCCAGCTAACCGGCGTCATCGCCGCCGGGGTCTTCACCTTCGCCATCTCCCTGATCGGCTGGGGCCTGATGAAGGTGACCATCGGGATCCGGGTGAGCCCTGAAGAGGAAATGGAAGGCCTGGACGTGGGCGAACATGGGATCACTGCCTACCCGGACTTCCAGTTGGCCTCCACCCTGCGGACGCCCACGGGCGCTGGCCTGACCAAGCGGGAGACCCTGGCGGAACCGAGTCTCGTCAACGTCAAGGCCCCCTTGGCCTGAGGGACAACCCCCTGCTCGCCGGGAGGAGAGGCGAACGGCCCGAGTGCGACTCACCTCTCCTCCTCGCTGGGCCCCCGCGTGGCCCTCACCCGCGACCGGGAACGAGGCATCAGGTCAGGGAAGGCGTGGCCGTGGAACGAGCGATCCTATTGGTTGATCCCGATGCGGACCACCGAGCGGTCCTTCGGACGACGCTGGCCGGCAACGGTAGCCGCGTGGTGGGCGAGGCCAACGATTCTGAAGAGGCCATGCGTCAGGCCGCCATGACGAGTCCCGATGTAGCAATCGTGGCGGCCGACCTGGGACAGGGCGACGGAATTCACCTGGCCGGTCGCCTGGCCACCGAGCACGGGATCCCTGCAGTCCTCCTGACACCCGCGGCCGATTTTGCGGCCATCGCCAGGGCGATACAGGCCGGCATGATGGGAATTCTGGTGAAGCCGGTGGAACCGGCCACCCTGCAAGCAACGCTGGAGGTGGCCGTGTGCCGCTTCCAGGAGATCCTGGCCCTGCGGCGGGAGGCGGAGGCGCTCCGGCGGTCCCTGGAGGCCCGCAAAGTGATCGAGCGGGCCAAGGGCCTGTTGGTGGAGATGGAGCGGGTCTCGGAACAAGAGGCCTTCGCTCGGATCCGACAGAAGAGCATGGACACGCAGCGGCCTATGGCCGAGATCGCTCGCGCCATCATTCTGGCGGCTGAGGTCAGAGGGAGATTCCGCTAACGGAAGGGGTTCTGGAGAATCTGATCAGAGAACGCTAGATCGAGGCAAGCATTCCTGGTGGACAGTGCGGTCCACCCCTCAGGCACAGGCGCCTGCCAATGGCAGGCGCCTTTTTTTGTCCGGAGGCGGTCATTGAGTCAGAGATCAGAAGCTGAGCGCTGAAAGCGGACGGCCGGGGAGGCGTGGCCCCAGCCGTCCGCCTGAAGGGAGATCTTTGAGGGAAATCAGGCGGCTTTCTTGAGAGGCTCGTGCTCGGCCGCCGCATGGGCCGGCTTCTCACTCATCCACCCGTACACAACCGCGGCGATCACGGTCGCCAGAATCAGGCCCCCCGCGATCAGCGAACCCAAGACCGGCAGGTACTGTGGGTCCAAGGTCATGACTTCCATGTGTATCACCTCCCATCGAGGTCAACGAGGTGCGCTTTTCAGGCGCCCCGAAACGGTTCCTCCCACCTCCCAACTAAGAAGCTAGGGCCCGGGGGTCCGCGCCGCTGTGACAGGTGTCACACAATGCCTCGGACGGTCTGTGGAAGGAGCCTAGACGCGGGTGGGCGGCGATTCCGGAACCAGAGCTTGCAGGCGAGCCTTCTGGATGCAGAGGGTTCGACCTCGCTGGCTCACGATTCCCCGTCGCTTCAAGCGCCCGAGGTGGCGGGTGACTGTCTCGCGACTGGTCCCGATCAGGTCGGCGAGTATCTGGTGGGTCAAGGGGAGGGCGATGGCGGTTCCCGCCTCCTCCTCGATCCCATGGGCCGCGCTCAGTTTCAGGAGGGTGAGGGCGAGCCGCTGGAAGGACCACTTGTGGCTGGACTGTCCACGGTCGAGAGCCATCTCGGCCAGGTGCCTCGACAGGACGCAGATGAAATTGAATCCGATCTTGGGAATGGTGGAGAGGAGGTGGAGGAACGTCTTCCCAGGAATCACGGTGACCACACAGGCCGTGAGGGCCGTGGCCAGGAAGGGTCGCTCACTGACGGTCAGGAACAGCTCTCCGAACACGTCACCGGGCCCAAAGACCCGAAGGATGGATTCCTGGCCGTCTTCGGATACGTGACTGAGGGTGACCAGTCCCGACGTCACGATGTAGAGGGCATCCGGCGCATCGCCCGGCGCGAAGATGGTGCTCCCCCTGGAGAAGCGCCGCTCGGGGCAGCACCTCGCGACCTGTTCGCGCTCCTCGCGAGAGAACCCCTCCCATAACTCCGCCGCCGGAGCCATCCCAACACGCCTCGTGGCCCGCTGGGCCGACCGGACGCGATCGCGTCAATCGCCCTTTTTGCTCAGCCAGCCCTTCAGGCCCTCGGTCCGGATCACCATGAGGCGACCCTGCTTGGACAGGAGACCGTCACGCCGCAGCAGATTCAGGTAAGAGGTGACCCGGACCCGGCTGGCCCCGATCATGCTCGCCATAGTCTCGTGGGTGACCGGCACCGTGATCAGGGTGCCCTGGGGGGTCCGCTCTCCCAGATTGTCGGCCAGCTTCTGGAGGAGGTGGGCGAGGCGGGGCCGGGTCCAGGTCCGGGAGAGGGCCGCCAGATCCCGCTCCGTGTCGAATAGCCGGTCGGAGATGAGCCGAATGAAGTTCAAGCCGCACAGGGGGGAGGTGTGCAGCAACTCCAGGAACGTGGCTCGGGACATGATCGCAACCCGGGCCTCATCCACGGCGACGGCGTCGAACGGCCGCCGCTCCACCGAGAAGAGGATCTCGCCGAAGACATCCCCAGGCCGGAAGACGTTCAGGATGCGCTCCGCGCCGCTCTCCTCCAGGGACACCAGTTGCACATGGCCCGTCTCCAGGAGGTAGAGGAACTCCGGGCGATCCCCCGTCGAGAACACCGGCTCTCCCCGCCCGAAGCGCTTGCGGATGCACGAGGCAATGGCCCGCTCCCGCTCCTGTGGGGAAAGGCCCTCGAAAAGCCGATTCGCTTCTAACGGGACCCCGCGATCCCTCACAGCGAGGATAGGCCTCTTCTTTTTTGCCATGACATTCCTGTTTCTTCATTAAAAATATAGCACATTTACAGGCCATTTTTGTCATGCTTTTAACAAAAGAACTGCTGCGTCAAGTCTCATGCATGGCAGAAGTGCCCAAAGAAATGACTAATAGTGTCGTGCCCTTACCCAGACCCCATGAGTGGACCTCATCCTGAAGAGATGCCGAGGACTGCCGGATAGAACCAGCCCGACGGCCGAGGAGGACAGCGGGAAGCCCTGAGGAGCGGATGCGGGCCACCTCGGAATCTGCCGGATGTTCGATTCCCACTTGAGGAGTAACCGAAGGAGCAGCGGTCTGCGAGGGTGACGGAAGCGTCTGTGGGTGTCCTGAATTCTTCGGGGTGGTAGCGCGGGGAACCGCGCGGGAGGGGGGACATGAGCGCAGAAGGCTATATCAACCGGTGGTGGCGCATCGTTGGGGGGCTCTCCATGAACCTCGCCCTCGGCGCGGTCTATGCGTGGAGCATCTTCGTACTGCCGCTCGAAAAGGAGTTCGGGTGGAAGCGTGTTGACACTGCCTGGGTGTTCACCATCCTGGTCTTTGTGTTCGGCATCACGTTCATTTTTGGCGGGCGGATGCAGGACAAGCTGGGACCCACCCGGGTGTCGATCATTGGCGGTGCGCTGAATGCTATCGGGTTCTTCATGTGCACCTGGACGACCAGCCTGCCCTGGCTCTTTTTCTGGCTTGGCGGGGTAGCCGCAGTCGGCCAAGGCTTCGGCTACGCGACGCCGATTCCCGTCATGTCCAAGTGGTTCCCTGATCGGCGGGGTCTGGCGGTTGGGCTGGCGGTCGCGGGATACGGCGGGGGTTCCGCCATCTTCGGCCCGTTGGGCGGAAGCTGGCTGATCCCGACGTACGGCTGGCGAACGACCTTCACAGTCTTTGGGATCATCTTCTTCGTGATGAGCATGATCGGGGCATTCCTGCTCCAGAATCCGCCGGTGGGCTACAAGCCGGAGGGCTGGACGCCGGCCCCGGCGGCCAAGGCTACGGCAAGTAAATATGAGTTCAGCCCAAGTGAGGTGATCAGGACGCCGGGCTTCTACTTCATGTGGATTGCCTACGCTCTTGGTACATCGGCGGGCCTGATGGTGATCAGCCAGTTGGTCCCATTTGCCCGCGGCAAGGGGATGTCTGCGGCGCTGGCGACCACGGCCATCTTCATTGGGGCTGCCGGAAACGCCAGCGGCCGGATCTTCTCGGGCTGGATGTCTGATGCCCTCGGGCGCCTCAACGTCTTGCGGTTGATGATCGGCGTTTCGGTCGTGGCCATGCCGATCCTGTACTATGCGGGCAACACTGTCCTGCTGTTCTACGTCTTGGTGTTCGTGGTGTACTGGTGCTACGGCACCCAGCTCTCGGTGAACGCCTCCACGGCCGCGGATTTCTGGGGGACCAAGAATGTGGGCGCCAACTACGGCGCGCTGTTCACGGCGTGGGGGGTGGCCGGGATCATCGGTCCGATCATTGGCGGCCGGCTGTTCGACACATATAAGGACTATCAGATCGCCTTCTACACCGCCGGGGTGATCTGTGCGGTCGCGCTGGTCTCCGAGCTGTTGGCGAAGCGTCCCGAGGAGCCGGCGACGACAGCCGCCAAGGTGACGGCGTAGCCCGGGCCGCTTCAGCCGACCGACAACCGCACACGGGTCCGGCACCGGGACCCACGTGTCGTGTAGCAACGGGTGGGGAGGAGTCAGGACCTCCCCGCCCGTTGCTTTTTCGATGGCTGGCGGGGTCCGGGAGAAGAATGGTCCACGAAGAACCCACGAGGCCGATCAGGGATGTCCGGTGCGAATTCCTTGGGGAAGGAGAATTACAGAAAGAGGTTTTCCGACGTGAT
>METI01000158.1 GCA_001771285.1 candidate division NC10 bacterium RIFCSPLOWO2_12_FULL_66_18
CGACGGCCTGCGCGACACCCTGGATCCGCGGTTGCGCTAGTAACGGGTCCTGCGGCCCCGATCATTGAGTCCACATCATTTTGGCATGCTCCCCGCCTCTTCCCTCTCGCTAGGAAAAAGGCACCGGACGCCTTTTAGCCTTCATGTGCTTGAATGTGTGGAGGCACGAGGATGATTCGTCGTCTCCCGCGTGGCGGGAGAGAGCGGGTCAGGAACGCGGCGCTCCCCACGGCGCGCTGCCCCACTCGAAAGGTGTCCGGTACCTTTTTCCTTGTGGGAGTGCGCGATCAGGATCTTATCAGCTTGGTGTCGGCTAGCTCGTTCCAGAGGTGCGCGGCGGAGAGCATGCCGTGGTGGAGGTTGTCCAGGTCCAGCTTCTCGTTGGGGGCGTGGGCGTTCTCGTTGGGCAGCCCGATGCCCATGAGCAGGCTGGGCACCTTGAGGAGCCGGGTGAAGGTGGCGACGACCGGGATGGTGCCGCCGGTGCGGGTGAAGACGGGCTGCTTCCCGAAGCCCTTCTGGATGGCCCGCGCCATGGCCTGCGTGGCCGGGTGATCGGTGGGGGCCAGCCAGGGCATCCCCCGTCCGGAGATCTCCGTGACCTTCAGCCGGACCGTCTTGGGGCAGAGGCGCTTCACGTGCTGGGTGAAGAGGCGGGCGATCTTCGCCGGGTCCTGGTCGGGAACCAGCCGCATGCTGACCTTGGCCATGGCCCGGGCCGGCAGCACCGTCTTGGCGCCCTCGCCGATGAAGCCGCTCACCAGGCCGTTGACCTCCAGGGTGGGGCGGGCCCAGAGGCGCTCGAGGGTGGTGAACCCCTTCTCGCCGAACAGCGCCGGGGCACCGAGATCCTTCTGGAACTTCTTCTCGCTGAAGGGCAGTCGCCCCATAGCGCGACGCTCTTCGGCCGAGAGCTTCCGGACCTCATCGTAAAATCCCGGGATCGTGATCCGGCCGTTCCGGTCCTTGAGCTGGGCCAGGATCTGGGCCAGGGCGAAGGCCGGATTGATGACCGCGCCGCCGAAGCCTCCGGAGTGGAGGTCGCTCTTGGTTCCTTCCACGTCGATCTGGAAATAGATCAGGCCGCGGAGGCCGTGGGTGATGCCCGGGACCCCCTTGGCCATCATGGCGGTGTCGGAGATGACGACCACGTCGGCCCCGATCAGGTCCAGGTGTTTCAGGAGGAACGGATCCAGGTTGGGGCTCCCGATCTCCTCCTCGCCCTCGATGAGGAGTTTCACGTTCACAGGCAACGCGCCCTGCGTCTTCAGGTGGGCCTCCAACGCCTTCAAGTGCATGAAGACCTGCCCCTTGTCGTCCACGGCGCCCCGGGCGTACAGCTCGCCATTCCGGACGGTCGGCTCGAAAGGGCCGGTGATCCAGAGGTCCAGCGGCTCGGGCGGCTGGACGTCATAGTGGCCGTAGATGAGGGCCGTCGGCTTGCCGGGAGCGTGCAGCCAGTCGGCGTACACGACCGGGTGACCGGCGGTCGGCAGGATCTGGACGTGCTCCAGGCCGATGGCACGCATTTCGGCGGTCAGCCACTCGGCGGCCTTCTGGACGTCGCCTGTGTGTTCCGACTTGGTGCTGACGCTGGGGATGCGGAGAAACGCCTTCAGTTCCTCCACGAAGGAGTCCCGCTTCTCTTGGATGTAGGTGATAGCAGGATGCATGGTGGCCTCCCGTGCGATAAGGAATCCTGGCGGTCCAGCGGACGACGCGACACTCTAGCCCAATATCCCCTCCCAGGTCAAAAGATTGTCAGGCCTGACCCGCTTATTCTGTTGCGCTGGGGTGTCATTCGGTGATATACACCGGGCCTCTGTTCTCACAATGTGCCATTGGGCCAGGATGGGACGGCCAGTTGTTCGGCACGTCCCGAAGAGGAGTGGAAATGGTTGGCGGATTGGTGGATTGCCCCATGTGTCAGGGGCTCAAGAAGATCGGCTGCCCGAACTGTGGCGGCTCGGGAATCCTGCGGAAGCGACACGAGGAGAGCGCGGTCGAGACGCCGTGTCCGGCCTGTCATGGTAACGGCGTCTGCCAGTGCACGGCGTGCCAGGGAACCGGGTTCAAGCAGGTCGTGCCGTTCTGACGCCGGGCGCCGGCCCTGATTGGTCGGCGGTGACGCTGGAGGAACTGACCATGCCTGTCCTGGCATTCATCTTCATCGAGTGCACGGTCGGCAAGGCGAAGGACGTGGCGAAGAAGATCGCCAAGATCAGCGGCGTCCGGATCTCCCACGCGGTGACGGGGGCCTACGACACCATCGCCCTCATCGAGGCGCCCGACGTCAACGCGCTGGGGACCACGGTCGTCTCGAAGATCCAGGCGGTCCCCGGCGTCCTGCGCACGTCAACGAACGTCGTGGTGGAGTGAGCGTCCCGCGCCTGCGGGAACCCGCCCGCTGACCTTTCCCCTGCCTGCCTTTCCCGCCTCCCGCTTGGCAGCCGCCATCATCTCATCCGCTGGGTGAGTTCCCGGGCTGCGCGCGCGGCCGCCTCGGCGCCCGTCCGGTCTCCCAGGGCGAGCAGGACCGCCGCCAGATTCTCGTACGCCTTGGGATATTCCCCGCGCAAGGCGATGGCCCGCTCGTAGGACTGCCGGGCCTCCTCCAGCCGTCCGCTTCCGGCGAGGGCCACCCCCAGGTTGTTCCACCCCACGGGATTGTCCGGCTCCAGGTCCCGGGCGCGCCGCAAGGCGTCCACGGCATCATTCGCCCGGCCCCGTTTCAGGTACAGCAGCCCCAGGTTGCTCTGGACAAAGAAGGAGGCCGGGGCGCGCGCCGCCATGGCCTCGTAAACGCCGACCGGATCCCCCCACTCGGCGGTCCGCACCTGGATCGTCGCGGCGAAGGCGATGAGGAGGACGGCCAGCGCGGCGACGAGCGGGACTCGGACGGCCCGGACAGGCCACGCGAGCAGCGCCCGGCGACAGAGCGCCGCGGCAAGCAGGGCGAATCCCACGGACGGCAGGTACAGGTACCGCTCCGCCACGACGAATCCCGGGATGGCAAACAGGTTCAACACCGGGAGCAGGCTGACCAGGGCCCATCCCATCCCGAGGGCGGCAGGGCGATTCCGCCGCGCCAGGACGATCAGGCCGGCCAGCATCGCCGCCGCGAGGAGGGCGGCCCCCAGGACGCGCGGCTCGGACCAGGTCTGGGGCGCCGGGACCGTCCGGATGAACGAGAAGGAAAACGGCCACACGAGAAGCCGCGCGTAGATCGCCAGCGTGACGGGGAGGAGACCGACGCGCGGCGTGGTCAGGCTGCCCAGGTCGGCGCCCAGGATCCCTCCGATGACCATCCGCCGCACCGCGAGATATCCGGCGATGACCGCGACTCCTCCCGCCAGGATCACACCCCATCGCCTTGACCTCCCGCGGACACCCTCGGGATCCGCCCAGAGAAAACCGGTCGCGAGGAGGGGCCACACGATCCCGGTCTCCTTTGACAGCAATGCCCCAATGAGCCCCAGGAGGCTGGCCGTCCCCGCAGCCAGCGCGGATCCGGGTCCGGCGGCGCGGACGCACCCTCGTAGCGCCAACAGGCTGAGCAGGGTGAAGAGGGTCGCCAGGAGATCCGTCCGCCCCTGGACGAGGTCCACGGACTCGGTGTGGATGGGATGGGCGGCGAACAGCAGGCCGGTCAGCAGCCCAAGGGTTGGATCGCGCGTCAAGCGCCACGCGAACTCGAAGGTGAGGAGGGTGCCGGCCGAGTGCAGCACCCAGTTGGTGAGGTGAAATCCGACCGGGCGACGGCCCCAGAGCTGGCCGTCCAGCCAGTAGGAGAGGTTCGTCAGGGGGCGATAGTAGGGCAGGCTGAAGTCGGCGAACTGCTCGGGCCGCCGGAAGATCTCCCACGGGGTCTGGCCGGGAGCGAGGCGGGTGTTCGCGGTGAGAATGATCTCGTCGTCAATCAGGAAGTCGTTGGCCAGGCTGCCCGCATAGAGGATGAGGGGCACCAGGAGGGCCAGTATCCGGCCCCACCGGATGAGGCGGGCGGGATCCTGCGGGGCCCCGGGGATGGGCGGCTTCAATCCCGCGTCCCTCCACTAGCGGGGGACAATGATGCCGCCCGCCCGGATCACCTCCAGGCCGCGGCGCTCCAGCTCGTCGAGGTACACGTTGATCCCGATGGAGTCGCTGGCCATGTGGCCGGTGATGATCAGGTTGCCTGCCAGCTTCTGCTCCCGCGCCTCTCGCAGATCTGCCTCGGGGAAGTGCATCATGAGGACGCACCCGACGCCGGCCTCGAAGTAGGCCTTGAGAACCTCCAGGCCGCCGTTGGTATAGCCAGCCATGGCCACCGCCACGCGTCCGGCGAGGCGATCCGGGGCGCCAAGGAGGACCTTGGGTTCCGTGGCCGCCAGCTTCTGCTCCGGGAATTCCTGAAGCGCCGCGATGATGTCGGCCACCGTCGCATGGCTGTCCGGTTGCTGGAAGGGGGCCATCTTCTCGGTAATGAGGCGACGGCTGATGACGTCGCAGGGAAGGTGCACGTTGAGGAAGGACAGCTTCAGCAGTTGCGCGGCCTGCGCCACGCGGCCGTAATTCCGGACGTGGCTGTTCAACTCCACCATGTGCATGCGCCGTTGGATGGCGGCCTCGGCCCTGTCCACGGGGACCCCGCATTCCACCATCTGCTCGACCTGGCGGGCGATCAACCTCCAGCCGTGGAGCGAGGCCGTCCCCTCGGGATGATGGGTGAGCACGGCATCGCAGCGGAGTTCCCGCGCCAGCAGCAGGTCGGCCACGTCGCAGTCAATCGTCGCATAGATCCGGCGGATGCCGTCGCCCCGCACGTGCACCCCGGAGTCCGCGGGGATGTCCCGCATCCCGGACTGATCCAGGGCGACCCGCATGATCTCTTCGGTGGTCATGGCCGCTGTGGTAGACGTCCTCATGGATGCTCCTTCCGGATGTGCACGGGTTCTGTCGTCGCCATCCCGTCTAACACGCTCGAGGGGTTGGGTCAAGCGCCATTCCTGCCCATCGGGATTCCCCTTGACGCGGTCGGGAGTTTCGGTCTAGATAGGGCATGCCATCGAGGGGGGCATGACGATGCCCTTGCGAGAACGGCCCGGGCCCGGCGTCCCGGGGCCCCCACGCGGCGCCGGCGCATTGCTCACCCCTCAGCGCTCGTCTCGCATATGACCCGCTATCTCGCGCGTCGCTTCTGGCAATCCCTCCTGGTCCTGTTCGGGATCTCGCTCATCGTCTTCATCCTCCTGCACCTGACGGGGGATCCGGCGATCCTCCTGATGCCGCCGGATGCCACCCAGGAGGACATCGAGAATTTCCGGAAGATCATGGGGTTCAACGATCCCCTCTTCCTCCGGTGGCCGCCGTGGAACTACATGCATCCCCCCTGGCGGTTCCTGGCGGACACCCAGTACGGGCGCTTCTTGAAGGGCGCCGCACTGGGGGACTTCGGCCTGTCGTTCCGGCACCAGCAACCGGCCCTGGGCCTGGTCCTGGAGCGCATGCCGGCCACCCTCGAGTTGACCCTGGCGGCGATGGGGCTGGCGGTCTGTGTGGCCGTGCCCGTGGGGATCTTGTCGGCCGTCCGGCGCAACTCGACCGTGGACCACGCCGGAATGGTCATGGCCCTCTTGGGGCAATCCATGCCGGTGTACTGGCTGGGGATCATGCTCATCCTGCTCTTCGCGGTCCGGCTGAATCTCCTACCCGCCTTCGGCACCGGCTCGCTGCGGCACCTGATCCTGCCGGCCGTGACGCTGGGGGCGTTCTCCATGGCGCGGATCGCGCGGCTCACCCGGTCCGGCATGCTGGAGGTGCTGGGGCAGGAATATGTCCGGACCGCGCGGGCCAAGGGGATGAGCGAGGTCCGGGTCATCCTGAAGCACGCGCTGAAGAACGCGGCCATCCCGGTCATCACGATAATCGGTCTGGACCTGGGGACGCTGCTCGGCGGGGCGGTGATCACGGAGACGATCTTCGCCTGGCCGGGCGTGGGGCGGCTGGCGGTGCAGGCCATTGCCAACCGCGATTATCCGATCGTCCAGGCCGCGGTCTTCACCCTGGCCTCGATCTTCGTCCTCATCAACTTCCTGGTGGACATCCTCTACACCTATGTGGACCCGCGGGTGGCCTACAAGTGAAGAAGGTGCTGCGGTTCGAGGTGCTGCGGTTCAGGGTTCTTGAACGTCGAACCTCGAACAGTGTACCAGGAAACCTGCCTTCATGAGTGACGGTCGCGCCATCGCCTTGGACATCAGCCAGGCGGGTGAGCTGCGGGAGCGGCGGCAAGACCTCCGGCGCGTCCTGCGGGAACTGGGCCGCAACAAGGCGGCCCTGGGCGGCCTCCTCGTTCTCCTGGCGGTAGTTGCGTCGGCCGTCCTTGCCCCTCTAATCGCGCCCTACGATCCGACCTCTCAGGAACTCACGCGACGGCTGAAGCCGCCGGGCTGGGCCTCGCCCGGAGGTCCGCTGAATGTGTTGGGAACGGACCACCTGGGGCGGGACATCCTGAGCCGGATCATCTTCGGAGCGCGTATCTCGCTCATCATCGGGCTCTCGGCCGTGGCGGTGGCGGGAACCCTGGGGACGCTCATCGGCCTGGTGGCGGGCTACCGGGGGGGACGCGTGGATGACCTGTGCATGCGGCTGACCGACACTATGCTGGCCATGCCCTTCATCCTGCTGGCCCTGGCGGTGATCGCGGTCCTGGGGCCGAGCCTGCGGAACATCATCTCCGTCCTGGGGATCACCGGTTGGGTCTCCTACGCGCGGGTGGTGCGGGCGGAGGTGCTGACACTCCGCACGCGGGAATTCGTGGCCGCGGCCCAGGCGCTGGGCGGCGGGGGAGGCCGCATCATCTTCCGGCACCTGCTCCCCAACGTGCTCACGCCGGTCATCGTCATCGCCACGCTGGAGGTGGCGCGGATGATCATCCTGGAGTCGGCGCTGTCGTTCCTGGGGCTGGGGATCCAGCCGCCGACGCCGACGTGGGGAGGGATGCTGGCCGATGGGCGGGCCTACCTGTCCACGGCTTGGTGGCTCGCCACGTTCCCGGGGGTGTGCATCATGTTGACCGTCCTGGGGATCAACCTGCTGGGGGACTGGCTCAGGGACGTCCTGGATCCGCGGTTGCAGGTCTGAGGAAAGCTGATGGCTGAAGGCCGATGGCTGACGGCTACATGAAAAGGGGGGGAGCGATGCGAAACGGGAAGGGATGGGTGTGGTGTGCGGTCCTGCTCGTCTTCCTGGCCCCGGCGGCGTGGGCGGCACCCAGCGGCAAGGTGGTGGTGGCGCAGGGGGTGGACCCCACGACGCTGGATCCCCACGACCACGAGGAGACACCGGCCTTCAACGTGCTGCTGAACCTGTATGATACCCTGGTGGTGCGCGACAAGGATCTGAAGATCGTCCCCTGGCTGGCGACGTCCTACAAGCTGGTCAATCCGACGACGTGGGAGTTCAAGCTGCGCCAGGGGGTGAAATTCCACAACGGGGAGGAGTTCGATGCCGAGGCGGCCAAGTTCAGCCTGGAACGGCTGGCCAATCCGGCGCTGAACCTGCGCATGACGGCGCTCCGGATCATCGAGCGGGTGGAGGTGAAGGACAAGTACACGATCCACATCGTCACCCGGAAGCCCTTCCCGACCCTGGACGCCCAGTTGGCCTTGCGGGGCGCCATGGTCCCCCCCGCGTACTTCAAGGAGAAGGATAAGGCGCACCTGGCGCGGAACCCCGTGGGCACGGGCCCGTTCAAGTTCGTCAAGTGGGTCAAAGATGATCAGATCGAGCTGGAGGCGAACGAGCGATACTGGATGGGCGCCCCCAAGATCAAGACGCTGATCTTTCGTCCGATCCCCGAAGAGACCACCAGGATGTCAGCCCTCCAGACGGGGGAAGTGGATCTGGCGACCAATGTTCCGCCGCACCTGGTGAAGGAGATCAAGAACCATCCCAAGGTGACGGTCTCTTCCGCGCCGAGCGTGCGGACCATCTTCATCCCGGTCTATACCGTGCAGTGCGAGCTGATTCAGGGCTCGTGGGATTGCACCAAACCGGTCCAGAGCCCGGCGGCCAATCCGAAGGTGCGCCAGGCGATCAACTATGCGGTGGACGTGGACTCGATCATCAAGAACGTCCTGGAGGGGCAGGGCATCCGGACGGCGACGCCTTTGACGCCCAAGCACTTCGGGTACGATCCCAAGATCAAGCCGTTCAAGCACGACCCCGCCAAGGCCAAGAAGCTGTTGGCCGAAGCCGGGTATCCCAATGGTATTGACCTGGTCCTGAACTCCCCGAGCGGCCGCTACCCCAAGGACAAGGAGGTGGCCGAGGCGGTTGCGGGCCAGCTCACCCAGGCAGGCATCCGGACCCAGCTCAAGGTCTACGAGTGGACCACGTACATGAACAACGTGGCCTATCGCCACGGCGGCGCTCCCATGTGGCTCATCGGCTGGGGGAACACGACCTGGGATGCGGATAACACTTTCGTTCCCATGTTCCGGACAGGGCAACTGCTGGCGAACTACTGGAACCCGGACTTCAACGCCCTGGTGGACGAGGCCCAGACCAACATGGATCCCAAGAAGCGGCTGCAGATGTACTCCAAGGTCAGCCGGTTCTTCCTGGATGACCCGCCGGCCATTCCCCTGTACCAGCAGATAGACAACTACGGGGTGAGCCGGAAACTGCAGTGGACCGCGCGGCCGGACGAGCGGATCGAGGGA
>METI01000159.1:0-451 GCA_001771285.1 candidate division NC10 bacterium RIFCSPLOWO2_12_FULL_66_18
TGCTCACTGTGGCGTACGCGCTGGAACGAGCTCTCGGAAACCTTCCCGCTCAGTGGGGCATCGAACCGCGGCGTGATTAGGTGCTCCAATGACCAATGACCAATTTCCAATGACCAACGATGGTGGGCGCGCACAGCGCGCCGTCACGGGGCGTCACGAACATCCCATCCGCCATTGGTCATTGGCCATTGGGATTGGGTCATTCCCCGTGAGTATTCGCGAACATGTTCGCGAATAATGCGGGATAGGGAGGCACAGAGGCGGCTCACCGCATCAGGCACCGGCACAATCCGCGCCCCCAGCGGCCCGTTCGACAACCAGGCGCGTCTTCCCCGGGGGAACTCTCGGGAAGCAGATCACTCCGGCGGCACGGGGGATGGAGTCGGCGGACCGTAGCGGCTGTACGTGTGGTCCACGTACGCAAGGTTCGGTAGGATCACTTGTGCCCCAG
>METI01000159.1:474-5031 GCA_001771285.1 candidate division NC10 bacterium RIFCSPLOWO2_12_FULL_66_18
TGCCCCAGGCGTTTTCCAACCCCTCGCGCCTTACTGATCAAGGCGCTGGCGCTGCCCGCCAGGCCCTCCGGGAACCGAAGAACGGCTGCGATGAGCATGAGGCCCAGGACCAGACTCCGATACAGCGTAAAGCGCAAGGCGATCTCTTGGAGGGCAACGATCCCAAATGCCCCTGCCACGGGCCCCATGAAGTGCCGCGTTCCCCCAAGCACCGTTGCCAGGACCAACTGGGCCGAAAAAAGCCAATGGAGCTGCTCGGGCGTCACCTGTCTGCTCCACTGGCCAAAGAGGCCGCCTGCGAGCCCCGTGAAGGTTCCCGAAATGATGAACGCGTACCACCTGTACCGGCGAACGCGTATGCCTATGAATTCTGCTCTCGTATCATTCTCCCGAATTGCTTGCAGGGCCTTTCCGAACGGGGAATTGACCAGCCGCCACATCACGACCACGCACCCAAAGAACGCAACCAAAATGACATAGTAGAATGTCGTATCGAAGACATGGGGGGCCAACTCGGTGCCGGCAATGGTAAATCGGGGAATGTACAGTCCCCCTCCGCCGGTCAGGAACAATCCCTTCCCCACGCCGCCGAAGGGCCTGAAGATGATGCCGCTGATAAAGAGGGAGTGCACCATCTGAGCAAAGGCCAGGGTGAGGATGGTGAAGTGAATTCTGGTGGCTCGAACACAGATGAACCCGAAGACGGCAGCAACAGCGGCCGCGGCGAGGACGCCGGATACCAGATAGACTTCGAGCGAGCTGATGGGAGAGAAGGCGTAGATGAAGCCGCCCGTATATGCGCCCACGCCGAAATAGGCGGCATGACCGAAGGAGACAAGGCCGGTGTTCCCAAACAGCAGGTTCAGGCCCAGGCAAGCGATGGAGAGCACCAGGGCATATCCAAGCATGAGAAGAGGATAGGGAGGCAACAGAAGCGGCATGAAGAAACAGAGAGCAACCCCCGCTCCAGTGAAGAGAAGCTTTCCATCGCCGACAAGCGACTTCGCCGCCAGTGCCAAGACTATCTGCCTCTCGCGTGACTTCCCTGAACCCTCCGAGTGCGGGGCATTCGGGCTGACGATTTGGCCTTTTGGGACAAGTCGCCGCACAACATGTCCGGGAATGCATTCCGTCGTCGCGAGCGGGACGATCCAAACCGTTCCGATGCTCTTCGCAGCTGCAGGCGACCCGCGGCAGGCGCGCTCTTATCTGGGCCAGTACATGATCACCGCCACCCCGGCCAGGCAGATGGCGCCGCCCAGCAGATCGAGACGGTCGGGCGCAATGCGATCAACACCCCATCCCCACAGAATGGAGAGCACAACGAAGACCCCACCATAGGCTGCGTAGACGCGGCCGAAGTGGGCGGGCTGGTATGTGGGGACAATGCCGTACATGATTAGGATTGCGGCCCCGAGAATCCCGATGAACCGCGACGCCCCGTTCCGCCACCACTGCCAGATCAGATAGCCTCCCGCGATCTCGCACAGTCCCGCCGCCACGAATAGCACGAACGATTTCGCCACGAGAACCATGTGGGTACTGGCTCCTTTCAAAGGAGAGCGCCTCTTTCGCCTCTTCGCACCAGGAACGCGCGAAAAGGCAGGCGCTCGCGGAGAAGGCGCGCCCATGCCTCCGACCAGGGCAGGGGCCGCAGAATTCGAGGCTCCGTCGTTCGGGATCAGCCGTCGCCCTGACCCGCAGGGCGCGCCTTACTTCTGGCTGTCTCCACGCGAACCGAGCGGGCCCAAGCGATGCCGGTGACGAGGCACCAGACGATCATCGTCAGGCCAACGGCCAGCGAGCCGGTCGTGTAGCCTACCTGCCGGCTCAACAGGTCCGGGGGCACTTTTCCCACGACCAGCAACCCGCGCAAGCCACCGATACCCAGAATGATGAGGACGATCCCGCAGAGCGCCAGGGCTCCAACGAGGACCCACCGTCCCGACCGCCCCATAGTGCCACTCCCCTCGGCGCCGGACCCCGGAGCCCTCCCACCCCTGGGCCAACGCCACGCTTATGCGAACCCATACTTCCGCAATAGCACGATTACCACCGACATGATGGCGAGTCCCAGGAATACCGCAATCAGGATCATCCCCACACGGCGGTTTTTTTGCCGCACGTCTCGGTGCTTCACCATGCTGTCCACCCATCAGACGGACCTCGCTGAGGGTCAGTGTCGCCCGTTTCGCAGCAGCCGCATGCCGTTGAAGATGACGACCAGGGACGTGCCCATGTCGGCGGCGACGGCCATCCAGAGGGTGGCCTGACCCAGCACGGCCAGGAGGACGAAGCCAGCCTTGGTCAACAGGGACAACCCGATGTTAACCCGGATGATCCGCAGGGCCCGCCGTCCCAGGAGGATGGCGAAGGGGAGCTGCCGTAGGTCGTCGCCCATCAGGGCGACGTCTGCCGTCTCGATGGCCGCATCGGTGCCAGCCGCCCCCATGGCGATGCCGACCGTCGCCGCGGCCAGGGCGGGCGCGTCGTTGATCCCATCTCCCACCATGCCGACGCGGCCGTGCTCCCGGACCAGATCTTTGATGGCCGCGACCTTCTGATCCGGGAGCAACTCGGCTCGGGCCTCGTCCACGCCGACCCGGCGGGCAATGGCCTGGGCCGTCCCCCGGACGTCCCCGGTCAGCATGACGAGCGGGCCAACCCCCAAGTGCCGCAGCTCTGCCAAGGTCTCCGGCGCCGCCTCCCGGACCTGGTCCGCCAGCCCCAAGATGCCCAGTACCCGGGCGCCATCGCTCAGGATAGCGGGTGTCTGCCCGCCGGCCTCCAGTTCCTGGAGGTGCTTTTCGATCGCCCCGTTGCACACCCCCAACTCCTCGGCGTACCGGTGGCTGCCCAGATGGTAGCGACGCCCATTGATTTCGGCGTGCGCCCCCCGGCCGGCCGCCGCGGTGAATCCAGTCGCGTCTGGCCAGGTGAGGCCCTGGGCCCGGGCCGCCCGGACGATCGCGGCAGCCAGGGGGTGTTCCGAGCGGGCTTCCACGGCCGCCGCGAGGCGGAGGACTTCTTCCGAAGTAGCCCCATTCAGGGGCCGGACCTCGAACACCTCCGGCGTTCCCTGGGTGAGCGTGCCCGTTTTATCCAGGGCCAGCGCCTGGAGCTGGCCTAATGCCTCAAGGTACCGGCCCCCCTTGATCAGGACGCCCGCTCGCGCGGCGCGCGCCAGAGCGCAGACCACGGCGACCGGGGTCGAGATCACCAGCGCGCAGGGGCAGGCGATGACGAGAAGGACCAGGGCCCGGTAGATCCAGGGCCACGCCGGCTGGGCGAAGAGCAGGGGCGGGAGCGCGGCGATAAGCACAGCGCCCGCGATCACTGCCGGCGTGTAGATCGCGGCGAATCGCTCGACGAACGCCTGGGCTGGCGCCTTCTGGGCCTGGGCCTCTTCCACGAGGGCAATAATCCGTGCCAGCATTGTCTCCTGCGCGCGATGGGTGACCTCCACCTCCAGGGCCCCCTCGCCGTTGATGGAGCCGGCGAAGACCTGGGCGCCGGGGGCCTTCTCCACCGGCATGGACTCCCCCGTGATGGGGGCCTGGTTCACCCCGGAGGTCCCGGCCCGAAGGATTCCGTCCAAGGGGATCCGCTCTCCCGGCCGGATCAGGATCACCTCCCCCGGGTTGACCGCCGTCACCGGGACGCGCACCTCCTGCCCATTCCGCCGGACGGTCGCCTCCGGCGGTGTAACGTCCAGGAGGCGGCGGACGGCCTGACGCGCCCGGTCCAGACTGTAGGTCTCCAGGAGCTGCGCCAGGGCGAAGAGGAAGGCCACGGCGGCGGCCTCGGCCCATTCCCCGATGGGGACCGCGCCCACGACGGCGATCGTCATCAGCACGTTCATGTCCAGGCGCCAGGCGAGGATCGTCCGGACTGCCTTGCGTGCCGTCATCCAGCCACCGGCCAATAGGGCCGCGGCGTACAGACTAATGCCAAGGGCTGGCGGTGCCCCCAGCCAGCCGGCCAGCAGGGCACTCCCCAACAGGACGCCCGAGGCGGCAGTCGAGAGGACCAGGGGGTCCCGCTGCCACCCGACGCGGGCTGCAATCTGGCTCGCCAGGACCGGGGTCATCCCCAGGTCCCGAACGGCACCAAGGATGCTGTTGGGGGCAATGGTCTTGGGGTCGAACTGGATCCGCAGGGTCCGCTCCAACAGGTTCACTTGCCAGGAGGCGACGCCCGGCACGTTGCGCAGCGTGCCCTCGATAGCCTTCACCTCGTCCTGGCAGTCCATCTCCGGCACCCGGACGACCACTACGTCGGACGCCGCGCCCGGGATGACGGCGCGGTACCCGGTCTGGCTCACCGCGGTCGCGATCCGGTCCAGGTCCGTGGCGTCCGCGTCGTATTCCACGTGGAGGCTCGCCGCCGCGAAGCTCGCCACGGCGCTCTGGACCCCGGGCACGTGGGCCACCCCATGCTCCACCGCTCCGGCGCAGTCCGGGCAGTGGAGCCCCTCCAGGTGGAGCGTGGCATGGCGGAAGCGGCGGGCAAGCGTGGCCCCCGCCTCGCGGACCCTGGCCTCCAGGGCTGGGAGGG
>METI01000160.1 GCA_001771285.1 candidate division NC10 bacterium RIFCSPLOWO2_12_FULL_66_18
TCGGCCACGCATCCGTCCAACCCACGGATGGCCCAGCATCGGCCTGATGCATTTCCACCGGAAGCGATGCGCAAGCATGTGAGGGGAAACGCATGGCACTGATCAACCCGGTCGCTCTCCCCCTCAAGTGGCTTCGGTCCATGCTGAAGACCGACGCTCCCCTGTATACCTACCTCCCGACGCATGAAATCGTGAATGACTATGCAGAGTTCTCCGGGCTTTCGATTGACGAGATTGCTCGATGCATCAATCGCAACACGGATCTGAACAAGCAGAGCTGGCAAACCATCCGTGCAAACGTCTCCTGGCAGGAGGCCGCAAGCCGATTTTATGCCGTGTCTTACACCTATGCCTTCGATCTCTTGAGTATGAACTACTCGAAGAGAGCCATTCTGGACAAGCTCAACGGCTTCAATCCGGAAATCGTCCGCATGATCAAGGACCATCCGGGCAGTGAATTCCTGGAATTCGGCGGCGGACTTGGGGCCTTTTGCGAAATCGTGCTTGGATGGGGGAAGCGGGTGACCTATCTGGACATTCCCGGACACGTGATGGACTTCGCGTCTTGGCGGTTTCGCAAGTACGGGCTCCCGATTGAGATCATCGTCTCATCGTCCACGGAATTGAAGCTGCACAGGTCATTCGACATCATCCACACGGATGCCGTGTTCGAGCACTTGATCGACCCCCACCAGGTACTCGTGGAACTGCTCGCGCACGTGAACCCAGGGGGAGTGCTCATCCTGCTCATCGATCTGGGCGAGGACCCGGAGCGGCCGATGCACCGCCCCATTGATGTTGTCGGGCTCCATCGCCAGATTCGAGGGGCAGGCTTCTCGAATGCCTTCGGCGAGAATACCTTTGCCTCCGCCTGGATTAAGCCGTGAGGTGGACGCGTGTGTGGATTGCCCCCAGGGCGAGCATCGGATGAACTCGGATGCTCCGGATGGGAAGCGCGGGGTTTCGCAGGAAGTTGCGCGAGGGGCAGCTTGGCTGATTGTCGGGAACCTGATAACCAAGACAGTCGGGTTTCTGGCTGGGGTCGTTGCCGCCCGTGGGCTGCTCCCCGTGGACTTCGGCGTCGTGGCCATCGGCCGGACCTTCGCCGTGCTGATTCAGCTCCTGGGAAACCTCGGCGTGGGAGCCTTCCTGATCCACCAGCGGGGGGAGGTCGAGGAGTACTGCGTGGCTGCGTTCTGGATGAACCTGGCGGCGGGGGTCGGCCTGTGCGGGCTGCAGATCCTGGCGGCGCCCCTGGTCGCTACCTACTATGGCGATCCCGTGATCACGCGGATCATGTGGGTGATCGCCCTGGGATATCTGGTGACTCCGCTCGGCTCGATCCACAGCATCCTACTCCAGCGGGAAATGCGGTTCCGGGCCATGACGCTCCGGGACCTCGGGCTGAGCGGGTTGGCGTCGGCCCTCACCATCGCCGCGGTGCTGGGCGGACTCGGCCTCTGGAGCCTGGTGCTCCCCGAACTTGTCGTCGGGGCCGCCGGGGTGGTGCTCAACTGGTGGCTGCATCCCTGGCGCCCGCGCCTGCGGCTGTCGGCCGGGCACTGGCCGCGGATCTTCCGGTACGGGCGGTACCTGCTAGGGGACGGCCTGTTGGCTTTCCTGAACAACAACGCCGATTACATGATCATTGGCAAGATCCTGGGACCCACCGGCCTTGGCTTGTATTCCTTCGCCTACCAACGCAGCATGATCGTTCCAGACTACCTGGCGGCGCCGGTGACCTCCGCCGCCTTTCCGGCCTTGGCCAAGGTCCAGCACCAGCGCGACGCGCTGGCGCACGTCTACTACCGGCTGGCGAAGGCCACCGCCCTCCTCGTGGTCCCGGCCGTGGTCCTGCAGGGCATCCTGGCGCAGGAGTTCGTGGTGACGCTGTATGGGGCCAAGTGGTCCGCGGCGGTCCTGGCCATGCAGCTCCTCCTCCCGTATGCCCTGACCAGGGGGCTCTGCGTCCACCTCGGGACGCTCCTCAACGCGGTTGGTCGGCCGGATGTGGGGTTCAAGTATTCCGTGGCGGCGTTGCCTTTTCTGGTGAGTGCCGTGTTCATCGGGGCGCATTTCGGGGTGAACGGAGCGGCCATGGCCACGGGCATCGTCTTTGGCCTCACCGGACCCATCCTCACGGCTATCGTCTTCCGGACGATGGGCTGGTCCTTCTGGGGCTTCGTGGAGTCGAGCCGGTCGGCCCTGGTCGTGGCGGCCGGGATGGGTGTGGGGGTGTGGGGAATCCGGGCCCTGGTGCCGGAGTTTGCGTGGCGAACCAGCGGAGGAGACCTGGCCTTGTTCGGCCTCCTCGGCCTCCTGCTGTTCGCGAGCCTGCTATTCCTCTGGGATCGCGACGCCTACTCCGAACTGATGGGATTGCTCAGGAAAGCGGTAGCGCGATCGGCGTGAAGAGGAGGGCGGGCCGCGCGGCCCTGCCCCGTTGAATTCACGGGAGTCAGGTCAACCGACATGCGGATCAGCGTGGTGGTTCCAGCGTACAATGGCGCAGAGACCATCGAGGATTGTCTCCGGGCCGTTTTCGCAGCCCATTATCCAGCCGGGAGCCGGGAGGTCATTGTTGTCGACGACGGTTCCACGGACGCGACGCCGACCATCCTGGAGCGGTTGCGCCCAGAGGGCCTGCCCGTGACCGTCATCCGCCAGGAGAACCGCGGGGCCGCCGGCGCCCGCGACCGCGGCATCAAGGCAGCCAGCGGGGAGGCGGTGTTCATCATCTCGCAGGATACCTTCGCCGAACCTGACTGGTTTGCTACCGTAGTCCGGGAGTTTGTTGCCGACCCCGCACTCGGCATTGTCCAGGGCCGGATTGAGCTGACGGAGCCGATCCGGTTCCCCTTCTATCATGCGGTGGAACTCAAGCAGTTCGTTTGGAATTTCCCCACGGCAGCCATCGCATTCCGTGCAGTGGCCCTGGACAAGGCTGGACGGTTTTTCGACGATCAGCTCTCGGAATGTGGTGACGACACGGACATCGCCTGGCGCATCATCGGCCAGGGATACGGGTTCAGGTGGATTGATCGCCTGACCGCCCGGCACGGGGTGTATCCCAAGTCCTTTTGGTACCCGATTCGTCGGACCTTTCCGCGGACAGAGCGGTTACCCCTTCTGGTCAAGCGGCACCCCCGGATCCGCCAGTATCTGCGGGGCGGCTTCCTCTGGTCCACGCCCCGGAAGCTGGCGGAAATCCTCCTGTTGCTTTTGAGCCCAGCGGTCCTTCTGATCTCACCCTGGTCCGGCATCGGCGTGGCAGTCCTGGCGATTGCATTGGCGATGCACCGACACCGGGGGACGGCCAGCCCATATCTCTCGTGGTTCCAGCGGTATGTTCTGGTTCCGGTAAACACCTTTATGTGTGAGGTCCTCGGGTTCCTCGCGATGGCCTACGGCAGTGTGCGTTATCGGAGCCCGCTCCTTTGAC
Source organism: candidate division NC10 bacterium RIFCSPLOWO2_12_FULL_66_18 (assembly GCA_001771285.1). Lineage (GTDB taxonomy): Bacteria > Methylomirabilota > Methylomirabilia > Methylomirabilales > 2-02-FULL-66-22 > 2-02-FULL-66-22. The sequence continues at coordinate 3,443 of METI01000160.1, forward strand.
TCCCAGAGAGCAGGAAATCCCCGATCGCCTTTCGAACGAAACACGGCTCGGAAGGATCAGAGCTTGTGCCGGGTGATGTGGCATGACCACCTGCCGGCCGCGGCGCCGAGCCCTCCGCGTGTGCCTGGCCACCTTTGCGCCGGGCCACGGAGGACTACAGACAGTGACCGCCAATCTCTGCCGATACCTTACCGGCAGGGGGTACGAGGTTACGCCCCTTTACCTCGGGCCGCCGGTCCCCACCAGGCGGATCGCGAGATACTTGCTCTTCGGTTCCCCTCGATGGGAGGAGGCCTGGGGGCGGCCGGCCCTGGCGGTGGATCATCTCGCTCACCTGGAGCTGCTTCGATACCTGATCCCCGCCCTCAAGGTGCGGGGTTCCCTCCGGGGCTTCGACGTGTACCACGTAATCCGGGGGGCGAATCTGGCGGAGGCCCTGTTCGCCGTGAACGGTCATCGCTTCGTTGACTGGGTGGCCACAACGGTTGCGGACGAGCGTCGCAGCCAATCGGGCGCAACCTCGCCTGGGTCGGCCGGACGGCGCATGCTGGCCTCGGTGAATGGCTGCCTGGAGCCGCTCCTGCAACGCCAGGAACGTTGGGTATTGCGAAGGGCGGCCATCGTGGACGGAATCAGTGGCTATGTCCGGCGACAGCTCGTGGAGGTTACCGGCCTCCCCCCTCTGCGGGTGGGAGTCCTTCACCTTCCCGTGGACACGAGGGTCTTCGCGCCTGGGAACCGGGATGGCCGCCGGCAAACTCGCTACGTGCTGGCGGTTGGGCGGCTGGATGACCCGCGCAAGAATCTTCCTCTCCTGATCGAGGCCTTCGCCAGGATTTCGCCGCGCAACCCGGAGGTGGAATTGCGTTTGGTCGGCCCTCTGGAGGATCGGACCTGGCTGGATGCCCGCGACCGGACTCTCGGCATTGCCCATCAGGTTCGCTATCTCGGGGAGCTGTCCCTCCCCGAGCTGGTGCGGCAATATCAGGACGCAGAGGCGGTCGTTCTCTCCTCTCGACAGGAAGGGTTTGGGATGGCCCTTGTCGAGGCCATGGCCTGCGGGACGCCGGTGGTCTCCACCCGCTGTGGTGGGCCTGAGGAGATCGTCCGGGACGGCATCACGGGCTTTCTCACCCCCGTTGGGGATGCCGGTGCCTTGGCGGAGGCAGCCGAGCGGATCCTCTCCGATCGGGCGCTGCGGGCCAGCATGGGACGGGCTGCGCGGGAGGACGTCTGTAATCGCTTCGCAATGGAGGTGATCGGCGCCCAGGTCCTGCGCCGCTACCACGAGGCGTACCCAGAATTGCCCGAGTGATTGGCAAGGCGGATGCAGCGAGGAGGGTCGGGCGGGAGGATGACTCCTTCACCGACTCAGCAGAGACGGCTTCCGTGTCCGTGATCCTGACGACGGCGGAGGATCCTGCTCGATGAGCGAGACGCCACTGGTCAGCATCGTCATCCCGAGCTATAACGAGGAACGCGACATCCTGGCCTGCGTCGAGGCGGCCCTGGGGATCGTCTATCCGAACAAAGAGATCATCGTGGCGGACTCCTCGGACGACCGAACCCCGACGCTCCTCCATCCGCTGGCCGAGGGAGGCTCCATCCGTCTGATCCACGAGGATCGGCGACTGAGCGTGTCCGGGGCGAGGAATCGAGGCATCCGCGCGGCGAAGGGAGACATCCTCGTGCTCCTCAATGCCGACGTGGTGCCCTCGCCGGACTTCCTCCAGCGGATCCTGCCGCACTACCGAAACGGCGCGGACTTCGTCATCTGTGAGTCGGAGGTCGCGAATCAGGGGAAAATCGTCCCGGACTTTCTGCACGCGGTCCATGTCACGGAACTGGGCCGGGAGGACGATCTTGTCTGGTCAGAGGGCTGGTCGTGCCGGGGGGCCGTCTTCGAACGCGCCGGGCTGTTCGACGAGCGATTCCCCGGGGCGTCGGGCGAGGACGAGGCCTTCGGTCGGAACCTTCTCCGCCTGGGATTCCGGCGCGTGGTGGACCACAGTATCCCGGTACGGCACATCACCCCCGAGGATCTCAGGGGCCTCCTCCACCAGATGGTCGGCCGGGGGCGTGGGGAATATTATTTCACGGTTCTCTTCCGACGCCTGAACCCGGCGCCGGCCGTGCGACGGATCCTGGGGCGCTGGGTGATCCTCGCGGGCTTGATCGCAGCCCTTCCCCTCTTTCCATTGGGCACGGCGCTGGGTGCGGCAGGAATCCTTCTGGTGGGGATCCGGGCGCTTCGCTCCGGGCTGCGCCTGGCCCGCAGCCACGGTGGCCTCGTCCGGGTCCTCCCCTTTGCGGGATTGAATTTCCTCCGCTTTCGCGCGCTGGAGTACGGGTTCGTGTTCGCGCACTGGCGGGCGCCACAGCACCTTGATGGCTGGCGACAGGAGCGTCAATGAGCCAACGTGTTCTGGTCACCGGGGGAGCAGGTTTCATTGGGAGCAACCTGGCCAGTGCCCTCGCCGGACACGGGGACCGAGTGGTCGTCTTCGATAACCTGAGCCGCCGCGGGACCGAGCGGAACCTCGAATGGCTGCGACGGAGCTTCCCGACCCACGTGGAATTCGTCCGGGGAGACGTGCGGGACGCCCGGGCGGTCGAGGCGGCCGCGCAGGGCGTCGAGGGAATCTTTCACCTGGCCGGCCAGGTGGCCGTCACGACCTCCGTGGCCAATCCCCGCGAGGACTTCGAGGTGAACGCCCTGGGCACCTTGAACGTGTTGGAGGCGGCGCGGAAAGCCCCGGGGCGGGTTCCGGTCCTCTTCACCTCGACCAACAAGGTGTACGGGGGCCTGGAGGGCTTGCAGATCGTGGAGCGCGATCGGTACTATGCGCTGGCCGACGGGAGCCCGGGAGTGGATGAGGCCTGGTTGCTGGACTTCCATTCTCCCTATGGCTGCTCGAAGGGATGCGCGGACCAATACGTCCGGGACTTCTACCGGATCTACCACCTGCCCACGGTGGTCTTCCGGATGTCCTGCATCTACGGCCCCAGGCAGTTTGGCACTGAGGATCAAGGCTGGGTTGCCCACTTCATGATCTCCACGGCGCTGGATTCCGGCCTCACGATCTACGGCGACGGGAAGCAATCGCGGGACATTCTGCACGTGGAGGACCTGGTCCGGGCCATGCTTACAGCAATGGACCGGATCGACCAGACGGCCGGTCGGATCTACAACATCGGGGGAGGGCCCGAGAACCGCCTGTCCCTCTTGGAGCTCCTGACGGATCTTGATGCCCGGATCGGCCGGCCTCTTCATCCAACGTTCTCCGACTGGCGACTCGGGGACCAACGCGTGTACGTGAGCGACATCCGCCGCGCCCGGGCGGAGTTCGGGTGGGCCCCCCGGCTCGGGGTCCGGGAGGGGTTGAACCACCTGTGGAAGTGGATCGTGGACCACGCTGACGAGATTCGGACGGCGCGAGGGGGGACAGAGGGCTGAGGCCGGGCAGACCGAATCCGCCAGCCTCCGAGGTCCGAGACGGGCCGCAGTGGACAGCCATGCGAGGGGCGAGTAGGAGGCCGGGTCCGTGAAGTTGCTCCAGATCAATCACCTCTACGCCGAGGTTGGAGGGGCGGAGCGATACTTCAGCGAGGTTTCCCCGTTGCTGGAGGCTCACGGGGTTCGAATCAGTGTTCTCTATGGGTTCCCGCTGGAGGGAGGGATCCACGTTCCGGGTCGCGAGGAGATCGCCTTGCCGGCCCTCTTCGACCTGGCCACCCCGGAGCAAGAGAGGCGACGCATGCTCGGGGAACAGCTCCGTCGGATTGCCCCGGATGTGATTCAAATCCATCGTGTGGAGGATCCGGTCCTGATTCGCGCATGCGTCGCAAGCCGGCCCACCATCCAGTTCCTCCACGGGCCCAGCCCGGTCCTGTGTCCAGGCGACGGCAGATTTGCCAAGTGGACAGGCGAGGCGTGCCAGAGGCGGGTTGGGCCGTTCTGTTTGATTGCGCCGTATCTGCAGTTCTGCGGGACCCGGCGTCCGTGGGGAATCTTGACAAACTACTGGCTCACCCGGGAACTCCTGGAGGTTAGCCGGTCGGTGGCGCGGATCGTGGTGGCCAGCGGGTACATGCGGGAGCTGCTTGTGGAGCACGGGATCCCCGGATCGCGGATCCTGGTCAATCCCCACCCCTTTGTAGGAAACGCTCCGCGAGGGGAGAGGGTCGCGGAGCGGCCGGGTTCCATCCTCTACGTCGGACGCATGTCCCCGCAAAAGGGCGTGGAGTATCTCATTCGGGCCGTGGCGACCCTGGACCAGCGGTGTTGCCTCACCCTGGTAGGGGATGGTCCTTCTCGTCCGCAGCTCGAGAGATTGATCCGGGAGAGGCTGGGGGATCGCCACGATGCCGTGTTCACGGGATGGCTCCCCCATGACCAGGTCCGGCAGCTTTATGCGGAGAGTCAGGTCGTGGCATTCCCCTCGGTCTGGCCGGAACCGTTCGGCCGGGTGGGCCTGGAGGCAACGGGCCTGGGGAAGCCGGTTGTCGCCTTCGACGTGGGTGGGGTTCGCGAGTGGCTGGTGAACGCCCATAACGGATTCCTGGTCCCCCCCAAGGACATCGTGGCTTTTGCGGGCGCCCTGAACCGCCTGTTGCGTGACGAAACGCTCCGTCGGACCATGGGGCAGAACGGGGTCGAGCTGGCCCGGACACGCTTCGACCCCAAGCGCCACGTGGAGGCCATGCTATGCCTGTACGACGAGCTTCTCAGGCCGGCCCCGGGACGGGCCGGTGTGGGAGCGGGGGGCTGCTGAGTGGGATCTCTTTTGCTGAAGCTGTCTCGGCGAATGAAGACAACAAGGCTCATTCGCAGATTACCACTCGTGCGTCACTCGCTGAAGAGATGCTACGAGATCGGCCTAAGGTCTCTTTACGCTAAACGGGGGATGCCCATCGCAGTCGGGAACGATCTGTTCCGTGTGGCAGTCGAATCTCGCACCATGGTGAGCAGTTATGAGGGCGAAGAGGCCGTGTACGACGCCATGGCGCGCCTGGCGGGTGATCGGATGACCGTATTCGATATTGGGGCGAATGAGGGGCTCTTTGCTCTGTGTGCTGCGAAGCGGGTTGGCTCTGGAGGTCGCGTGGTTTGCTTCGAGCCGGCGCCTGAGGCATTGAGATTACTCCGGCACAATATTCGCCTCAATGGTTTTCAAAGCAGGGTGGACGTCGTGGGGAAGCTCGTGGCCGATCGATGCGGATGGGAGAGGTTTTATGTGAATGGGAAGTCCGGCTACAACTCTCAATCCAAGGAGGCTGCACCCAGCCATGCGGATCCTATCCAGGTAGAGACGGTCTCGATTGATGCATTCGTGGAGGCCACGGGGCGGCCGCCCGATGTCGTAAAGATTGATGTTGAAGGCGCGGAGCTTCGAGTGCTACAGGGGATGGAGGCCGCATTGACGAGAGGCGACGTATTTGTTTTGTGTGAAATTCATCCCGCCTGCTTAGGTATTTTTCATGCCTCGGAACGGGACATAGTCGCGTTCATGGAAAGAATCGGCTTTGGAATCTATGACATGCGAATGCACCGCCTCACGGCTTTGCAACAGCACGTCATTTTCGCGAAATAGATTGCTCCGCTTGATGCGGCAGCCGCACAGCAACTGCTCCAGGCGAATTTTGGAGGACAGCCCAGATGCAGCTTCTGCTTGAGACAGCGAGTGTGCGATGTCTTTGCTCTTGAAAGTAAAACGAAAATTAAAAACCTTCCCTGCTTTGTGGGGCATCGTGTCCCGCACATATAGATCCATCGACCTTGCAATTTTCTCCTTGAGAATATTTTTCGCCGTTCAGTTCTGTAAAATCGTTGATCTCAATCGTTTTGAGAAACAAATCTATTGCCAAAACGGCGAAGCTGGTATTCTGGAGGCGATATTTCGCAGGATAGGTACAACGAACAAATTTTATGTCGAATTCGGCTCGAGTTTCGATGGCAGCGAATGCAATACGCGTTTCTTCCGCGAGAAAAGGGGATGGTCAGGAATTCTCATGGATGCGGAAGCAGCATTGCCCATCATCGGAAAAGAATTTGTTACCGCCGAGAACATCAATTTCCTTTTTGAGAAGTATAAGGTTCCGGGCGAATTTGATTTACTGTCCATTGATATTGATGGAAACGATTATTGGGTTTGGAAAGCCTTACGCGCCGAATATTCTCCGCGGGTTGTGGTCATCGAATACAATGCGAATGTCCCGGTAAACAGGAGCGCCGTTGTTGAATATGATCCGCACTTTCGTTGGGACGATACCGATTACTACGGCGCAAGCTTATTGGCACTGACTGAGTTGGCGGCTACAAAAGGTTACTCCCTGTTGGGTTGTGAGAGCCGCGGCATCAACGCTTTTTTCGTTCGAAATGACCTAGTGAAAGACAACTTTGCTCTCCGGGACATTCAAGAAGTGTATAAACCACCCAGGTATGAAAGGGAGGGCGGCGGCCTTGGGCACCATCCCAGTGGACGTGCCATGAAAAACTTGAGATGAATGACCGAAGTCACGACCACTGGAACGGTGGAACCTTTTGTAGTGTACAGCCGAACACCCGAACGACCGACCTGCCGAACGCTCTTTTGGTGCGATAATGTGCGGGATCGCGGGGATCCTTGGGAGGCGGGATGAAGCGGCGGTGGGTCGCATGTGCAATGCCCTCGCCCACCGGGGCCCGGACGATGCGGGGACCTATACCGATCCCGATGGGCACATCGTTCTGGGACACCGCCGATTGTCTATCATTGATCTATCGCCCCAGGGTCGGCAGCCCATGTGCAACGAGGACGGCAGTCTCATCCTCGTGTTCAACGGGGAGATCTACAATTTCCAGGAGCTGCGAGCCTCACTGGAGGAGCGTGGGCACACGTTCGCCTCACAGACGGACTCCGAGGTCATCCTGCATCTCTACGAGGACCGCGGGGTGGAGGTGCTCCAGGCGCTCCGGGGGATGTTCGCCTTTGCCCTGTGGGATCGGGCCCGGCGGCGGCTGTTTCTGGCGCGCGATCGGCTTGGCATCAAGCCGCTGTACTATGCGCAGGTTCCCGGTGGCCTCGCCTTCGCCTCGGAGGTGCGGGGGCTCCGCCGGAGCGGATTGCTGACGCCCCGCCTGTCGCTCCCCGCGGTGGAGGCGTTTCTGAGCTTTGGGTATATTCCGGACCCTCAGACGATTCTGGAGGGGGTCCGATCCCTGCCGGCGGGCCATTATCTGCTGGTGGAGGGTGGGACGATCCGGTTGACGAAATACTGGGAGCTGTCGCTTGACTCCCCGTCCGCGGGGTCCTGGACGATGCAGGAGTGGGCCGCGCGCATCCGTGCGGCACTGGAAGAATCCATCCGACTGCACCAGGTGAGCGATGTCCCCGTGGGAGCGTTCCTGAGCGGCGGGACGGATTCCAGCACGGTCGTGGCGCTCATGCGCGACCTGACAGGGCAGAGGGTCAAGACGTTCACCGTGGGGTTCGGGAGCGAGGGGGAGGCGATCAATGAACTGGAGGCCGCCCGGGCCATCGCCAGGCGAGTGGACACCGACCATACCGAGGTCATCGTGTCCGGCCGCTCGTTCCTGCTCGAGCTCGACAACATCATCGAGGCGCTTGACCAGCCCACCATCGACGGCTTCAACTCCTATTTCGTGTCCAAGGCGGCCAGGACGCGGGTGACGGTGGCACTCAGCGGGCTGGGCGGGGACGAGCTCTTCGCCGGGTACCCCCATTTTCAGTTTCTGCGCACCTGGGCGCGTCGGGACCAGGTCTGGGCCAGGGTTCCGGCACCGCTCCGCCGGGGGCTGGCCAGGGTCGCGCATCAAGTGGCCCCGCTGGATCCGTGGCGGCTGGCAGCCCGGATCGCCTACCTGGATCGGACCTTCGGCGATACGGCGGCGCGCTACTACGACGCCCTGGCCATCTTCTCGGGAGAGGCCCGGCAGGGCCTCCTCCGGAACGGATCAGGGGGTCATGGACGCCGGGGCCACGACGAGACGCTCGCCGTGCCGGGGAGCCTGACCGATCCGGTGCAGGCGATCACTTTCCTGGACCTCAAGCATTGGATGGCCTCGCGGCTGCTCCGAGACACGGATGCGACGAGCATGATCCACTCGTTGGAGGTCCGCGTGCCCTTCCTGGACCATCCCCTGGTGGAGCTTGCCTTCGGCATCCCCGGAGACCTCAAGCTGGCCGGAGGGATCGGGAAGCGGGTGCTCCGGGACGCGGTGAAGGACCTGCTGCCCGACGCGTTCTTCGAGCGGGGAAAGTTCGGCTTCGTCTTTCCCATGGAGGCCTGGATGCGGGCCGAGCTGCGAGAGCCGGTGCGGAATGCGCTGCTCGACGGATCGGTGTCGGCGCGGGGCGTGCTGGCGCCCAATGCCGTCTCCCGGATCCTGGCGGACTTCGAGGCAGGACGCGCAGCCTGGGACAAGGTCTGGGCCCTGGCAGTCTTCGAGCTCTGGGCGCGACACCATCTGGATGCGGCCCCGGCCGCGTGAGCCCACGCCGATCGGTTGGATGCATATCTGTCTCGTCACATCCAAGATCTTCGCCGTCCGCGACGGGGTGGGGGACTACGCCTTCCGCCTGGCCGTCGAGCTGGCACGGGAACACCGGGTCACGCTTCTCACCAGCACAGGGATGGGGGAGGCGGGGGAGCGCGAGGGCGTGATGATCCTGCCGGTGATACCGGATTGGCGCCCCCATGGGCTTCGAGTTCTCATCCGAGAGCTCAGGCGGCTGGAGCCAGATGTGGTGAACCTGCAGTTCGAGCCGCACCTGTATCATCGCTGGGGAGTCAATCTCTGGCTTCCGATGGCCATGCTGTTCCTGCGCTGGCGGGGTGTGCGGCTTATCACGACCGTGCATGAGCCGTTCGTGCCGTTGACCATCTGGAAGTGGTGGCTCAGCGGGCCGATCCAGCGGGTCGCGCTTTACCTGCTCCTGTGGGCCAGCCGAAAGGTGGTGGTCGTGATTTCGGTCTGGACCAGGATGCTCCAGCGCTGGTTCTGGTGGCGCGCGGAGGATTTCGTGCGCATTCCGGTGGGCTCGAACGTCGCTCCGGTGGATCTGAGTCCGGAGGAGCGGCAAGCGCTCCGATCCCGCTATGGGCTTCCGCCGACCGGGGTGGTTGTCGCAGTGTTCAGCCCACTCGGGTCGGGAAAGCAGTTTGATCTGGTGGTTCGGGTGTGGGAGATCCTGGCAAAACGGCATACCGATCTCTGGTTGCTGCTGATCGGAGTGGAACGCGAAGAGGCCCGGCGCAGGCATCCCGGGGCGCCGACAGGCAGCCGGGTGGTGTACACCGGGTTCGTATCCGGTCCGGAGGTGTCACGCCTTCACCAGTGCGCCGACCTGGCGCTCGCCCCCTATGTGGACGGTGTGTCGGCGAGACGAACCTCAACCATCAGCATGATGGCCCATGCTGTCCCCCTCGTCGGCACGCGCGGGCCACTCACGGACCTGGACATCTTTGAAGGAAGTCCGATCCGGCTGGTCCCGGTGGGGGACGAGGAGGGATTCGTGGCTGCCGTGGATGGGCTGGTTGCCTCGCGAGACCTCCGGCTGGCCCTCGGATCGCGCACCCGCCTTTTCTTCGAGCGCCACTTCGCATGGCCGGTCCTCGGGAAGCAGTTCTTCGAGGTTGCGGCGGGGGCGTGCCGGAGACACTGAAGATACCCCGAACCCGCCGGGCCCTCGTTGGGCCTGAGGCAAATGGCGTGCGATGGACAGGATTCCCTGGACGTGGGGCCTCAAGATCGGTGAGCAGTTCCGCCGGGATCTCTTGCTGGAGCAGGCGCACCGCTTCCGCGGGTCCATTCTGGACCTGGGATGCGGGAAGAAGCCCTACCGGGGGATGCTGGGACGGCACACGAAGGCCTGGATCGGGGCGGATCTCCCCCTGACCTGCTCCGGACCACCCGCGGCCGATGTGTACGCCGACGGGAACTGGTTGCCCTTCCGGTCGGAGATGTTCGACGTGGTGCTCTGCACGGAGGTCCTGGAACATACGCGGGAACCCAAGCAGATATTCGCCGAGGCGGCGCGGGTCCTGCGCCCCCGCGGTCTGCTGATCTTGACAGCGCCGCAGACGGGCCACCTCCATGAACAACCCCATGACTATTTTCGGTACACCAGGTACGGCTTGGCCTACCTGGCGCAGGTCAACGGGTTCAGCGTGATGGAAATCAAGGCGTTCGGCGGTGCATTGGCTCTCGTGGGGCAGACGATCGCCTGTCACATACCGGTGCTTATTCACAACCGGGTCGGAGAATGGCTTCGAGGAATGGGACAGGCCGTGGTGCAGTGGCTCTTCTGGCACGCGGACAAGGCGCTCCACCTGGTTCATGACGGCGCCGAAGAGAGCACAATCGCTCACCTTCTGGTAGCGGAAAAGACCAGCGGTCCGGATGGGAGCGGCACCGATCTGCGGAGTCCCCACCTCGACTGGCCGGGCCGCCCTTGGGCGGAAGGAGGCCCCCCACGGTAATTCGACTCGTGGGGGAACGCCGGCAACCCATGTCCAACCTGAAGGCGTGGCTCTCGGATCAGTGGTGGGTCCGCTGGATGTACGACGTATTTTTCTGCCGGGGGGACTTCGTTCGGGCGATCGTGCAGCGACCGGTCATCCATCAGAGTATCGGGACTGGCCCCCTCGGCTGTGTGCTGGACGACGGGTGCGGCCGGGGGATGTACACGCCTTTTCTCCGGAGGCGAGCTCGGTTCGTTGTGGGGATCGACGTGTCCGAGGATCATCTTCGAACCATGGTCCGGCGTTACGGCCGGGACGCCGGCGCCAGATTCCTGCGCGCATCGGCAGAAGCACTTCCGTTCCAGGATTCGAGTTTTGACTTTCTCCTTTGCACTGAGGTCCTGGAGCATCTTCGCGACGACCGGAAGGCTCTGGGGGAGGTCGCCCGGGTCCTGGTTCCAGGAGGCCGCGCCATCATAAGCGTTCCGGTCCCTCCGGCGCCGATCCGGGATCGGGAACACGTCCGGGAGGGATACACGCCGGCTGACATCGAGCCGATGATTTCCGGGGCGGGCCTGGAGGTGGGGGAACCCCGCTACTGCCTCTTCGGGATTTCCCGCATCATCATCCGGCTGGCGACCTGGTATTCAGACCATGTGCCCTTCCCTTTGCCGAGTCTGTTGAAGCTCCCCCTGTATCTGGAGCGCCTGTCCGCGAATCCCCGACGCGGGAAACTTCCCTATAATCTTGTTTTCCAGGTCAGAAAACCGTTTGGGCGTGGCCAGCGAAACACCGAAGATGCTTCGCAAATGCAGGAGCGGGAAGTCGGGATCCAAAACGGTTGATCTTCAGTCCTGCGGAAATTCGGGGATGATTCGGGAGCCCATTTCGGTCCTGTACCTCAGCGTGAATGCGGGGCTCGGGGGTGCGGAACGAACCGTCCTGAACCTGCTCCGCTGTCATGACAGGCGGAAGGTCCGGCCGTTGCTATGCACGTTCCGGGACGGTCGTCTGGTGTGCGAGGCACGCATGCTGGGCATCCCAGCCTGGGTCATCCCGGCGAGGCGGTTTCGCAACCTGGTGAACCTCTGGCAGACCACATCGGCGATCCGCGCGATCGTCCGCCGGGAAGCTGTGGACATCGTTCACAGCGCGATGGCTCTGGGGCATCTGTACGGCTCGCTGGCGCGAGCTGGCACACGCGCAAAGGCTGTTTGGTTCCAGCAAGGCCTGGTGGGCAAGCCGTCTTCCGTTGACCGTCTGGCCACGCTGGTCCCGGCCGATTTGATTTTCGCCAATTCTGAGGCCACGGCCGCATTGCAGCGTTCGCTAGCTCCCTTTCTCGGAAACGTTCGTGTGGTTCACCTGGGTGTGGACCTCCGGGAGTTCTCACTGGCCCGCCTCGGGGAACGGGAAGAGATCCGGCGACGTCTGGACATCAAGCCTGACACCGTGGTGGTTGGCGTGCCGGGCAGATTCGAACCCAGGAAGGGCCAACACGTGCTCATTGAGGCTGCCAAGCTGCTTCGAGAGGAGTTTCCTGAGGTCACCTACCTGCTCATCGGAGATGCCATTTTCGGTTTGGGGCTCGAGTACGCGCGGCAGCTCCGATCCCTGGTCCGTGACTGGGGACTGGAGCATCAGGTGCGCTTTGTGGGGTTTCAGGACGATGTTGCCGGGATCCTGGCCGGCGTGGATGTTGTCGTGCATGCCTCCACGTCGCCCGAGCCCTTTGGTCTCGTGATCGTGGAAGGCATGGCCATGGCGCGCCCGGTCGTCGCATCGGATGGCGGCGGGGCAAGGGAGATTGTGGTGGAGGGGATGACAGGCTTCCTGACCCCCATGGGCGAAGCACGAGCTCTTGCCCAACGCCTTCGGGAGCTCCTGAGAGACGCCGAACTTCGAGAACGGATGGGTGCGGCCGGACGGTCAAGGGTGGAGGCCCGGTTCTCCGCCGATGGGATGGCGAGAACGATCGAGGTGCATTATGCGGAAGTTCTGGATGGTGCGTGTAGGCGATAGCGCCACATCCTCCGAGCCCGACAGGCCAGACGACGCTCGAAATGACATCCAGGAGTCGCAACTTGGGGTGGCGGACGTGTGTTTCATTCTGGGCCTGGTCTCCGCCTTCTTTACGGGATACCTACGGGACCACTACGGCGGGATTATCAGCTATGGCTTGACGGATGGCCTGCTCGGCGTCGCCTTCTTCCTGGCCATCGTCAACTGGGGGCCCCGGAAATTCTTTGCGCAGACCCCGCTGACGACTCCCCTGATGCTCCTCCTTGTGCTCAGCGTGCCCAGCGCCTTCAATCCCGAGGCCCATGCCCTCGAGGGCCTTCTTGGACTCCGGGCGTGGAATTTCTACAATCTGGTCTTCTTCTATACGTACCTTCGGGTACAGAATCAGCGTGCGATTCACAGGCTGGTGACGTTGCTGCTGGTGATAGGAGTGCTCGTAGCGGCCTATGGCATGTATCAGCTCTGGATTGGTCCCGAGAAGTTCGTCGAGGGCTCGCGCCTCATAGAGGAACGCCATAAGTACGAGGCGTACTCTATCTTCCCGGAAGAGGATGTCCAGATTTACGTGTTCCGTCCGTTTTCGACGCTGCACTCCGCTGGCGGGCTCGGTTCGGCCATGTTCGGGCTGAGCTTGCTGGCTATGAGCTTCGCCCTTCGGGAGGGGCGTGGGCGGGCCTGGAGGGTCCCCATCGGTTTAGCCGTCTTTGTCCTCTTCGGGGCAATGCTGCTCCTCACGGGTTCTCGCGCCTCCGTCCTCGCCTACGTCTTGGGGACGCTCACCTTTGTTGCCCTCCAGCGGCGCGTTTCTCGAGCGTTGCTCATCGTTCTGTTGGCTGTGGTGGCACTGTATGGCGCTGTGGACATCTCCGCAGGGGCTATCCTCGGGCGACTGGAAACCCTCAATCCAGTTGGTGCGATCGGGACGGCCGAGTCCAACTGGCAGACGGTCATGTTGAAGCGTATCCAGAACAACATGGGGTGGGTTGTTGGCATGATGAATAACCCCCTGGGACTCGGCGTGGGAACAACAGGGGTAGGCATCCCTACCCTGCCAGGTGTCGAGCGATGGGGGTTTCGGGGGACCCTGGTAGACAGTGACCTCGGACGAGCCGCGGTCGAAATGGGCATTCCTGGCTTTCTCGTTGTCGGATACCTTGTCGGTGCCATGGTCTTTCATGCCGCTCGGATAGGAAACCGCTTGCGCAACTCGCCATTCGAAGCCCTCGCCTCATCCCTGGCGGGGATCGTTGTAGGCTCCCTGCCGCTGATTCTCCTGGGGAGTCCGCTCTATGGTCCACCCATCAGCTTTCTGATCTGGTCATCACTGGGTGCCCTGCTGAAGCTGGAGATCCTGGCGAACCAGCGGCGGGTTCCAGCCCATCGGCTGACACCGCCGACGGAAAGCTATGCGCGGACTATCGAATAACGGATCCTGCTTTTCACCTGCTTCTAACGATAGGCACAAGGCCCGATTGAACGAGCGCGCGCAGCAATCGCCTCTATTGCCATGACTCCGAACGAACCCTCGAACCCCAAACCGTCGAAACCCATGCGGATTGCCTGCGTCATCCATGACTGTAATCGCGAGGGTGGGCAGGAGCGATGCGCCGCAGAGCTGGTGGACCGATTGTCCCTTGCCCATGAAGTTCACCTGTATGCAGCCACAGCACGGGGGCTATCCGCCGATCGTGTGGTGTTCCATTCCATCCGGGTCCCGCGTCGGCCGATACTTGTCAAGAACATCCTGTTCTTCGCGCAGGCCTCTATGGCCATCCGTCGCCAGGGCTTTCAGGTCGTCCACGCGCAGGGCGCCAGCATGTGGGGACAACACGTGACGACGGCCCACTTCTGTGAGGCAGCATGGTTGGCGCGACACCGCGACCTCGCGGAAGCATCGGAAGGACCAGGTCGAGCCGTGTACCACGCGATCAACTCGCGAGTAAGCATCCTGCTGGAGAATCTGATCTACCGGAGACGGGGTACCCAGGTGGTCATCGCGGTTTCCAAGGCTACCCGGGAAGACCTGGCGGAGCACTACGGGCTGGATCCAGCCCGGATCCCGGTCATCTATGACGGGGTGGATCTGGAGACCTTCCACCCCAACCAACGACCGCGGTGGCGCGGTGCCATCCGGAAACAGCTCCGGATCGCTGACGATGCCTGCGTGGTCCTCTTCGTGGGCGCCTTCGAGCGGAAGGGGCTCGGCTATGTCCTGAAGGCACTTCGCATTCTCCAGGACACGCCGGTGCACCTCCTGGTTCTCGGTTCGGGCCAGGGGTCTGCTCTTCGCCAGCTTGCCCAACGCCTGGGGCTGGGCGATCGGACGACCTTTCTGGGCAGACAGGCTGATGTGCATCGCTACTTCGCCGCGGCTGACCTGTTCGTGCTGCCCGCGCTGTACGAGCCGTTCGGGATGGCGGTCCTCGAGGCCATGGCCTCCGGCCTCCCCGTCGTCACGAGCCGAACCGCAGGTGTCGCGGAATTGATCACCGATCGAGAAGATGGCCTGCTCTTGGATGACCCCACGGATGCCACCGCGATCGCGACCGCCGTGCATCTGCTCGTTGACAGCCCGGAGCTGCGCGAGCACCTGGGCCGGACGGCCCGGGAGAAGGTGTCCGGATACTCCTGGGACTACGTGGTCCGTGAGACCCTCAATGTCTACCGCACCGTCATGGATGGACGTGCCTAGCCAGGCACCTGCCCGAACCGAGGGCAGCACCGGTCGATCTGTGGCGGCCGATTGTCTGCGGATCCTGGCGGTTTCCCACTCCTGCGTGGTCGGGTTGAACCAGCAGCGCTACGAGGCGCTGGCGCGATTTTCCGATCTGGATCTCACCCTCATGTTTCCCACGCACTACGTGTCGGATTTCGATGGGCGTCGGCTCGACCCGGACAAGACGACCGCGGAACGCTACCGGATCGTCAGCGGCCCTCCGGTCTTGGCGGGAAACGGCTCCCTCTATTTTTACCGCCGCGGCCTGCGCGAGGCCTTCGATCGCTCGCAGCCCCAAGTGGTCTTCGTGGACGAAGAGCCCTGGAGCCTGTCGGCCGCGCAAATGGTCTGGGGAGCGCGGCGGCGAGGCGCCCGGACCGTGTTCTTCACCAACCAGAACCTGCGCAAGGCCCTGCCGCCGCCGTTCTGCTGGATCCAGCGACTCGTCTTCCGCGCGGCGGGGTGGGCCTTTACCGCGGGCGAGGAGGCCGCCGAGGTCCTGCGATGGAAGGGCTATACCGGCCCGGTGTCCCTCCTGCCCTTCGGGGTGGACCCCACGCTTTTCCGTCCGCAGGATGCGACCACGCTTCGCCGGGAGCTGGGCCTGCGGGGGACGGTGTTCGGCTACTTCGGGCGGCTGGTGCCGGAGAAGGGTGTGGCGATCTTCGCCCGGGCGGCCCTCGGCCTCTGCGACCGCTTTCCGGAAGCCGTCTCGTTTCTTCTGGCGGGGTCCGGGCCCGAGGGGGACCGGCTCCGGCAGATGATCGGGGCGACCCCTCACGCGCCGCGGTTCGTCTTCGTGGACCGGACCCTCCGCGAGGAGGCCCCGCGGTACCTCTGCGCTGCGGATGTGGTGGTCGTCCCCTCGCTCCGCACGCGGCGGTGGAAGGAGCAGTTCGGGCGCATCCTGGTCGAGGCGCTCGCCTGCGGTGTCCCCGTGATCGGATCGGACTCCGGAGAGACCCCGTTCCTGATCCGCCGCTTGGAGGGCGGCGTGGTGGTGCCTGAAGGCAACGTGGAGGCTCTGGCGGATGCCATGGCCGCCATGACGCGGGAGCCCGCGCGGCGCCAGGCCCTGGCGGAGACCGGCCGGGCCCGAGTCCTGGCCGGATACACCCATGAGGCGGTGGCGGCTACGATGCGCGATGTCTTCCTGAAGGTCGCCCGTGCCGATCGCCGATGAGGCGTTCGGGCGTTCGGGTGTACTGAAGGAAGCGTTCGGCTGTTCGAGGGTTCGGGTGTTCGGGTGTACGGCAAAGACGTTCGACGGTTCGGGAGTTCGACTGTTCGAAAGAACAGCGGCAGAGCAGGAAGCGGCCAGCCGTGAGCATTGAGAGATTTGAGGACCTGAAGAGCTGGCAGGAGGCACGCAAGCTGGTGCGGATGGTTTTCCAGCTCACGGGGGGCGACGGATTCAGGCGAAATCGGAGTCTTGGGTGGCAGCTTGAAGAGGCGGCAGTATCTTCAATGGGCAATGTCGCTGAAGCTCACGGGAGGTATTCTTTTGAGGACAAGCGTCGTCTGCTGGATATTGCCCTGGGCTCTTGCAGGGAAGTGCAGAGTCATCTGTACGTTGCGCTCGACCAGTCTTTCATGACGCAGCAAGAGTTTGAGGCGGCGTACCGGCAAGCGGATGTCGTCTCGCAGCTTCTCAACGGGTCGATAAACAACCTCGACCGCCAGATTGCGAGGCGCACCCCCGAGAAATCCGGCCCCCGGAGGAAAACCAGATGATTCGTGGCGGCTTCTCTTGGGACCCGAAGGTGCATACTCCTCGATCTCGGGTGAACGCTCGAACGCCCGAGCACTCGAACTCCCGGACGTTTCTTGCGGGGATACTGAACGCCCGAACGCCCGAACGCCCGAACGCTCTTCCCTCGTTCAGGGGGATGTGATGTGCGGCATCTGCGGGATCCACGGGCCTCATGACGAGGCGCTCCTCAGGCGAATGACCGGCGCGATCGCCCATCGCGGGCCAGACGATGCCGGGTTCTACCGAGACGGTTCCGTCGGCCTCGGCATCCGGCGCCTGAGCATCATCGACGTGACCGGGGGGCATCAGCCCTTGGCCAACGAGGACGGGTCCCTCTGGATCGTGTACAACGGCGAGATTTACAACTTCCAGGAGATCCGCAAGACCCTGGAGGCCAAGGGGCACCGGTTCACGACGAGAAGCGACACCGAGGTCATCCTGCACGCCTTCGAGGAGTACGGAGAGGCCTGCGTCCACCTGTTCCGTGGCATGTTCGCCTTCGCCCTGTGGGATGCCCGCGAGGGGACGCTGCGCCTGTGCCGCGACCGGCTGGGCATCAAGCCCCTGTATTACACCCAGGCCAACGGATCCTTCCTTTTCGGGTCGGAGATCAAGGCAATCCTCGAGCATCCCGGCGTGTCGCGCGAGGTGGATCCCGAGGCCCTGGACCTCTACCTGACATTCCAGTATGTTCCGGGGCCTCGGACGTTGTTCCGCGGAATTCACAAATTGCCACCGGGTCACTGGTTGCGCTGGCAGGGAGGATCCGTCTCGCTCCACCGGTACTGGGACCTGGTCGTCGAGGACGCGGAACCGGGGGTCATCGAGTCGGAGGCGGTGGCCGAGTTCCGCGACCTCCTGGAGCAGGCGGTGCGCCTGCGCCTGATCAGCGATGTTCCCCTGGGCGCCCTCCTCTCGGGCGGGATCGACTCCAGCACAGTGGTGGCTCTCATGAGCCGGATGGAGCCAGGGGCGGTCAAGACCTTCACGGTCGGCTTCGACGTCCCGGGCGAACCCGGGGAGATCGCCGAGGCCCGCGCCGTCGCGACCGCGCTCCACACGGATCACCACGAGGTCATCATCGGGCCGTCCCACGTCCAGGACCTGCCGCGGCTCATCTGGCACATGGACGAGCCGATCGCGGACCAGGCAGCGCTGCCCACCTACTTCGTCTGCCGCCTGGCGCGGGAACTCGTGACGGTGGTCTTGACCGGCGAGGGAGGGGACGAGCTGCTGGGAGGCTACCCGCGCTACGCCTGGTTCCGGCTGGCGGAGCGGCTGGGCCGCTGGCTGCCTTCCCTCTCGGCGGGCGGCCCCGTCCTGGCCTGCATCGGGGCCCTGGCGGGGGCGCGCGGCGAGCAACTGCGGCACATCCTGGCCAACCTGTCCCCGCCGGAGCGCCACATCGCCTGGATCGCCAACTTTGACGCGGCCGACAAGGCCCGGCTCTACGCCGCGGACTTCCGTGCGCGGGTGGCCCCGGGCGCCGCGGCCCGTCTGGTGCAGCCGTTCCTGGAAGACGGCGCCCCCGGCGACATGGTCCAGCGCCTGATGGCGCTGGATGTGCACACATGGCTGGTGGACGATATCCTCACCAAGGTGGACAAGATGAGCATGGCGACCTCCGTGGAGGCGCGGGTGCCTCTCCTGGACCACCACCTGGTGGAGTTCGTGGCCACGCTCCCCATCGCGCTGAAGGTCCGGAACCTCGGGACGAAACGCCTCCTCCGGCAGGCGGTGGCAGATCTCGTTCCGCAGGCGACGGTCGCCAGGCGGAAGCGGGCGTTCCAGGTCCCGGTGGCCGCCTGGCTGCGGCAGGGGCTGCGGGAGTTCACTGCGGACACGCTGCGATCCCAGGCCTGCCGCGAGCGCGGATACTTCCAGCCCGCGGCCGTGGACGCGCTCCTCGAATCGCATCTGGCCGGACGGTCGGACCACAGTCAGCAGCTCTGGAATTTGCTCTGCCTGGAACTCTGGCACCGGGTCTTCCTCGACGGGTCAACTGCGTTCGGGAGTTCGAGTGTTCGGTAGTTCGGGCGTTCGGTTGCACCACAGATGCAGGGACAGCGGAAACGGTCGAGCCTGGTGGGTATGGGGTATGAGTCGGACGGGCAAGGCCTGAGTGTAGGAGTCGTGAGTCCTCTTTCCGAAAAGAACAACGGAACCACCGAACGCTCGAACCACCGAACGCCTTCCCGCGCGCTCCGGGTGTTGGTTCTCACCCCGGATTTCCCGCCCACGGTCGGCGGCATCCAGAGCTACGTGTACCAGCTCTGCGCGCATCTGCCCGATGCCGAAGTCGTGGTCGTGGCGCCCGACCATGCCGGGGCCAGGGCCTTCGATGCCCGCCAGAGATTCCGAGTTGTCCGGACAGCCAGCCGTGGGAAGCTCGGGCGGCTGTCATACGGCGTCTTCTGTGCCGGCGCGGTGGGGATCGGACTGACTGGGGGTTTCGATGTGATCGTCTGCGGCCACTTCCTGGCAGGGGTACCTGCCCTGGTGCTGCGGCGGCTGCGGGGCGTCCCGGTCGTGGTGTTGGCCCACTCCCAGGAGGTCCGCGCGCGCCAGCGGCGGGACCTGGCGAGGCGAGTCTTCCAGCGGGCGGACCGGGCGATTGCCAACAGTGAGTTCACGCGGGCGGTGCTGATGGGGGTGGGGGTGTCCCCGGACCGGATCCGGAAGGTCAATCCGCCGGCGCACCTGCCGAACAGCGATGGGTTGGGCGACCCCGAGGGGGCGCGGCGGCGATTCGGGCTGGGCGGTGGGCCCCTCTTGCTCACGGTGTCGCGGCTCGCCGAACGATACAAGGGGCACGATACGGCGATCCGGGCGCTGCCCCTCATTCGCTCGAAGGTCCCGGGCGTGCAGCACGTCCTGGTGGGGGAGGGGCCTCTGCAGGGCTTCTATGCGCGTCTGGCTCGGAGCCTCGGGGTGGAAGCGGTGACGGTCTTCCTGGGCCGCGTGGAGGGAGCGGACCTGGCTGCCCTCTACTCGGCGTGCGATGTCTTCGTGATGCTGAGTCGCGAATCGCGAATCGCCGGCGGGGCGGAGGGGTTCGGCATCGCCTTCCTGGAGGCCGGCCTCATGGGGAAGCCGGTGGTGGGCGGGCGGTCGGGCGGCATCCCGGACGCGGTTCAGGACGAGGTGACTGGTCTCTTGGTGGACCCGACGGATATCCAGGTCGTCGCGGATGCCCTGGTGAGGCTGCTGACGAATCCGGGCCTTGCGCGAAGCCTGGGGGAGAACGGTCGGCGGCTCGCCGCGGCGCAGTTTGCCCCGCCGAGGCTCGCCGGGATATTCCGCGAGGTGCTGCTCGAGGCGGTGGCCCAGCGAGGAGGATGAGATGCCGGCGGCCCGGCTCTGCTATGTCTCCCCGGTGGGATTTGTCGGGGGGGCTGAGCTCAGCCTGCTGGACTTGCTGACTCATCTGGATCGGGACCGGTTCCATCCGGAGGTGGTATGTCTCGGCGAGGGGCCGCTGGTGGATCACCTCACGGCGCTGGGCGTCCCATCCCGAGTCTGGCCCATGGGGCAGGCGGTCGCCCGCTTGAGTCTGCGGGGGAAGCGCAGCGGCCTCGGTCGGCTTCTGCCTGCGATCCCCGGCACCCTGGGGCAGGTGGCCCGTCTGGCGGCGTACCTCCGGAAGGCCGGTGTGCGCCTCGCCCACACCAACGGGATGAAGGCGCATGTGATCGGCGGACTGGCAGCCCGGCTGGCACGGGTCCCCGTGGTCTGGCACGTGCGGGATTTTCTGGGCCAGGGGCGTCTGGAGGACCTGGTGTTCTGGCTGGGTGCGCGCGTTCCCGTCCGGATCATCACCAACTCGCAGGCGGTGGCGCGCACGTGGTGGGAGCGGGGCGTCTCGCCGAGCCGGGTCGTGGCGGTGCACAACGGCGTGGATGTGGAACGCTATGAGGGCAGAGATGGGGACGCCTTTCGGGTCAGCCTGGGGATTCCCGCCGGGGTTCCGCTGGTGGGGCTGATCGGGATGCTGGCCCCCTGGAAGGGGCAGATGGAATTCGTCGAGGCCGCCCGGCTGGTCTTCCGCTCCGCTCCCCAGACGCGCTTTGTGATCGTCGGCGAGGAGCCCTATCTCACCGACGGCCACGGCGGGTTTGCCGAGAGCCTCCAGCGTCGTGTGATGGAGCTGGGGCTGGGACACGCCGTGTTCTTGCCGGGCTACCGCCGCGACGTCCCCGAGGTCCTGGCCGCCCTGGATGTCGTCGTTCACGCCTCCACGGCCCCGGAACCCTTCGGTCGTGTCCTCGTGGAGGCGATGGCGGCCCGCCGGCCTCTCATCGCCGCGGACTGTGGCGCGGTCCGGGAGGTGGTAGGAGACGGCGATGCGGCCGTCCTTGTCCCCCCTGGTGCCATCGCGTCCCTGGCGGAGGCCATGCTCGCCCTGCTCAAGGATCCCGAGCGGCGGGCGGCGCTGGCCGAGGCGGGGTGGGCCAGGGTGCGGCAGCAGTTCACGCTGGAGGCGCATGTCCGGCAGATCGAGCAGGTGTACGAGGAGATCCTGGGAGTGAGCCGAGAGCCGGGTACCCACGCAACAGCGTGGGTGGCCGAGAGCCGAGAGCCGAAGGGAGAGGCCTGAGGGTGCGGATTCTCCACCTGGGGAAGTACTATCCCCCGTACAAGGGCGGGATGGAGACGGTCCTGCGCGACCTGTGCGAGGCGCACGCCGCCCGGGCTGAGGTTATTGCACTCGTGGCCAATGAATCCCGGAGCACCCTGGAGGAGCAGCGGGGGGGCGTGCGTTTGATCCGGGTCGGTCGCATCGGAACGCCCCTCTCCGTCCCCCTCGTGCCGTCCTTGCGGCACTATATCCGGCGCTGCGCGGCTGACGTCATCATCCACCACGAGCCGAATCCGGTGGCACTCCTGTCCTACCTGACGAGCGGGTCCCGGGCCGCCTTCGTCGTCTGGTTCCACAGCGACATCGTCCGACAGCGTGTCTTCTACGACCTCTACCGTCCGTTCCTCCGCCGGGCCCTCATGCGCGCCGCGGTCATCGTGGTCGCC
The DNA here is from genome assembly GCA_001771285.1 of candidate division NC10 bacterium RIFCSPLOWO2_12_FULL_66_18. Taxonomy (GTDB): domain Bacteria; phylum Methylomirabilota; class Methylomirabilia; order Methylomirabilales; family 2-02-FULL-66-22; genus 2-02-FULL-66-22. The sequence continues at coordinate 25,426 of METI01000160.1, forward strand.
TCGCCCAACCACGTGGTGTACACGCCCGTCTTGCAGGAGTACGCGGATAAGTGCTGCGTCGTGCCCTACGGGGTTCGGCCAGAGCAGTTCGCCCTCACCCCGGACGTCGAGGCCCGGGCCGCCACCATCCGTCGAGCCTCGTCGCTGCCCATCGTGCTCTTTGTGGGCCGATTCAGCTACTACAAGGGCCTGGAACACCTGGTGGATGCCATGCGGCGCGTGCGCGCCCGGCTGATCCTCGTGGGATCCGGGCCCCAGGAGGCGGTGATCCGCCGCCAGGCGGAGAGGGTGCCGACCCCCGGATGCATCGAGTTCACCGGCGAACTCCCCGACGCAGAGATGGTGGCCCATCTGCATGCGTGCGAGGTCTTCGTCCTTCCATCGGTGGAGCGGAGCGAGGCCTTTGGCGTCGTGCAACTGGAGGCCATGGCCTGCGGGAAGCCGGTGGTCAGCACCGAGATCCCCTCGGGGGTCCCCTGGGTCAACCAGCACGGACGGACCGGCCTCATCGTCCCGCCGGGCGACTCCGAGTCGCTGACAGGGGCGATCAATGCACTGCTGGAGGACCCCGAGCGGCGAAAGCACTTCGGTGAGGCCGGCCGGGCTCGGGTCGAGGCAACCTTCACGGTGACCCGGATGGGACAGGCGTTCTGGGACATCCTGCTCGAGGCGCGGCGGGGCCGGGTCTGTGCCGCGTACCGGTATCGGCCCGGCAAAGACGCATGACCGAGTAGGTGGCACGCTGGGGCGCCTTGAAATTTCAGGAGGCTTTGGGCTTGACACGGAACGTGGATCAATATATATAAACGCGTCTCTGTGTTTGTGCTGCGGCGCGGGGAGGGAACCGTTCGATGACCACATGCCATGGACAGGGAAAGCGGCTGCGAGGCGCAAGGAAGAAGGGGAAGAGCACCGGACTCGTGGTCCGTCTTCGGGGGGCCATGCGGAGCTGGCTCGTGCTTGTATTGACGGCATTGATCGCCAACCCGTTGCCCGTGATGGGGCAGGTGCCCCCGGGGAGCACGCTTCCGTCCCTCGAGGGTGACACCCAGGTCGAGCGTCGCGCCCCGACACCACGGACGGTGCGAGAACTGACCGCCTTTCCTACCATCACCATCGTCGAGCCGCGCAACGGGTCGATCGTGACGCGGGAGGATCAGGGAATCGCCATTAGCTATCGGGACGCCCGGGACGAGCTCGATCTGAGTACCTTCCGGGTCTTCGTGAACGGGGTGGACCGGACGCGGCAATTCCAGGTGACCCCGAGCGGTGCGACGTGGCGCCCCCAGCCCCGACGGTCTGCCGACCCCAGCCGGGATCAGGCGCTGGAGCGACAGAGCGCGGAGATCGAGGCACGGGGAGTTGGTCTGCCGGAGTTCCAACAGGTCCTGACTGAAGGGCAGAATACCGTCGTCGCCAGCATCAAGAATCTCTCGGGGAACCTGGCCACCGCCTCGGCGTCTTTCGTGCTCGATACCTCGACGATCCTGGCCACGCGGCCCATCCCCCGGTCTCCTTTGGAGCAGGCGTTCCTTCAGCCGCCGTCCTTTCCTCTTAGCGAAACTGCGCGACGGGGGGCCCCGACGGGTCCGGCGATCTCCCGGGATCTCACGCAGTTCGGGTACGAGGCGTTCCGGACCCTCCTGCCCACGCTGACGCCGGCGATCAACTTGCCGGTGAGTCCGGACTACACGCTGGGGCCGGGGGATACCATGATCCTCTATATTTGGAATATCCCGGGCACGGCCCTGTACGAATCTGCGACCCTGGCGGTGGACCGGACCGGCTCCGCCTTCGTCCCACGGGTGGGATCGGTGCCGCTCCAGGGACTTACCGTGGCCCAGGCCCAGGAGGTCCTCCGGACCAAGCTGGCCCGCTACTATTCTGGCTTCGAGCTTCGCCTGGCCCTGGGCGAACTGCGGGCCATCTCGGTGTACGTGATCGGAGAACTGGCGCGACCGGGAACCTATACCATTAGTCCGTTCTCCACGGTTCTGGACGCCCTGTTTGCGGCCGGGGGGCCGACCAAGATGGGATCGCTGCGGGCGGTCCGGGTGATGCGCGACGGGCAGACCCTGGTGGAGGTGGACCTGTACGAATTCCTGCTGCGGGGCGAGCGCGGCATCGGTCCGCCGCTGCGGGCGGGTGACACGATCTTCATCCCGCCCATCGGTCCGGTGGCGGCCATCACGGGCGAGGTGAAGCGGCCAGCCATCTACGAGATCCGGCCGGGTACCTCCGTCGGGGCCCTGATCGCCATGACGGGCGGCCCCCTGCCGAGTGCCCAGCTCGACCGGGTACAGGTGGAGCGACTTCAGGGGGGGGGAGGGAAAGTGATCCTGGATCTGCCCTTTGGGGCGGGTCGAGGCGGCGGCGAATCCGAGAGCCTCAGGGACGGGGACCTCGTCACGATCTTTCCCGGGCAGGACCGCCTGAACAGCGCCGTAATCCTGGAGGGGTTCGTCCGGGCGCCGGGCCTGCACGAATGGAAGCCGGGCATGCGACTGAGCGATCTCCTCAAGCCGGAGACGCTCTTGCCTGAGGCATACCGGGATCGTGTCGAGGTCGTCCGGGTCCGCCCGGACTTCTCTCGGGAGGTCTTGACCGTGGACCTCCGAGAGCTCTGGGCTTCGAACCAGACCCCGAACCCGGCCAGGGACATTATGCTTCAGCCGATGGACAGGATTAGTGTGCAGTCCGAGGTGATGGGACCAGCCGCCGTGACCCTGATCGGTGAGGTCAAGCGCCCTGGGACGTATGCGATCACCAAAGGGGAGCGACTGAGCTCGGTGATCCGCCGCGCCGGCGGCTTCACGGACAAGGCCTATCCAAAGGCTGCGGTCTTCACCCGGGAATCCGTCCGGAAGAGAGAGAAAGCCCAGCTTGAGGATTTCGTCCGGATTCAAGAGGAACGGATCTTTTCCGAAACCGCCGCAGTGGCCGCGGCGGGCGAGTCGGCCGGTCCTCTCCGGGAATCCCTGATCCAGCGACGTGCGCTCTTGCGGATGATGGCGGAGCGCGTGACAGTGGGCCGGCTTGTCCTACGGCTGGGGGCCCTTGAGGAGGTCGAGGGAACGGATTCGGACATTCCGCTGGAGGATGGCGATTCGCTGATCACGCCGATGCGGCCGTCGGCCGTCCTCGTCCTGGGCAGCGTCCGCAACCCCACGGCCATCCTGTACCAGCCGGGCGTGCCAGCCGAGTACTATATCGAGAAGGCCGGCGGTCTGAACAAGGATGCGGACAAGGACGAGGTCCATATCGTCAAGGCGGACGGGACGGCGGTTCGCGGCTACACGAAGGTTCGCGATGTGGAGCCGGGCGATGCAATCCTGGCTCCGTCCTCGGTGGAACCCAAGTACCGGCCGCTTCCTGTGTGGCGGGACGTGGCGACTATTGTTGGGCAGTTCGCGCTCACCATCGCCAGCTTGGCGACGCTCTTTAGATAGTGGACCCGCGGTCACCGGGAGGGTATTCACGCCGTGGATTTCCTGCGAATTTGGGCCGTCATCCGTCGCAACCTCTGGTGGATCCTGGGCCTGACCCTGGTAGTCATGGTGGGGACCTATCTCTACGCCCGCCGCCTCCCCAAGATCTACGCGGCCACCACCCGGATGATGGTGCCGCAGCGAGGCGGGTCTTCGACTGGGGCGTTCCTGCCCACCGGTGGGCGGGGGGACAGCCTGATGGGTCTGGCGGCCGCTTCGATCGGCATTCAGACGGCCGGGACGCAGGACCTCTTCTTGGCCTACCTCGAATCGCGCACGATGGCCGAGGCCTTGGCGGATCATTTCAACCTGCAGGAGCGGTTCCGCATCAAGGAGCGCCAGGACGCGGTCAATGCGGCGATGGGCCTCGGAGAATTCATCCCCAAAAAGACGGGGACCATTGACATCCGGGTCGAGTCCCCCGATCCCAGCTTCGCCGCAGACGTGGCGAACTTCTACGCTGACAACCTTGATCGGATGAACCGCACCTTCAACATCACGGACGCCGGGCGCCAGCGTCGCTTCATTGAGGCCCGGCTTGTGGAGACGCAACGGGCGCTCCACGAGGCCGAGGAGTGGGTGCGGCAGTTCGACGAGCGCAACAAGTCTTTGATTGGCTCTGCTGCAGAAGGCGCGGCCCAAGACCCGTCCCTCCAGTCCATGATTACCTTCCAAAGTAAGATCGCCGAGGAGGAAGCTCGTCTGGCCTCGCTCCGAGTTTACGAGACCGATGAGAACCCTGAGGTGATCCTCCAACGCTTCCGGGTGGAGAAACTTCGGAAACAGCTAGACGAGATCAAGTACGGGAACTCGCCGCCCATTGCCTCTCAGCGGGGTGGAAATTCCAAGTCAGATCGTTCCTTCAAGGTTCCGGTTGCCGATCTCCCGGTTGTGGTGCGTGAAGGGATTCGTCTGCGGCGCGATCTGAAGCTCCAGGAGGCTATGTTCCAGGTTCTGTCCTCGCAGTTGGAGCAGGCCAAGATCGCTGAGGCGCGGGACTTGCCCACACTGCAGATCCTCGACCGGGCAATCCCGCCTCTTCGACCGGTCAAACCACTGGTGCGAAAGATTATCCAGTACGCCGGCCTGCTGACCTTCGTCGGGGCCTGCCTGGCCGCCTACGGGTGGGATGCCATTCAGCGCGCCAAGGCCCAGGTCGCCGCCCAGGTGGCCACCCCCGCCTGAGCGGGGAGCCGGGCCTGGTCCAACCACGCGGGAAGAGGAGCCCGGGATGTCCGGTCCCAAGGTTGTCATCCTCTGTGGAGGGTTGGGGAGCCGTCTCCGCGAAGAGACGGAGTTCAAACCCAAGCCACTGGTGGAGATCGGCGGTCGGCCCATCCTCTGGCACATCATGAAGGAATATGCTCACTTCGGATTCCGAGAGTTCGTCCTCTGCCTCGGGTATCGGGGCCACATGATCAAAGAGTATTTCCTCGGCTATGAGTATATGCACAACGACTTCCTCTTGGACCTGGGAACTAACGAACGGCGTGCGCTGCGGCCGAACCATGGGGGCGAGGACTGGCGAATTATCTTCGCCGACACGGGCCTGGAGACCAACACCGGAGGCCGGATCAAGCGCATTCAGCAATACATCGACACGGACTACTTCTTTGCCACCTACGGGGATGGGGTTTCGGACGTGGATATCCGGGCCCTGGAAGCGTTCTTCTTGACCAAGGGGAAGGTCGCGGTGATCACGGGGTTGCATCCCTGGTCCAAGTACGGGCGTGTGGATGTGGGGGCGGATGAGATCGTCAGGGGGTTCGCCGAGAAACCCCAGTTGAAGGACGTGATCAACGGAGGGTTCTTCGTTTTCAGCCGGCGGATCTTCGACTACCTGGAGGGCAACTCCGTCCTGGAGCGGGAACCCTTTGAGCGCCTCGCCAAGGACCAGGAGATGGTCCTGTTCAAGCATGATGGCTTCTGGCACGCCATGGACACGTACAAGGATTACCTGGAGCTGAACCGGATGTGGAGTTCCGGCGCAGCCCCCTGGCGCGTCTGGGATCGGGAAGGCGCCTGAGGGATGGCCGACGCGGCGTTCTGGCGGGGGAAGCGGGTCCTGGTGACCGGCGCCTCGGGGTTGCTGGGATCCTGGATGGTCTCCCGGTTGCTGGAGTTCGGGGCAGAGGTGGTCGTCCTGCTGCGGGACCTCGTGCCCACTTCCTGGCTCATCCTCTCGGGCAACATCCACAGGGTCACGGTCGTCCGGGGCGTGCTGGAGGATTACTTCCTGCTCGCCCGAATCCTCAACGAATATGAGATCGACAGCATCTTCCACCTCGCGGCCCAGGCGATCGTTCGGGTCGCCAACCGTTCCCCGCTCTCCACGTTTGAGTCGAACATCAAGGGCACGTGGTGCTTGTTGGAGGCGGTCCGGGTCGAGCGGGGCGCGGCCCGGGTCGTGGTGGCCTCCAGTGACAAGGCCTACGGGTCGCAAACGGTTCTCCCGTACACGGAGGAGGCCCCCCTCCTGGGCGGGCATCCCTACGATACCTCGAAGGCGTGCGCGGACCTGTTGGCCCAATCCTATGCCAGAACCTACGGTCTTCCGATCGCCATTACTCGGTGCGGGAACCTGTTCGGCGGGGGTGATTTTAACTTCGATCGGCTGATTCCAGGAACGATTCGCTCTTTGCTCCAGAACGAGGCGCCCGTCATCCGGAGCGATGGGACCTATGTTCGGGATTACTTCTACGTCAAGGACGCCGTGGACGGGTATCTGCTTCTGGCAGAGCATCTCGAGGACATCACCTTCCACGGTTCGGCATTCAATTTCAGCGCCGAACAGCCGCTGACTGTCCAGGCGGTCGTGGAACTTCTCGCGGACCTCCTTCAGCTCCGTCACGAGCCGATCGTGGTGAATCAGGCCCAGGGCGAGATCCATACCCAACATCTCTCGAGCCGCAAGGCCAGGGAGCGCCTCCAGTGGTTTCCCAAATATCCCCTCCGAGAAGCGCTGCGCGAAACCATCGAGTGGTACAAAATCTACCTGCCCAGACCGTGAACGGCACCGCACCCCCACCCTGCGTCCCCCCTTCAGTGAGATGGAGGCCCTCCATGATTGAAGGCGTCCTGGTCACGCCCCTCCGCCAAATCCCCGACGAGCGGGGGAAGATCATGCACATGTTGCGGGCGGATGACCCGCACTTTGAGCGGTTCGGCGAGATCTACTTCTCCGTGGTGTACCCGGGGGTGGTCAAAGGCTGGCACCGCCACACCCGGATGGTGTTGAATTACGCTGCCCTGACGGGAATGATCAAGCTCGTGCTGTATGACGACCGGGAGGGATCCCATTCGAAGGGGGAGGTGCAGGAACTGTTCATCGGGGAAGAGAACTACTGCCTGGTCCGCATCCCCACCCTGGTCTGGAATGGGTTCAAGGGGATCGGGACGAAGCCCGCCATCGTGGCCAACTGTGCCACTCTCCCTCATGATGCTTCGGAGATCCAGCGCCTCGATCCGCGGAGCGACGTCGTCCCCTATGACTGGGGACTCAGGCACGGGTAAAGCGCCAATGCACGTACTTCTGGTGGGGGGTTCCGGCTTCCTCGGGGGGCGGATCACGCGCGCTTTTCTGGCGCAGCCCGGCATCCGCGTCCGGATCCTGACTCCGACGGAGCCTCGAGCTTCCTGGAAAGAGCCGCCGGGCGTGGAGATCTTCCATGCGGATGTGCGCGATCCGGAAAGCGTTCGGGGAAGCTGCGACGGGATCACCCACGTCATCTATCTGGCCGGGCTGAACCAGGTCGCCTGCGAAGCGCGGCCGGTGGAGGCCGTTGCCGTGAGCGGACTCGGCGCCTTGCACCTCGCCGAGGAGGCGGCACGGGCCGCGGTCCAGCGGTTCGTGTATATCTCCAGCTTTCACGTGTACGGATCTGTAGAGGCAGAGCTGCTCACCGAGGAACTGGCCGTCCAGCCCCGGAATCACTACGGCCTTTCCCGGCGGGTTGGGGAAATGTATTGCTCCCTGGTTGCAGAACGCCGTGGACTCTCGGTTGTGATTCTCCGGCTGTCCAACGGCTACGGCGCGCCGGCCGATGAGCAGGCAGACTGCTGGTCCCTGGTGGTCAATGATCTATGTCGCCAGGCCATCCGTGATGGGCGGTTGGTCCTGAAGTCCTCGGGACGACAGCAGCGGGATTTTCTTGCCATGCGCGACATCCTGGCAGGAATGCAGCTTTTCCTGAAGGTGCCAGCGGCCAGTCTCGGCCAGCGTGTATTCAATTTGGGGAGCGGGGTCTCCGTTTCCGTCCTCGAGGTGGCCGAACGGATCCGGGCCACCTTTGCCGACCTCTTCGGGAAAGAGCTCCCGCTACAGGTCGGGATTGATCCAACCGAAGGCCGCCCCGTCTATTTCGACATCAAGCGAGCCCGGGCGCTTGGCTTCGAACCTCGCGGCGACATGGCAGAGGAATTCCGAGAACTCTTCTCCGCCTGCGGTTGACCGAACGCGAGTTGACACACCAGTCGGGCACCGCTCTAACCGCGAGGAGGGTGCGGCGAATCCACTTTCCGCCGAGCGCATCCGATCCGGAATCAGTGGCGGCAGGGCGACCAGCATCCATCTTGTAACTTGCTGGAATCTTTGGGGGATAGACGAAAGTCAACAGACGAAAGTCAACTTGACACCCGGCGGAACCATGAAGTAGAATCCGCCGGTTTCTTGTGGGCGGCGCTGTCCGAGGATGCCAGGATCACCGGGTGCTCGACGTGGCGGCGGAGAAGGCGGAACCGCTGTGAACAAAGGCGGAGAGGGATTGTGAGGTGACACGGGCTGTCCTTCATGAAGCGATAGGATCCGAAGGCGAAGTGCCGCCCGGCCCTACGGGGACCGAGGGGGTGAGGGGATATTCGCGCGGCCTGATCCGAGAGGTCCGGTGGCACGGGGACGGGGTGAAACGGGCCCTGGATATCCTCCTGGCGGGCATCGGTCTCCTCCTCTCGTCGCCCCTGTGGGTCCTCATCGCCCTGGCCATCAAGCTCGAGGATCGCGGGCCGGTCTTCTATGGCCAGGACCGCGTCGGGAAGAGAGGGAAGGTGTTCCAGGTGGTCAAATTCCGATCCATGATCTCGGATGCAGAGGAGGCCGTGGGCCCGATCCAGGCGACCCACCAGGATCCCCGGGTGACCTGGGTCGGGCAGGTGCTCCGCGCAACGGCCCTGGACGAACTCCCGCAACTCTGGAACATCCTGGTCGGCCACATGAGTTTCGTGGGCCCCCGGGCACTCCGGCCGGGTGAGATCGAGGTGATCGGGAATGGAGAGTGCGTCCCCCTCGAGACGATCCGCGGCTACGAGGAGCGCCATGCCGTCGTCCCAGGCCTGACCGGACTGGCCCAGGTGTACGCCCCCCGCGACATTCCCCGCCACCAGAAGTTCCGCTACGACGTCCTCTACATCCGCTGCCGCAGCCTGTGGCTGGATCTCCGGCTGATCACGGTCTCCCTGTGGATTTCCGTGCGGGGCCGCTGGGGACACCGGGACCGGAAGTTTTGAAATGACTACGGATACCGTCATTCCCGAGCGATCCAGGGAAGAGTGTCTGAGACCGGCCGTCTCCGTGGTCATCCCCGTCTATAACGAAGAGGCCAATCTGGAGCCGCTGTACGAACGGCTCGAGCAGGTTCTGGAGGAAATCGGCCGGCCGTACGAGGTCATCTTCGTGGATGACGGCAGCCGTGATCGGTCTCTCGAGCTGCTGTGTCGCCTGCAGGAGAAGCACGGCGCGGTCCGCGTGATCCAGCTCAACCGGAACTACGGACAGCACGCGGCCGTCTTCGCTGGACTGGACCACGCCCGAGGAGACGTGATCGTGACGCTGGACGCCGATCTCCAGAATCCCCCCGAGGAGATCCCACGTCTCCTCGACAAGATCGGCGAG
>METI01000161.1 GCA_001771285.1 candidate division NC10 bacterium RIFCSPLOWO2_12_FULL_66_18
ACCGTCGCACCGAGGAGCTTGCCGACCTCGTGTCTGGTCTTCGGCGCGATCAGCCCCTCCAGCGTCAGGGACTGTTCGGCCAGCACCTGGTTCAGGTGCCGCCGATCCACGACGGCGTGCTGGTCGGATTGGGACATGGCGACAGCCAGCAGCGCCGGGATCGCCTCTTCCAGGTGTGCCACGGACGCATCGGCCTCCGGATTGTCGAAGGGCAAGATCCAGATGCGTGGCGGGCGATCGCCAGCCCATGCGAGGTGCCATGCCATCGCCATCAGCAGGACAACACAACTCTGAACCTTCCAACGCCTCATCTATTCCGTGAACCTCTGATACAGAGCTCGCGAACTCGTGGCCAGGAGCATCGGCTTTTGCCGCTCAAAGTCGAAGACGGGGCGGATGCAGATGAGTGATGCGTCACGAACGAAGCACTCCGCCTCCTCTGCGTGATGCATGACCTGCAGCTCGGAGCCGATCGGACGCAGGTCGCGCGAAGGCGACGCCGTCAACCACTTCGCGAAGAGATTGTTGAAGGCCACGGCGATGCCGATCTGTCGTTCCGAGACGGGGAAGGCCCACAGCCCGCTCGGTTGACCGGGGAAGACGAGCTTGCCGGCCGCTTGCCATTGGACGCCATCGACACTGCGACCGACGCGCAACTCCGTGACGTGTCTGTACTGTGTGCCGTCGACCACAAAATAGCCGTGAAGCCAGTCGTCCGGCGTGTAGGGCTGACGCTCGTCCGACGAGTTCTCGTACACGGCCCAGAGGGTCCCGTCGCGGGTTTTCACGAGACGATTGCGATAGAGGTCCTGCGGGATGACCTTCTGCGGCGGGCCCCAGTGCCTCAGATCCGCCGAGTACCGCATGAAGCCTTGTGCCAGCAACATCGCGTAACCCTGGCGGATGGCGACCACGTTGGTGGTCCGCTCGGGCGGCTCCGCCTGCGCATAGGTGTAGCCGATATTGCCGGGTGGTTCCTCGAAGACCATGCGCTGCGGCGTCTCCCAGCGCAGGAGATCAGCCGAGAACGCCACGAAGCGCCTCGCGTTTCTCTTGCTGGTCCCGCGCGCCCAGAGGAGCGCATACCGACCGTCGTGGGTGCGGACCAACGACGGGTCAAACTCCGGTTCCCTGGTGTTGATCGTGATCGGCAGGTCAATCGTGAGCTGCGGGTCGCGTCGGTGGAAGATCCGAATGTCGCCGTCCATGGCATACACGAGCCAGTCTTCGGCGTAGACATCCAGGGAAGGATTGCCGGCGTAGACGACCGCCTGCGGCTGTCGGACCAGAAAGGTGCTTTCCCAGCCGGCGGCGTACCGGTCGATGAGTTTTTGCATCGGTGCGCCGAGGGGTGTCGCGACCCCGGAGTCCGGCTTCGCCGTGACGCCCCCTTTCGGGGAGACCGCGAACGACACCTGCCACCACACGATGTCTGGGCCATCCTTGGGCCCAAACCGTTGATGGTGCAGCACCTCCGCCAGCGTATTCTCAAACAAGCCGGGGCCCCAGCTGGTTCCGATCGAAAAGAACTCCGTACCCGGAGGGAGGGCAACCCTCCGCTCGTAGCTGCCTCGCGTCGAGAACTTGAACTCCGTGAACCGCCTGGAAAGGGAAAACTGCGGCGGCCAGCCGGCGGCATGCGGCAGGCTGAATCCGAACGCCGCGATGCCGTCGACCTTCGCCCGCAGGGTGACCGCATCGATCTGATGGCCCGAGGGCGCCGCGAAATCGAAATACTCGTAGCCCCGGCCCTCATATCGGGACGCTACGCGGGCGCGCGCGTCCAGACTGCGATCTTTGAAGTCGCGCGTGAAGACGAACCCGGTCTTGACGACATTGAGTCTGTTGACTGCGTTCAGGGCATGATCCCGGATCAACCGGCCGGTCTTCGTGTAATGGTGGAGCACCATGAAATGGGCTTCCGTCCTGATGGGATCGCGAAGCCTCCCGTCGGAGAGGGGGTGTCGGGTCAGGAAGTCGACCTCCGCGAGCAGCGCCCCATACTGATCCAGCGCCCGTTCGATGCCACCCAGTCGGGCGTAGGCCCGGGCCAGCGTGTGCTGCGCACGAACCTTCCACATGAGCACGGAGGGCTTGGGCACCGGCCGCTTGACCCACTGGCCGTCTTGGAAGAGCGAGGTGCCTCCTCGTGCTTGCTCCTCAGCTCTGCGCTGCAGCTCCGTTTCAATGTCGCCAGGCCACATGCGATACCGAATGCTTCGATCTGCCAGGATCTTTCCAAACGATTCATATTTTCCCGTTTCGTGGAGTTCATCAATCCTGGCCAAGATGAACTGCTTGGTCCCCGCAATCTCCCCGGTTTTCTGTTCATGGCGCTTTACCAGGCGTAGGAGCTTCTCCAGCAACTGTATTGCCGACCGCTGTTTGTTGAGAGGATCGAGGCATTGCCGTGCGGCCGCAAAGTAGTATTCCAGGGCGCTCGGGACGTCGCCCGTCTCTTCGTAGGATTGGGCAAGCTTTCGGGCGAAGAGGACGGCATGTTCGCTCTGGCCTAGCAGGGAGTACATCTCGAGCACAGCGGGGTACACCTTGATGAAGTCGCCGGCGTGCCGGGCCGCATCGAGAAAGTGCGCCAACGCTGCGGGATAGTGGCCGTCGTCGAATGCGCCCATGCCCGTGTAGTAGGCTTTCGCCACGTCAATCGTCCTTGGGATCTCCTTCTCGATGCCTCCAAACTGCGCGGGATCCACGGGTTTCCCCAGCCGCGCGAGGAGGTCCTCGCTCAGGGCCCGGGGGGCGGCGAGGACGTTGGTATGCCGATCGTTCCAGATGGCCTGGGCAAGCATCTGCTGATCCGCAATGCGTATCACACGCACTTGAATGGTCACTCGATCCTGTTGCCGGGCGAAACTTCCCAGCAGCAGAAGCTGCGCCTTGGCTAATCTGGCTTGTCGGATCGCCGTGTCCATGTCCACCAGCCCGCTCGCCGCTAGACCGTGTTCCCGCAGGATGTCCCTCAGATGCTCGCGCTCGACGACCTGATACGGGCTGAGCCGGTTCATGGTGCTGATCATCATGTCGGCGAGGCCCCGCTGGAGCCAATCCACACTGGCATCATCCCCCAGCCGGTTGAAGTCGAGGATGCACAGGGTCTGCGCAGGGGGAGGGTCCGGGGTACCTGTCGACGCTTCCACCTGGGCCACGGCAATGCCCCGCAAGGCAACCAGCAGCACCACCAACAGGCTGGCAATAGAGAGCCTCATACCCTTTAGACTGTGAACGGTCACAAGAGTTCCCTGTCGATTACGGTTCTCAGCTGTAGACAGGCGGGGCTAGTGGTATGGAGCGTTAGCAAGAAGCATGCCTTCCGGCGGATCGTTGGCGGCGGGGATGTATGCAAAATCAAGGCCTCGCCTCCATGTGTCCAGCAGCACGCATAGGTGACTGACGACAGGTCTATCGAGACTCGGAGGGACGCCGATCGAGGCGGGCAGTCTTTTCCCCTGACGGGCTATTTCGCTCTAGCCGCCGCGGCTCATCCCGCCTTTTTTGGCAATTCGAAATCCGAAATCCGCAATCCGAAATTCAAGCTCCCGCCAGCATCCGCTTGAGGTACGCCAGGGCACGAGGGATGCCGGTGGCCTCCGGCTCCTCGGCCTCGTACTCGAAGCTCACCCAGCCATCGTAGCCCGAGGCGCGCAGGGAAGGAACGATCCTGGCGTAGTCCACTTTCTCGTCGGAGCCGTCCGCCGCCACCTTCCAGAACTTGGCGTGGACGTGCGCCGCAATCGGCACGGTCTTCTGGACCGATGGCCAGCCGTCCACGTAGTTCCCGGTGTCCAGCAGGGGGACCAGGTGGGAAGACCCGACCTCGTCCAGGACGCGCAGGAATTCCGTAGCGGTCGGGGTGAAGGCGGCATGGTTGTGGTTCTCCAGGCCCAGCCGCATCCCCGCGTGGCCGGCGAAGGCGGCGACCTCGCGCAGTGAATCAATCATGGCGGGCCAGCGAGCCCCGCTCTCCGCGGGGTCGCCCTCGGGGGTGCCGGCGAAGACGCGGACGAGCGGGGCCCCGAGCTGCTCCGCCACTTCCACCCATTGCTTGACTTTCACCACCTCGCTCTGCCGGATGGTGACATCCGCCCGGCCGAAGTCGTTGTGGACCCCGATGCCGATGATGGCGAGGCCCAGGTCCCTGGCGGTCCGCCGCAGCAGCTGGAGGTACGCCGGCCGCGTCTGGGGAAAATGGATGTCCTGGAGCTCGACACCCTGGATCTTCAACTCGGTGGCGCAGCGGGCGAGGAACCGCATCTGGTCCATGCTCCCCGAGTCGAAGGAGCGATTGAAGGTGCCGCAGATGCAGCCCAGCTTCATGGCGTGAGTCCTTTCGGGGGCGTGATGCCCTTCAGGGCCTGGAGCACCTGTTCGTGCAGGCGCGGGTTGGCGCTGCACACCAGGTTGTAGACGGCGTGGATATCCGGACGGAACCGCACGGGGGAGCCGTCCCAGTGGCTGACCACGGAGCCTGCCCGTTCCGCGATGTAGACGGCGGAGAAGACCTCGGTCAAGGCCTCGTTCCAGGCGAAGTACACGTCGATCCGCCCGCAGGCCACGTCGGCGAAGCCATAGGGACCGCCGTTTCCCAGGATGAACCGGGCCCGCTCGAAGACCGGCCGCAGGGCGGTGGCGGTCGCGTACAGAAACGGCGGCTTCATCAGGTAGGCTTCCAGGAAGGCGCCATCCAGCGTCGTGGTCCCGCTCGGACGGAGCGGAAGCGCACGGGCACCGGGCCGGGGGATCCTGACGGCGCCCGCGGCGTCGGCCAGGATGATCTCGCCGGTGAGGTGATCGATCGTCCCCGCGGCCCGGGGTTTCTCATCCTGCCCGTAGATGCCGATGGCGGTGAACCAGTGGGCCCGGATATCGCGACGATAGAGCAGGCTGCCGTCGAACGGGTCCTGGATCACGTACACCGGCTCGGTCCCGGGGGCGGAACGGTTGAATGGCGTCCCCAGGGTTGTTTCCCCGGCCTCCTCCGAGAGCAACGTCCCGCGGACGCCGGCGCGCCGGAGGGCGCCGATGATCGCGCGCTCCGCCGCGGTGTCCACCCCGATGACCTCGGGATCCCACGAGCGGTAGCCTTCCTCCCGGCCGGCCACCACCCGCTGCCCGGCCCGGGGCGCCATGCGCCGGACCACCGCATTCGCAACCCGCAATCCCTCCTGCACGGTCTGCCGCCACGAAAACGGCCCCCTCCGTCTTTTCGCCGGCTGGCCGGCACGTCGTCTGGTCATTCTGCCTCCTCACCCCGATCCGAAATTACCGACCGCCAAGAACACCCAGCGCGAGCGCCGGGTACCCGGAACGCCGCGGGGAGGCAATCAGGCGATCCGGCAATTTGGCAATCAGGGATTCCAAGTTGCCGGGTACCCTCTGGCTGCGCCAGGGTGCCCAGTTGCCAGGGAATCTTGGCGTCTTGGCGGTTTATGTCCTACTCCTTTCCGTCGCGGTTAATTCGATTCAGCAGGGTCACGATCTCCGAGACCAGGTGGCGTATTGCCCGCTCGCCGAGCTCCCGCGAGACCTTGGAGGTATCGCCCCGGACGCCGGTGGGATACTCCGTCTCGGGATTGGCCATCACGCGGAACCGGGACAGGCGTGGCCGCGTGACCTTGGGGATGCGGTCCATCCGGACCGCCTCCTCCGCCACGACCAGCATCTCGGAGGTCTCGATGGATCCCGCATGGCCGTCCGTCGAGACCAGGTCGGCCTCGCGCCGGATGGGATCCAGGAAGTCGTACGGCCCGATGGTCAGGACGATGAGTCCGGGATCCGCGTTGACCAGGGGCAGGACGGCCTCGCGCATGGCCTCCATCTGGGCGGGCTCGGCGTGGCCGGTGATCAGCGCGAACTTCCGACCGCCGTGGCGGATGTATTCCGCGACGACCTCCCGCACGACGGCTCCGAGTGTCGCCGGCGTCAGGGAGATCGTTCCAGGGAAGTTCCGCATCGTCCGGCAGACGCCATAGGGCAGCGGCGGAGCCACGAGTCCGTGGATCCGCTCCGCCACGGCCGCGCAGATGTGCTCGGCGTAGAACAGGTCGGTCCCGAGGGGCAGGTGGGGCCCATGCTGTTCCACAGCGCCGAAGGGCAGGAGCAGCCAGCGCCCAGCCCGCATCGCGGCCGCGAACTCGTCCTTTGTCAGATTCGCTAGATGGGTTCGGTTGTCTTTCGACATGGGGCTCCTGTAAAAGCGTTCGGGGGTTCGGTGGTTCGACCGTTCGGGCGTTCGAGAACACCCGAACTACCGAACACTCGAACAATCGAACGCTGTTACCCAGATGTCATCGCCCAGCTGCGAACGCGTGGGAATCGCAGGCGAACCGGCGCCCCCTGGCCGAAGCGTCGCTGCGCGTCGCTCTGGACGCGGAGGGTCAGGCCCTGGCCGAAGGTCAGCCGATAGTCCAAGGTGTCGCCCAGGTACGTGACCTTCTCCACCCGCGCGTCGAAGACGTTCGCGCCACCGGGATCGTCCGGCCGCAACAATTCCACTTCATTGGGGCGCAGGAAGAGCAGGACACGCTGGCCCGGGCCCGCCTCTGCCAGGGCTGGGATCCTCATCTGCAGGCCGCCGACGCTCACGACCATGGTGTCGCCGTCCACGGCCTGCACGTAGCCCTCCAGGAAATTCGACAGGCCGATGAACTCGGCGACGAAGCGGGACTGCGGATGCTCGTAGATCTCCTCCGGCGTGCCCACCTGCTCGAGGCGGCCCCGGTTCATTATGGCCACCCGATCGGACAGCGCCAGGGCCTCGGCCTGGTCGTGGGTCACGTACACGGCGGTGATCCCCAGTCGCGTCACCACCTCCTTGATCTCGAAGCGCATCTCTTCGCGCAGTTTGGCGTCCAGGTTGGAGAGGGGCTCATCCAGGAGGAGCACCTTGGGCCGGTAGACCAGGGCCCGGGCCAACCCCACCCGTTGCTGCTGCCCGCCCGAGAGCTGACGGGGGTAGTGGGACTCGTAGTCCTCCAGCCGGACCAGCCGCAGGGCCTGGGCCACCCGCTGTGCCCGCTCGGCCTTGGACAGGTTCCGGATCATCAGGGGAAACCCGACGTTGTCCTGGACCGTCATGTGGGGAAAGAGGGCGAAGTTCTGGAAGACCATCCCCAGCTCGCGCTGGTGGGTGGGGACGCCGGTGATGTCCTGGCCGTCAATGAAGATGCGCCCCTCGTCGGGGCGGATGTAGCCGGTGAGGCAGCGGAGCGCCGTGGTCTTGCCGCAGCCCGAGGGGCCCAGCAGGGTCATCAGCTCGCCCTTGCGGATCGCCAGACTGAGATGGTCGTTGGCGACCAGGGTGCCGTAGCGCTTGCACACGTCGCGGAATTCGATCATCACGTCGGTCATGCCTCACACTCCCTTGAACCCGCCGACCAGCTTCTCCGGCTTGGCCCGCCGCTGGATGACCGCCAGGATGAGCAAGGAGGGAACGACCATGAGCATGGCCATGGCGCTGGTGATCTCCCAGTACCCGTCCCCCACCGCCAGGTAGGTGCGCACCGGCAACGTCACGGTGTGGGGCCCGTAGGTCAACAGGGTCAGGGTGAACTCGTTGTAGGAATGGGTGAAGGAGAAGATCATGGAGGCCAGGATGCCGGGCATGATCAGCGGCAGGACCACGTAGAAGAACCGCTTGACCGTGTTCGCCCCGCAGACCCCGGCCGCCTCCAGCACCCGCTCGTCCAGTCCCTCGAAGGTGGCGGACAGGACCAGGATGGCGTAGGGGGCGCAGACCGAGACATGGGCCAGCGCCACGCCCAGGTAGGTATCCACCAGCTCGAGCGTGTAGAAGATCTGTGCCACGCCCAGCGCGTAGGTGATGGGCGGGATCATCCGGGGCAGCAGGATGATGGCCATGAGCACTTCCTTGCCCGGCATCTGCCGCCGGCCGAAGGCCCAGCCGGCAAAGATGCCGATCACAGTGCTGACGGCCACGGCGATGACCCCGATGATCAGGGTGTTCTTCATGACTTCGGGGATGTTGCCCACCTCGACCGCCCAGCGGTACCAGTCCAGGGTCAGTTGCGGCGGCAGCCACAGCCGGCCGAACCACCCCTTGCCCACCGAGCGCAGGGCGATCATCAGGAAGGGGGCCAGGATGAACAGGCTGAGGCTGACGAGGAGGGTGTACGCCAGGATCAGCCTGGCGTCCCACATGGCCCGGCCATACGCCCTCACCAGCCTCATTGCGGGCTTCCTCCACGGCGCACGAAGCGCATGTAGAGGCTCAGGAAGATCACCTGCAGGGCCCCCATGACGATGGCGATGGCGCCGGCGGCCGACCAGCGGGCGGGAATGGGCACGGAGATCTGCTTGTAGACCTCCACCGCCAGCGGCCGGTAGTTGCCGCCGGCGATCAGGGGAACGCTGAAGGCCCCGAAGGCCGCCATGAAGGTCAGCACCGAGCCGGCCAAAATCCCGGGCGTGATGAGGGGGAGGACGATGTGGCGCAGGACCTGCCAGCGGGTGGCCCCCGAGACCTCTCCGGCCTCTTCGATGCTCCGGTCCAACGACTCCAGGGACGAGAGGGTGGTGATGCAGGTGTAGGGGAAGTAGAGCCAGACGTAGAACATGATCAGACCGTGCATGGTGTAATTCACGGCCACGGGGCGCTGTACGAATGGCACGAACTGGAGGAGAAACAGGTTGAACCAGCCCCGCGTCCCCCAGAAGAGCAAGAGGCCCAGCGCGCCGATCAGGCCGGGCACCACCAGGGGGACCAGGACCATCAGGCGGTAGAAGCGGTGTCCCCGGACCTTCTCCCGCAGGATCAGGGCCAGCGGAACGCTCAACAGCACCGAAAGGGCCGTGGAGCCCAGGGACAGGATGAACGTCAGGAGGATCACCCACCGGCCGTCGGGATCGGCGAGGAACCGGGTATAGTTCTCGAGCGTCCAGCCGACCGCCTGTCCCTCCGGTCGGAAGCTGAGGATCACAGTGAGCAGCATGGGATAGAAGAAGAGACCGAAGAATCCCGCCAAGGCTGGCAGGAGGAGGAACAGGGTGATCAACGTCGAGGAGTGGGTTCGCCAAAACCCGATCATGTCAGCCCTTCGCCCAGGCGCAGCTTTCCATCTGTTCCAGGGTGTTCCCGACTGCGTGCGAGTTGGGACGCCCGGTTTGCCTCTCGGCTTTTGATGCCGGCGCTTAGTGCTGCGGAACGCAAATACGGTGACACTCATTTCTGCTCCCTCTCCCTGGAATGTGAGAGGGCGGGGGTGAGGGTGCAAGGAGGGGTGCCGTGCCGACGGTCCCCCTCACCCCAACCCTCTCCCACAGCGGGGAGAGGGGATCGAAAGGTTGCGTCGATACAATACGTCACCGTAATTCTGGCCAGAAGGACTTAGCTATTCCGCCGTTCCCCGCCCGTCAAGGGATTTCTCCCGCTGGCAGGCGGAGGCAGTGAAATCCTGCGGACCCAGGCAGGCAGAATCTAGCAGAACAGCGCGCCCCCCCGCAAGCGCCCCCACCCGGGCGATCAAGGGGTGAGGCCCCCCGGAACGCCAGGGTCTCATGGCCCCGTTTATGTATATGAGTACAGACCGTCCCCCGGAGGGCTAGCAGTGTTGCCGAAGCTAAATGCCTGCCGCGACGCCTTCTACGAGGAATACAGTCAGGGTGCACTGTGCGAATCCTGCCCAGCACCTGTGTTCTCCGGACCAGGTTGGACCAGCCAGATATCAGCACCTCAAGTCCATTCAGGGGTTAAACAGGATGGAGTCGTGCGAAAAGTGCCCACCCCCCTTCGTCATCTAATACGCACGACCTTCCTCATTGCCGTCTTTGTCCACAATCAGGGCTGTGCCCCCCTCCTGGCCATCGGGTCAGCCGTGGGATTCGGGGTCAGCTACTATTCCAACAACGTGGCGGAACGGACATTCACGGCCGAGCTTCCGAGGGTCTGGGACGCCACCCTGGGGGCCCTGGACGAGATGGCCATCGCGGTCGTGGAAAAGGACCGAAGGGACAGCCAGGGTGAAATCCAGGCCTCCACGGAGGAGCTGAAGATCGGAATTGACTTCACCGCGACCACCCCCATGACGACCCGGGTGAAGGTGAATGCGGCGAAGCCGAACCTCCTGAGAGATCTGGCCACCGCGACGGAGATCATGGACCGAATCAGCAGCCAGCTCGGGAAGGAACAGGCAAGAGGGACGGTCCAGGTTTCTCGGGTCGCTGCCACCGTAGCCACCCGTCAGGCCCCGCCCACCAACGCTGCTTCCGACCCGGAGGCGGGGCCATCGCCGGGGCGGGCAGTCGGGTTTGTCCTGATCAGGGTGTCTGCCGCGAATATCCGGATCGCGGCAAGCAGGGACAGCAAGGTCCTGGCGATTCTCCGGCGGGGGGCGAAGCTGGAAAAGATCGCCGACGCCCCAGGCTGGGTGAAGGTGAGGCTGTCGAGCGGTGCCGAAGGATTCATCGCCCAAAGGCTGGTACATGACCTGGAGGAACCGTCTCCACCGGCTCTGGAAATCAAAAAGGTCACCCTTTCGCCAATCCCCGTGGCCGAAAACCCAGGATCACGGTAGGCCACCCGCCCCTCCGTCCAGGGCCCGCAAAAGGTGTGGGGGCGGGTATTCACCCGCCCCCAGCCCGTCGCTCCCCACCGAAATTATTCCCCGTCCCTGACACGTCAGGGAATCAGCTCCTTGGCGTGGGCCTTGATGTAGTCGATGACATCCTTCCGGATGCGCTCCCGCGGGATCGCGGTCTTGGTCAGGACGTCCAGTTTGGGCACGATCTCCCAGACGATTTGTGGCGCCTGGTCCGCGATCTCGGTCCCGGGATACTGCCACATTGTGGTGAGCAGCCGTATCTGCTGGTCGTCGGAGAGGAGATAGTTGACGACCCGCAAGGCCACCGCCTTGTGCTCCGCGGAGATGTTGGCGGGAACGGCCAGGTAGCCCGTCCCGATCTCGTCGGCGCCCTCTTCCGGATACACGGCCTTGATGGTGGGCGGCATGGTCCCCTGGCGCGCCGACCACAGGGAGTAGTCCTGGGCGTAGAGGGCGATCCAGGTGTCACCGGAGTTGAAATCCTCGAACAGGTTCGGCGGCTCGGCCGGCAGGGGCAGCTTGGCGTACTTGGTGAAGTCCTTCAGCTTGTTCCAGGCGTCCACGAAGGCGGGATCCTTCTCCAGTTGGGCCATGGGCATGGCCAGCTTCTCCTTCAGGAAGGCATTCAGGAACACCAACCGCTGGCGCCAGGCGGAGCTGGACTTGGCGTCGGGCCGGACCAGGCCGATGTGCCCCTTGAACTCCGCCCGCCGGTCGTAGAACTCCTTCCAGGACTTGGGCGGGTTCTTGATGTACTGGCTGTTGTAGATCAGGGCGTAGGAGGTACGCCAGTAGAGCGCCCCTTTGCCCTGCAGGTCCACCCCCTCGTCCGACTTGAGGTAGCGGGGATCAATCCGGGCCAGGTTCGGCACGTTCGTGCTGTTGAGGGTTTCCAGGGGGACCCCCGAGGTCACCCAGGTCGCGATGGACTTGGGGAAGAGGATGTGCACGTCCCCCTGCCCCGGCTTCCACGCCTTGGCCTTCTGGACTTGTTCCGCGTCGCTGGACACGAGGTACCTCAGGTTCACGCCCAGCGCCTGCCTGACCGCCGGAATCACGTACTTCTGCCAGTAGGCCTGGAAGTTCGCTCCCGACTGGCTGTCGGCGATGACCAACTCGGTCGGAGCCGCCGCCGCGGCCGCGGGTCCGGGCGTGGCCAGGGAGGAAAACACCAGGCTCAAGGTCACGAGTAACGTTACGGCTATCCAGACACGTCGCTTCATCGTTTGCCCCCTTCCCCAATGGGAAAGCAACAGTTGCCAGAAGGGTACGCCCACAGGTGGTCGTCCGTTCTTCGATCACCTCCTCCGCCCTCGATGGGGACTTTCCATTCGACGTCGTGTCCTCATTATCTCCTATATCCGTGCCGGTCTGCAAATGCACGCACCGCTCTGGGGCTCACGTCTTGTTGCCGTTGGGCCTCCGGGGCGGCGACTTCAGCCGCACGCGCTTGCCCGTGCGCGCCGCCTGGAGGAGGGCCTCGCACAGGACGGCGTTGATATACCCGTCGTGGAAGTCGGCGGCCAGCGGCGCCACCGCCTCCTGCCCGATGATCGTCTTCACCAGGTGGTGGAGCTGGTGGACGAAGGTGTGCTCCCACCCCAGGATGTGCCCCGGCGGCCACCAGGTGCCGCCGTAGGGATGGTCGCCGTCGGTGACCAGGACGGTCTTGAACCCCCGGTCCCGCCGGCCCCGTTCCGCCCGAAACACCTCCAGCTCGTTCAGGCGCTCCAGGTTGAAGCAGAGGCTCCCCTTCGTCCCGTTCACCTCGAAGGTCAGGTAGTTCTTGCGCCCCAGGCACAGGGTCGAGACCTCCAGGGTGCCCACGGCGCCGTTGGCGAATTCCAGGAGGCCCTCGTACAGGTCCTCGACGTCCACGGGCATGGTCCGTCGCGAACCGGCCTCCACGGGACGGCGCGGGATCGCGATTCGCGACAGGCCGGCCACCTCCCGCAGTTCCCCCACCAGGAAGCGCGCGAGATCCAAGACGTGCGAGGCAATGTCCCCCACGGCGCCGCTGCCCGCCCGACGCTTCTCCTGCCGCCAGGTGTGGGGCGTGGCTGGATCGGCGAGCGTGTCGTCGGTATATCGCGTTCGAAAGTGAATGATCTCCCCCAGGTCGCCGGCCTGGATCATCTCCCGCGCCAGCCGCACCGCCGGGACGAACCGATAGTTGAAGCTCACCTGGTGCTGAATCCGGTCGCGGCGCACCCCCTCCCACATCCGCCGGGCCTCGCGGGCATCCCGTGCCAGCGGTTTCTCGCACAGCAGGTGCTTGCCTTCCCCGGCTGCCGCCAGACAGGACTCCGCGTGAACGTCATTGGGGGCACAATTGATGAAGAGCCCCACCCGGGGATCATCCACCAATCGGCGCCACTCGGTGGTTCCGTACTCGAATCCGTACCGGCGCGCCGCGTCCTCCACGCCGTGGAGGGACCGCCCGCCGACCCCCAGGAGGCGGAAGCGAACCGGTGAGGGCCAGAAGATGTAGGGGAGCTTCTTGAGGGCGTTGAGGTGGGCCTTGGCCACGCCGGCATAGCCCAGGACCCCGATGCCCAGCGTGATGGGCGATGTGGTAGCCATCAGGACCTCCGCAACGCCGCCATCCGCGGCCGGCCGTTCAGGGCGGTGATCAGCCTGGGATGAATCCGACCGTTGCTGGCCAGGATGGTGGACTGCTCCAGGGTAAAAGGCCTTCCCTTCCCGTCGGTGACGCGACCGCCCGCCTCTGTGACCAGCAGGGCGCCCGCCGCGACATCCCAGGGCTTGGCGCTCTGCTCCCAGTAGCCGTCCAGGCGGCCGGCCGCGACGTATGCCAGGGAAAAAGCGGCGCCGAAGATCCGCAGGCTGCGGACGCGGAGGGCGAGCCGCGTGATGCCCTCGCGGAGGCGCCGGTCGCGCCACACCGAGTCGTCGTGCCACAGCGAGACCACGCAGTCAGCCAGGTCATTCGTCCGCGAGACACGGAGCCGGCGGCCGTGGAGCCACGCCCCCCGTCCCCGCTCCGCCACGAACAACTCGCCCAGCCGGGGCAGGAGGATCACACCGGATTCGATCTTCCCCTTCCGCTCCAGCCCGATGGAAACGGCGAAGAAGGGGAGCCCGGCGATGAACCCGATCGTGCCATCCAGGGGGTCCACGATCCAGCGGCCGCCGGCTCCCTCGCTGGCCCTGCCCTCTTCGCCCAGGAACCCAATCGCGGGGAACCGTCGCGCCAGCGAGGCGCGAATGCACCGTTCCGCGGCGAGGTCGGCCGCCGTGACGGGGTCTTTGGATCCTTTGAGCCGGACGCCTCGCACGCGGCCGAAGTGGCGCAGCAGGATCCGGCCCGCGGCCTCGGCTGCCTGGATGGCCGCCTGGGTTTCGGGGCGGAGGCTCATGCCGGCTCCGATGGCAGCAGGTGAAGGCGGGCGACATCTACCGTCAGCCACACCTGCCGTCCGGTGTCATCCGCCGCCCCCGGAAAGGACTCGTCCACGATGAGGGTGAGCTGTCCCGCCTGGACGTGATGACGTCGCGTCCCTCCAAGAAAACTCGTGGACCGGATCCTGGCCGGGAGGGCTCCGGTCTCCGATTCGAACGACAATCGCAAGGCCTCGGGGCGCAGCAGGATCGTGACCCGCGCTCCGTCCGTGTAGTCCCTGCGGGGCGGGGTCATCAGCGTTCCCAAGGCCGATTCCAAGATCAACCCCTCGCCTGAAACCGCCCGAACCGTGGCGGGGAGGAAGTTGGCGATCCCTACGAAGTCGGCCACAGATCGATCCCGGGGATGGGCCTAGACCTCGGCCGCCGTGCCGACCTGGAGGGTCAATGGTCGGTCCAAATCAGCAAGCCAGTGAACCCGACTGTTTCTCCACCTGCTGGCTTTAGCCAACTTCACCGTTTAAGCCAGGGATATCATTCCCCGGCTATATCCCAGCGACCTCCCGCAAGAACCCCCGTGAAATCTTCGCGGCCTCGAGGGGCGTGCGCCCGGCGGCGTCGCGGCGGGTGAGCAAATCCTGCTCGACGACGAACCAGCCGGTGTACCCCTGCGCTTTGAGGTCTTCGACGACTCCGGCGATGTCTGCCTGGCCGAGGCCGAGCGGCGTGAACACCCCAGCCTTGACCGCCGTGTAGAAATCCAACTTCTCGGTGCGGACGCGCGCCAAGACCCCCGGGTCAACATCTTTCAGATGCACGTACCGGATCCGGTGGCCATATTGCTTCACCGCCGCACGCGGATCACCGCCGTTGTAAAAGTGATGGCCGGTGTCGAGGCATATCGCAATCAGATCGGAGTCGGTTTCGCGGCACAGGCGGTCGAGGTCATCCGGTGACTTGAGGTGCGAATCGGATTCGAGATGAAAGACGGTCGTCAGATTGAGCGAGCGAAATTCGCGCGCCAAATTTTCGACCAATCGGGTAGCCTCGCGCCAGGCAGCGCTCGAGGGCGGGGCGTCGTCGCCGGGCGGGCACATCGCGTCGGCGAGGACGATGAACTGGCAACCGAGCGCGTGCAGAATCTCGGCCTCGCGCCGCGCGCCTGCGATGTCGGCCTCGCGCCTCCGTGCCTCGAACAGGCCTATCATGACGAAGGCGGAGGTCAGGGTGAGTTGATGGCGCGCGAGCGCCGCGCGGAGCTCGGGGATGTCGGTCGGATAGTAGCCGAGCGGGCCGAGTTCGGTGCCCTCGAAGCCGGCCGCGCGTATTTCGGCCATCACCTGTTCCGACGGCGGCCAGTGGCTGTTGTCGGTTTCCTCCAGGATCCCCCAGCTCACGGGGGCGGAGGCGACGCGGATTGACGGATTCAGGATAGTCATTTCGCAGCTCCTCTGCCGTCTGACACAAATGCCCCCCAAGGCGTCTTTTTTTCCAAGACAAAAGGGTTCAAGATAATCACCAGGCTGTTCACGAAAAAGCCGTGCCAGTAATTCGCCGGGCTGACGTAGCCCGGGTCTGCCTTTGCCTGTTCCACCGCCAGTGGCCGATAGGGTACGACCAGTCCATCCGTGGCCAACGGTTCGGTGGAACTCCACCGAGCGACCCATGAACCCATTGGCGTTAGCGAACCGGAACCAAGGCCGGCGCCGCTGCTACTGCAAGGGGCGCTTGATGGCCTTGAAGATCTGGTGGAGCAGGGCCACGTCTCCCCTGGCCTCCTCCGGCGTCGTGATGGGGGTCTTGCCCTGCTGCACGCACTCGGCGAAGTGCAGCAGCTCCTCCTTGAAGGCCTCCTTCATGGAGGCGATGACCCGCTTCTCGAACGGCTTCCCGTCCTCCATCCCTTCCACGATGACGGGCGTGGGCACGTTGCGGAAGAAGGGGGACGGGAAGACCAGGCGGACGCGGTCCGCCTTGGCATAATAGGCCACCGTCTCCTCGTAGTCGGCCAGGTCCCAGAGATACTGGAGACTGATGAGGGCCCGGACGCCGGAGGCGTAGCGCAGGCAGGTCACCATGCCGTCCCCACCGGCCCAGACGTCGGTGAAGAGGACCTCGGCCGGGTCGCCCGACAATCCCCGCAGGACGTTGATGTCGTGGACCAGGGTGGACAGGAGGTTCTCCGCGAACACCCGGCGCTCCAGCGGGGTGAACTCACCGATCACTTCCCGGATCAAGGCGTCCTGCTCCGCGCGGAGGCGCGCCCGGGCGTCGGCCGGGACATCGGGGAACCGGCGGATAGCATGGTGCCCGGCTTGGTTCGCCTCGGACGGGTGCAAGATGGTGATGTGGATGGCCTGGAGATCCTTCAGGTTCAGGATGAGCGGCTGGGCATAGCGGAAGCCGGGATCGTACCGCTTCATGTAGGTGACCATGCAGACCGTGCCGGCTTTCTTGTGCGCGGCCAGGATCTCGTCCGCTTCCCGCAGGGTGTAGCACATGGGCTTCTCGGTGAAGACGTGCTTTCCCGCCTTGAGGGCGTCTACGATGACCTGGCCGTGGGAGTCGGCGCTGAGGACCGCCACGGCGTCCAGCGGCTCCTTCAAGATGTCGCGGTAGTCGGCGAACCGCCTGGTCACCCCGTAGTACTCGCCCACGTACTTCAGGGTTCCGGGAGATACGTCGCAAAGGGCGACGACCTCGAACAGCTCGTGCAGTTCCTTCAGGTGGGGCAGGTGCATCATCTGGCCGATCAGTCCGCAGCCGATGACTCCGACTCGCATGCGGCTCATGGTTTGCTCCTAGTGTTGCGGTGCTGCCGTGCTGCCGTGCTGCGGTTGTCGAACAGCAGCACATCCGCACTGCAGCACGATGGTTAGTTTGCCGCCGCCACCACGCCGGCGGGTCGGCGGCCCAGCCAATGGGTGGGCAGGATGCACGCCGCCAGGACCAGGATGAGCAACGTGGACAAGGCGGCGCCGCGTCCGATGGTGCCGTACTCCGCCCACGAGAGGATGAGGACCGTCACCAGGTCGTGGCCCGGCGACACCAGGAAGATGACCTGGCTCACGGCCGTCATGGCCCGGACGAAACTGTAGATCAGGCCGGTGAGGATGGCCGACCGGATGAGGGGAACGACCACCCGGCGGAGCGTCGTCGCCGTCCCAGCCTTGAGCGTGGCCGAGACCTCCTCCAGGCTCGGGTCGAGCTGGGTGAGGGCGGCCACACCGCTCCGGATGCCCACGGGCATCCCGCGGAAGATGAAGGCCAGAACGATGATCGCCGCCGTCCCCGTGAGGTGCAGGGCCCCGGTGTTGAAGGCCAGGATGTAGCCGATGCCCATGACGGTCCCCGGGATCGCATAGGAGAGCATGGCCGAGAATTCCAGCGCCGTCCGGCCGACGAAGCGGTGCCGCAGGGTCAGATAGGCGATGAGGAACCCCAGCCCCGCCGACGGGAAGGCGGCCAGGGCCGCCAGGCGCATGGTGTCCAGGAGGACGGGGATACCATTGCTCAAGAGGTCCCGGTAGTTCTGCAAGGTAAAGGTGTGGTCAATGCCCCACAGCTTCACGAAGCTGCCGAAGAAGATGGAGCCGTACAGGAGGGCTGCCACGGCCGCGAAGGCCAGGAACACCCCGGTCAAGGCGAGGTCGGCACCCAGGGGCAATGGCATCGGGCGGCCCCCGGACGGTTTCCCAGTGACGGTGACGTACGAGCGGCGGCCCAGCCAGTACCGCTGAAGGAAGAAAATGGTCAGGGTGATGGCCAGAAGGACCAGACCGTAGGTCGCCGCCTCCTGCTGATCGAAGCGGCCCTCGATCGCATAGAAGATCTCGGTCGGGAGGAACGGGACCCCGCCCCCCAGGAGCAGGGGGTTCCCGAAGTCCGCCAGGCTCTCGATCATGACAAGCAGGATGGCGTTGGCCAGTCCGGGCCGCATCAGGGGCCAGAGGATCGTCCGGAAAAGGGTCCAGCGATCCGCTCGCAAAGTCTGGGCCGCCTCCTCCAGCGAGACGTCCATGGCGTGGATCACGCCCACCAGGACCAGGTACGCGATGGGGGTAAAGGCCAGGACCTGTGCCACGCCCACGCCCAGGGGACCGAAGAAGGCGTTGGTGGAGAGCCCCAGCAGGGTGTGGGTGATGAACCCGCGCCGGCCGAACATGTAGATCATGGCCAAGCCGAGGACGAAGGCCGGGGTGATGATGGGGAGGATCGACAGAGGGTCCAGGAGGCGTCGCGTCCACAGCCGGCTGCGCGATTCCAGCAGGGCGAAGGCGAACCCCAGGCTTGTGGAAATCAGACCCACGATGACGGCCAGGAACAGGCTGTTTCGCAGCGCCCCCATGCCGAGGGCCAGCATGGTCAGGAGGCCAGCGCCTACCCCGATGCCAACTCCCCAGAGCAGGCTGGCGCGGGTCCGCCGCGTGACCGTCCAGCCGATGGCCAGCGTGAGCAACCCGATAACCACGCCGGCCCTGACCCCCCACCGGATCGGATCCACGGGCAATTCCGGATGGCGCAGGAGCAGGAAGATCGGCGACCGCAGGTATCGGAGGAGACCTGAGGTGGTGAGGCTCCCCTGGATCACGACACTCGCCTGCAACATGGTAAAAAGGGGAAACAGGATGAAGATCACCACGAGGCTGGCCGCCCACAAGATGCCTGCCCCGACGAAGGCGCCACCCCGGAGATATCCCGCCTGGGCCAGCCCGATCCCGGCCAGGGTGAGCAGGCCGAACAGGCTGACCATGGCCCCCAGGCCGAAGGCGCGGCCCGTCGTGAACAACTGGATGAGCCCGGCCAAGAGTCCCAGGGTAGACACGGCGAGGATGAGACGTCCTGCCCGCTGGCTGCCGCCCCCGCCAAGCGCCAGCAGGATCGCCAGGGACGCGGCGCCGCCCACCATGGCCAGCGACCAGTGGCTCGACACCTGGCCCAGCGCGGTCCGGGACCACGACAGCACCAGGAAGGCCTTGCCGACGCGTTCCCACGGCAGGGCGGCGAAGGCCCCCAGGGTCAGGAGGCTCCAGACGACAGTCTCACGGCGATACGCGCTCATCCTCAGAACAAGTGGATTGGTCGATTAGTCAATTGGTGAATTACGGGAGACGATTCCCGTGAGCCCTCGATAAGCCAATCGACTAATCGACCAGTTGACCCGTCGACATCACTTAGGGAGCGGAAACACCTGCTCGGTCCACCTC
>METI01000162.1:0-5847 GCA_001771285.1 candidate division NC10 bacterium RIFCSPLOWO2_12_FULL_66_18
CGCCCACGCGCATTTCTTCTCGTACCCGTTCTTCATGCAGTTCGTGGAGGCGCTCAAGCAGGACCTGCCGCGCGACGACCCGTATCGCGGATTGGCGGAGCGGTTGGGGTGGGAGTTGCCCACGCCGGACCACACGGCCCTGGGCAAGCGCTGGGTCCAGGAGATGGACAATCACGGGCTGGACCGGATGGTCCTGATCGCCAGCCTCCCGGGAGACGAGGGTTCCATCCTGGAGGCGGTGCGCGTGTTCCCGCAGCGGATCATCGGGTATTTCATGCTGGACCCGACCAAGCCCGACGCAGCGGAGCGGACCCGGAAAGCACTGGCGGACGGGTTGAGGGGTGTCTGCCTGTTCCCGGCGATGCACCACTTCCACGTGTGGGAGGAGCGGTGCTATCCGGTGTACGAGGCGGCGCAGGCTGCCCGGGCGACCGTCTTCACCCACTTCGGCATCCTGAAGATCGGTGTCCGGGACAAGCTGGGACTGCCGAGCCGGTTCGACATGCGCTTCTCGAACCCCATTGACCTGCACCGGGTGGCCAAGGGCTTCCCCAAGACGACCTTCGTCATGCCGCATTTCGGCTGCGGCTTCCTGCGGGAGGCGCTGATCGTGGGGGATCAGTGTCCGAACGTCTGCGTGGACACCTCCAGCTCCAACGCCTGGGTGAACACCATGCCCACCCCGCTCACCCTGACGGATCTCTTCCGGGCGGCCCTGCGGGTGTTCGGGCCGGAGCGGATCCTGTTCGGTACCGACTCGACCTTCCTTCCGCGGGGGTGGCGACGGGACATCTTCGATGCCCAGGTGCAGGCCCTCAAGGCGCTGGAGGTGACGACCCAGCAAGCGCGGCTGATCTTCGGCGGAAATCTGGATCGCCTGCTGCAGGTGTGAAAGCACAGAAACCACCAAACCGCAGATTTCGCAGATTGCGCAGATTTCTTGGAAATAACGGGAACCACGTAACCGCAGATTACGCAGATTACGCAGATTTCTTGGAAGCAAAACGGCCCGATTCGGTGGTGGATCGGGCTGTTTTGCTTCAGAACGATGGATCTCGGAAGAGTATGCGGTGGGCGCTGGCGGAGAGGACAGTCAGGCCATCTCGATCAGGAGATCGTCGTCCTGGACCTTGACCGGATAGGTGAGGGCCCGGAGATCGGGATCCAACTCGCACTCCCCGGTCTTCAGGTGGAAGTCATAACCGTGCCACGGGCAGATGATCCGCATCCCCTCGATCACCCCGTCGGCAAGCGGGCCACCCTCGTGCGGGCAGCCGGCCTCCAGCGCGTAATACCGTCCCCCGACGGAGAAAAGGGCGATGCGCTGGCCGTCCACCTGAACCACCTTGGCCTGGCCGTCGGCCAGGTCACCCACCCTCCCCACTTTGACAAACTTCGCCATGCGTAGAGCCGTCGGGGGCGATCCGGTCACGCCACCTCGATGAGCAGGTCCTTCCCCTCGGTCTTGACGACGTAGGTCGTGACCCGGAGCTCGGAGTCGACGGAGCACTCGCCCGTCTTCACGTTGAAGTCATAGCTGTGCCACGGGCAAATGATTGTGTCACCGTCCACCTCGCCCTCGTGAAGCGGCCCCTCTTCATGCGGGCAGACGGCGCCCATGGCATAGTAGGTGCCATTCACATTGAAGAGCGCGATGTCTTGTCCATCCACCTGAACCAGTTTCCCCTGGCCGGGCGTGAGTTCGTTGATGTCACCGACCTTGACCAATCGCGCCATGTTCCATGAGCCTCCAGCCGGGATCGGCACACCCCTCTGCCCGTCGTGCGGGCGAGACGCTATCACAGGAGTTTGGCGAAGGCAACACCACAGAGCAGGGCCGGCCACGTAATGCCGGACGCATCGTAAGACCTCACCGACCGGGAGAAATCCTTCGGGGGGCCAGGCGGGGCACGAAAGCTCTACGTCGCCTTCTCAGTCCTGCAACAGGGACTCCAGGCGCTCTTTGGCCTGGCGCGCCGTCTCGATATGGTGCCCGCAGATCTGCATGATCTCGTTCCGCAAGGTCGGTCGGAGGGTCATCATGAAGTTGATAAGGCCACCCAGCGCCTCGTCCAAGGCCTGGACGGCCGCCTGGACTTCCTCGCGTGCCTTGGCATCCATAACGCCTCCGGCGTGAGAACAAGAATAGGGGTGGTCGGCCCGGCCGGGTTGCTGGTCCGTTGGCGGGCCGCGACTACTTGGCGGCTCCGCGCGCCGCACCGATGACGCGCAGGAACTCGGCCTGCGCCTCGGCCTGGGTCTCCACGAGTAACTGGGTGACTTCCATCCAGCGTGCCATGACCTCGCCGTTCGTCTTGAGCCACTTCTCGGTAAGGGCGAGGGCAGCTGCCGGCGAGTGCAGTGACGATCCCAGCGCCCCCAGTTGCTCCAAGGCGATCCTGGTCTGGTCCTCGAAATCGGTGAACGCGATACCGAACTGCTTGAGCAGCCTGCGGGTTGCATCCTCGGGCATGGGGCTCCTCCCTCCGCCGGGTCACGTTGCCTCCGCAGAGGCGTTCGGGACCGGATTTTTCCGTGACAAGCCCAGGGTGCGAGGGTATATTCACGCGTTTCGAGCGCGTCGGGGCGTATTCTACCACAGCGACGGCGGCTGCACCGGCAGAGAATTCAACCGGGCAGCGTTCCATCCCATGGGTTCAGATCTCGCCTGCGTCGGGAGACCTCCTGTGGCCGAGTTCATCGTCCGGACAAACAAGAAACAGGAGATGGTGGACATCACCCAGCGGGTCGCGGACCTGGTGAAACAATCCAGAGTCAGCGACGGCATCTGCCTGGTCTACGTCCCGCACGCCACGGCCGCCGTGGCCATCAACGAGAACGCCGACCCGAACGTGTGTGAGGACATCCTGGAGGCCCTCGGGAATCTGGTCCCCGAGGGCAGGTGGCGACACGATCGGATCGATAACAACGCCGCCGCACACATCAAGGCGACGATCCTGGGTCCCAGCCAGGCCGTGCCGGTCCGGGGCGGTCGTCTTCGGCTCGGCACCTGGCAGAGCGTGATGCTGGTGGAGCTGGACGGTCCGCGGGAGCGAAGCGTGATCGTCGAGGTCCGATGACGGCACTGACGATGCCGGCGCCGATGCGTGAAGGGAAGATCCCATGACCGTCGTGCAGGCGATCACTCTGGGCCTCGTCCAGGGCATCACCGAGTTCCTGCCGATCAGCAGCATCGCCCACCTTCGAGTCGTTCCCGCACTCCTGGGATGGTCGGATCCGGGAGCCGCTTTCTCGGCGGTCATCCAGCTCGGCACACTGGCGGCCGTCCTGGTCTATTTTGCCTCCGACATGCGGATCATGGCCCGGGCGGTCCTCCGGGGCCTGGCCGACGGGCGCCCATGGGCAAGTCAGGAGGCGCGGCTGGCCTGGTTTATCCTGCTTGGCACGCTCCCCATCGGGGTATGCGGCCTGGCGTTCAAGCGATACATCGTGGGAGAGCTGCGGTCCCTGTACGTCATCGCGGGCAGCCTGATCGTCCTGGGGATTCTCCTCTGGGTCGCAGAAAAGAAGGCATCCTTTCGCCGCGAGGTGAAGGACATCGGCTGGATGGACAGCCAGCTCATCGGCTTGGCCCAGGCGCTGGCGTTGATCCCCGGCTCTTCTCGGTCGGGGACGACCATGACCGCCGCCATGTTTCTGGGATTGACGCGAGAAGCCGCGGCGCGCTTTTCTTTCCTCCTGGGGATTCCGGCCATCGGGGCGGCGGGACTGTTCGAACTCCAGGATCTCCTGAAGCATGGCCTGGGCAGCGCGGGCCTCACCAGCCTGATGATTGGCATTCTGACGTCTGCCCTCAGCGGGTATCTGGCGATTGATCTTCTGCTGCGCTACCTCCGGACCCGGACGACCTATGTCTTCGCGTGGTATCGGATCGGACTCGGTCTTCTGCTCCTGGGGGTCCTGACCGCCGGGGTCCTGCAACCGCTGGGGTGAAGCCCTCCTGGTACAAGGATACGCTTGTGACGTGTCGCAAAATTCTCTTGACGGGGATAGCGCGTGAAGTTACCATGCCGCCACACTAACGGGAGAAAGCCGGTCAACATGGACCTCTTGCGATCAACCACATACAAGCGCAGCGTCGTCGTAGCCGTAGTACGCGCCTGCCCTCGGGCGGGCGGCGTCTGACGCGACGACGCCGCTAGGCGATAGACGCCACGGGGGTAGTGAGCCCCCGTGGCGTTTTTGTTTTTCGAAGGGCCGCGGGGACTTTCAGACTCCGCGGCCCTTTGTTTTTGGCCGGCCAATCCACGGGGAACCGCCAATGAACGCCAATGGACGCCAAGAGTTCCGGGGGGGGCCATTCCTTGGGTACGCCAAAGGGCTTGGGGGTTTCTTCCCTCCATTCGCGTCAATTTGCGTTCATTTGCGGTTAGCTTGTCGGAGGCTCCCATGACGAAGATCCTCCTGATCGGCGCGGGACAGGCGGGAAGGACTTCATCCGGAACCCGGAGATTGACCTGATCATCGACGTGACGGGCAATCCCGAGGTGGACCGGATGCTCTGGCAGCTCAAGGCGGAACGGGCCGAGGTGATGGGCGGCCGTGGCGCAAAATTCCTCTGGGACCTCATGGAGGAGCGGCGCCGGAAGCAGGAACTGGAAGGCCAGTACACGCTGGCCCTCCGGGAGCTCCGGTCCCTCTCCGACACGGAGTTCATCATCGGCGGGACGCCCGGGATGAAAGAGATCGGGGTCCTGATCACGAAGGTCGCGCCCACCCCGACCACGGTCCTTCTCCGCGGGGAGAGTGGCACCGGACTGGAGATGCAGGCCAAGTTGCTGCGGGTCCTCCAGACGGGCGAGATCAAGCCGGTGGGGGACGCGACCACCCGGCGGGTGCAACTCCGCATCATCGCGGCCACGAATCGGGACTTGGAGGCGGCCATCCGGCGCGGTGAGTTTCGCGCGGACCTGTTCTACCGGTTCAACACGTTCACCATCACCCTGCCCCCCCTGCGGGAGCGGGCCGAGGACATCCCCATCCTGGCGGCACATTTCCTCCGCAAAGCCGAGGCCAAGGTGAACAAGAAGGTGGAACGGGTCTCGCCCGAGGCGATCCAGTGCCTGGAGCGCTACTCCTGGCCGGGGAACCTCCGCGAGCTGGAGAATACCATCGAGCGCGGGGTCGTCCTCGCGCCGAGCGGCCAGATCGAGGTGGAGCACCTCCCGCTGCACATCCAGAGCGCCGGGCTGAAGGTGGATCACGCGGACGGCTTCTCCCGCGCCAAGGCGCGAATGATTGACGCCTTCGAGCGGGATGCCCTCTGCCGCTACCTGGGGCAAGCGGCCGGCAACATCTCCCAGGCTGCGGCCCTGGCGCGGATGACGCGACGGACATTTCACCGGCTGATCCTGAAGCATCGAATCTCTCCGCGGACCTTTCGAGGGAAGCCGGTGTGACAGCGATTTCTCATGTGGATGTGACACGTGTATCGCAGTTGCTCCTGCCACCTGGAACGCAGCGCGGACCGGATCATTCGGTCCGCCTTCACGTCGGGAGTCGCGAGATCCTGTGACAATGCTGTCACAGCAATTTCACGAGAGGCCGTGGGTGAGGAGGGGGTGCCCGGAAATATGTAAGCGACCGGAACGACTTGGAAAGGCTGAGCCCAACGTCGCTGAGACTATCTTGGTTGTCTGACTTGGAACGCGGCTTGCGATGGAACGATCAGGAGATCGAGCGGAGGAGAAGTCAATGAAGCCCCCAACGGTTGATCAGCTTCACGGACGGAAACTCACCCTGGGGATGTCCGGGGTCACCGTCCGTTGCCACTGCGGGTTCGTGATCCGATATCAGAATGAGAACCTGGGCTGCATCGAATGTGGC
>METI01000162.1:5875-9697 GCA_001771285.1 candidate division NC10 bacterium RIFCSPLOWO2_12_FULL_66_18
GTTCGTGATCCGATATCAGAATGAGAACCTGGGCTGCATCGAATGTGGCGAACCCTGCTGCCCCGCCTGTGCCTTCACGAGCGAAGGGGCCGTCTACTGCGCGACCTGCGCCCGAGAGGTGTACGGGCTCGCCTCCCGGATGAACACGGACGCGGGGTGGGGCCTGACCTACTCTGTGGCGGGATAGTGGGAGCGGGCGGAGCGGTCCGCGCGACCCACGAAGGAGAGACACATGCGAATGGAACGGGGCCGGGATTCCATCATCCCACGAACATGCCAGGATTGCGCCGGAATCGGGCGCGCCTGGATCGAGGGGCTGCTCCAGGATTGTCCCGAGTGTGGGGGCTCCGGCTGGGAGAGCCCGGTCGCGATCCCGTCCCGCCTGGGATTGACGGTGGCTTTTCCCGGGCGTGGGAAGCGACGGATCGCCCGCGAGGGTCGAGCATGACCCTCGCATCGGATCGCCCCCACGAGAGCCGGCTCCTGGACGGGGCCGCGGCCGATGGACAGGGTGCCCGCCTGGTGGCCCGGACGCTCTTCCGGGAAATGCAGCGCTCGGGTTTCACCCATGGTCAGGTGCTGGCAGTGGCCGACGAACTGCTGGGATGCCTGTGTGCCACGGTCCGGGGTCGCGAGGCGGCCGGAGCGCCGCCGAATTCCCGGGGATCCGAGCACACTCGAAAGTGACGCGTCCCTGTACCCAGCAAGGATGAGGCGTATAGCCGGTCGCTCGTAACCCGCAGGTCACGTCCGGAGGCATGGCCATGTGTGCTCGCGCGCTGTATGAGCTGGGGGAGATCCCGGAGCTGGGCGTGGTACCCGAGAAGATGCATGCCTGGGTCATCCGCAAGGACCGGCACGGCCTTCCGCTGGATTCGTTCCGGCGCGAGCTCGTGGACGTCCCCGAGATTGGCGCGGACGAGGTATTGGTGATGGTGATGGCCTCGGGGGTGAACTACAACGGAGCCTGGGCGGCGCTCGGACAGCCCCTGTCCCCATGCGACATCCATGGGCGCGACTACCACATCGCCGGAAGCGACGCGTCGGGCGTGGTCTGGCAGGTGGGGAGTTCCGTCCGGCGATGGAAGGTGGGCGACGAGGTGGTCGTCCACTGCAACCACTCCTGCGGCCAGTGCCACAACTGCAACGGCGGCGACCCGATGCTCTGCCGGGAGCAGAAGATCTGGGGCTATGAGACCCCGGACGGCGCCTTCGCCCAGTTCACCCGCGTCCAGGCGCAGCAGCTCGTCCCGAAACCCACGAACCTCACCTGGGAGCAGGCGGGCTGTTACATGCTGACCCTGGCCACGGCGTTCCGGATGCTCTACGGGCATCCGCCTCACACCCTGCAGCCGGCCATGAACGTCCTGGTGTGGGGTGGGGCAGGGGGGCTGGGCTCCATGGCCATCCAGCTCATCCGGGCGGCGGGCGCCAATGCCATTGCCGTGGTCTCTTCGGAGGACCGAGGGAAGTGGTGCCTGGAGATCGGCGCCAAGGCCTGCATCAATCGCACCGAGTTCGACTGTTGGGGACCGCTTCCTTCCACGAGGGACCGTGTGGCCTACCAGGCGTACCTCAAGGAGGTCCAGCGGTTCGGACGGGCCATCTGGCAGATCACGGGGAAAGGCGTGGACCCCGACATCGTCTTCGAGCATCCCGGAGAGCAGACCTTCCCCGTCAGCGCCTACGTCTGCCGACGCGGGGGCATGATCGTGTTCTGTGCCGGGACGACGGGATTCAACCTGAGCTTCGACGCCTCCTACGTCTGGATGCGGCAGAAGCGGATCCAGGGCAGCCACTTCGCCACGCTGATGCAGGCGGATGCCGCCAATCACTCGGTCATGGACGGGCGCGTCCTGCCGTGCATGTCCCAGGTTTTCGACTTCGATGGGATCCCCGCGGCGCACGATCTGATGTGGCGGAACGCGCACCCGCCAGGGAACATGGCGCTTGTGGTGAACGCGCCGACGCAAGGATTGCACAACCTGAAAGAGACACGGGCGCTTGCCCTGAGCGTCCCGGGCGGTTAAACGAGCGGAACGATCGCAAGGTCGAGAGGAGGGGCCATGGCCACTGCAGCCGGAATCGTCGGGACGGGGTCATATCTTCCCGAACATGTGATGACCAACCACGACCTTGCCCGGATGGTCGAGACGAGCGACGAGTGGATCCGGAGCCGCATCGGGATCCGGGAGCGGCGGATCGTGGCCAAGGACGAGGCCACGTCGGATCTCGGCGCCCGGGCCGCCCGGCGCGCCCTGGAGGCAGCCGGGATCGCCGCCGGAGAGGTGGACCTCCTGATGCTGGCGACGTCCTCTCCGGACAGCCTCCAGCCGCCCACGGCCTGCCACGTGCAACGGGAGATCGGCGCCTGGCGGGCCGCCGTGGTGGACGTGAACGCCGTGTGCACCGGCTTCGTGTACGGTCTCTCCATGGCGTCCGACATGATGCGGGGGAATCCCGCGTACCGGACCGCCCTGGTCGTCGGTGCGGAGGCCTACTCGCGCATTCTGAACTGGGAGGACCGGACGACTTGTGTTATCTTCGGCGACGGGGCGGGCGCCGCGGTTCTGCGGCCGGTGGACGCGGGGTTCGGGGTGTTGTCCTCGTACCTCCGGGCGGACGGGTCGAAACACGAGACCATCTGCGTTCCAGGGGGCGGCTCCCGGCTGCCGGCCTCGCCCGAGGTCCTGGCCAAGCGGTTGGACAAGTTCCACATGAACGGCCGGGAGGTCTGGGACTTCGTGATCGAGGCCTTCCCCCAGGCGGTTCGCGAGGCGGTGCGGGGGGCCGGCCTCACCCTGAAGGATGTGGACCTCCTGATCTCGCACCAGGCCAACGGCAACCTGATCCGGGCCTGCATGGATCGCCTGGGCCTGCCCATGGACAAGACGTACCTGACGGTGGATCGCTACGGCAACACCTCGGCCGCCTCGGTGCCGATCACGCTGGACGAGGCGGCTCGGGCCGGGCGCCTCCGCCGCGGCGATGTGGTGGTCCTGGTCGCGTTCGGCGGGGGACTCACCTGGGGGGCCACGGTCATGCGCTGGGCCGGGACGCCCGCGGACGGCATCGGTCTGGAGCCTGAAGCGCTGGCTGCTGCCTCTGCCGCGGGAGCTACCGTAAGGGCGTAGGCGGGGCGCGCCGAATTTCGAATATCGAATTTCGAATGTCGAAGTAGGGAACGGAGACCAGAGGGAGGGAGATGCTGACTCCGGAACATGAGGCCATCCGAAAAGCGGTGCGCGAGTTCGCCGAGCAGGAGGTGGCCCCCATCGCGGATCGCCACGATCGGGAGAACCGGGAGATCCCGACCGACATCCTCAAGCGGATGGCCGAGCTGGGCTACTTCGGCCTCACGATCCCGGAGGCCTACGGGGGCCTGGGCCTGGACTACGCCAGCATGGCCATCGTCGCCGAGGAGCTGTCGCGGGCGTGGCTGAGCGTCGGCTCGGTGATGACCCGGAACCTGATCACCGGGACGCTCCTCTTGGCCCACGGGACGGAGGAGCAGAAGCAACGCTTCCTGCCGGGGATCGCCGGCGGCGACCTGCTCACGGCCGCCGCGTTCACGGAGCCGGATGCGGGCTCCGACACCGCCGCCATCAGCACGCGCGCGGTACGGCACGCCGACGAGTATCTCGTGACGGGCGCCAAGACCTGGTGCACCCTCGCCAACCGCGCCCACATTCTGACCACCCTCGTCCGTACCGATCCCGACCCTGCAAAACGCCACAAGGGCCTCAGCATCCTCTTGATCCAGAAAGAGCCAGGGGACGGCTTTGACCCACCGGCCATCGCGGGAGAGCCCATCCCCACCAT
>METI01000163.1 GCA_001771285.1 candidate division NC10 bacterium RIFCSPLOWO2_12_FULL_66_18
CCTCTCCCAGGACTACATCCGGACCGCGGAATCCAAGGGACTCCCCCAGCAGGCAGTGATCCTGCGCCACGCCATGCGGAATGCGCTCCTCCCGATCATGACCGTCACGGGGCTTCAGGTCGGCCGCCTCCTGGCCGGGGCCATCCTGACCGAGACGATCTTCTCCTGGCCCGGGATCGGCCTGTGGATCTATGAGTCCATTCAGGCGCGGGACTATCCCATTGTGCAGGGCGCCACGCTGTTCATCGCCACAATCTTCGTCATGGTAAACCTCCTTACGGACGTGCTCTATGCCGCAGTCGATCCCCGTATCAAGTATGATTGAGTTCCCGGCCGCGGCCGTTACGCTCCGAGGCCGAAGCCCCCTGGAAGCGGCCTGGCACCGGCTGCTGGCCAACCGGGTTGCCCGGGGTGGGCTGGTTATCATTGTCGTCTTCACGTTGATGGCGGTCCTGAGTCCGGTCCTGCTTCCCTACAATCCAAAGGTGGATGCGGATCTTCTCGCGCGCCTCAAGCCCCCGAGCTGGATCCACCCCTTCGGCACCGACGCCCTCGGGCGGGACATCCTGATGCGGATCCTCCACGGGGCCCGGGTCTCCCTCGGATTGGGAGTGGGATCGGTCGCCCTGGCTGCCGTGGTGGGCTCGTTCCTGGGCCTCCTGGCGGGATACGCCGGAGGCCGGACGGATCTCTGCCTCATGTTCTGCATGGACATCCTCCTGGCCTTCCCCGCGACGCTGCTGGCCATCGCCATCGTGGCCATGATCGGCCCGGGCCTCCGGAACTCCCTGATCGCCATCAGCGTGGTTTCGATTCCCTTCTACGCGCGGATCACCCGAGGCGAGGTGCTGGCCCTGAAGGAGCGGGAGTTTGTCACCGCCGCTCGGGGGCTGGGCGGCAGCGCGCGCCGGATCCTCCTCTGGCATATCTTCCCGAACACGCTTCCCCCCCTCACCGTCCAGACCACGCTCGCCGTGGCCTTCGCCATCCTGGAGGCGGCGGCGCTGGGGTTCCTGGGCCTAGGGGCGCAGCCGCCGACCCCCGAGTGGGGTGCCATGCTGGCGGACAGCTACAAGTTCTTCACCAGCGGCGCCTGGTGGGCCTTCTTCTTTCCCGGCGCGGCCATCATGTTATCGGTCCTCGGCTTCAACCTGGTGGGGGATGCACTGCGGGACGCGCTAGACCCGCGACTCCGGACCTGAATCTTTCGAGGATCGCACATCATGTGGGGAGGTGCGACCATGAGGTGGAAACCAACGCTTGCAGTCTTGGTGGTCCTGGGGGTCGCCTGTATCGCTTCGTCCCTGGCGGCCCAGGAGCAGGTCTTCCGCATCAACAACATGGTGGAGCCGGAGAGCCTGGATCCAGGCGTGGTCACCGGCGTGCCGGAGCACCGAATCATCAGCAACCTGTTCGAGGGCCTGACCACCACCGACCTAAAAGATCTGTCTCCCCGTCCGGGCATGGCCGCCTCGTGGGCTGTTTCCAAGGACGGCTTGGTCTATACGTTCAAGCTCCGGGAGGCTCGTTGGACCGACGGCAAGCCGGTGACGACCCACGACTTCGTCTACGCCTGGGAGCGGGTCCTGAATCCCAAGATGGGTGCGAAGTACGCGCAACAGCTCTTCTACGTGAAAAACGGGGAGGACTACAACAAGGGGCGGATCACGGATTTCTCCCAGGTGGGGGTCAAGGCCCTGGACGATCGAACATTGCAGGTTACCCTGCGCTGTCCGACTGCTTATTTCCTGGACCTCACCAGCTTCTACACGCTGTACCCCGTACCCCGCTGGGCCATCGAGGCCCACGGAAAAGATTGGGTCAAGCCCGGCAAGATCGTGAGCAACGGTCCGTTCCGCCTGGTCAGTTGGACACCTCAGAGGGAACTTGTGTTGGAGAAGAATCCGAGACATTGGGACGCGACAAGAGTCAAGCTCCAGAGGGTGGTCTTTTTCCCAACCGACGATGTCAACACCACCTTCAAACAATTCCTAGCGGGAGAAACTGACTGGGTGCCCCAGGTTCCCACGTCGCAGATCGATGCCGCCCGGAATCGTCCCGAGTCCTACGTGGCGCCGTACCTCGGGACCTATTACTTCCGCTTCAATGTCACGAAGCCCCCTACAAACGACGTCCGCACGCGCAAGGCCTTGAGCATGGCCGTGGACCGGGAGTCGCTGACGAAGTTCGTGACCAAGGCCGGGGAGATCCCGACCGGCACGTTTGTGCCGGCCGGCATGCGGGGCTACGAGGGGGTCAGGGGGATCGGGTTTGACGTGGCGGCCGCGAAAAAGCTCCTGGCGGAAGCGGGCTATCCCGATGGCAAGGGGTTCCCCAAGCTCGAACTCCTGTACAACACCAACGAGCTGCATCGGGTCATCACCCAGGCGGTGCAGCAGATGTGGAAGGATCACCTGGGCATCCAGGTGGACCTGGTCAACGTCGAATGGAAGGTGTACCTCAGCCGGCAGAGCAGCCTGGACTACCAGGTTTCCCGCGCGGGGTGGATCGGGGACTACGTGGACCCCAACACCTTCCTGGACATGTGGATCACCGGCGGCGGCAACAACCAGACCGGATGGTCGAACAAGCGCTATGACGACCTGATCGCTCGGGCCGCCTGCAAGATCGTCAACGCGAAGGACCGGATGCGGGCGCTGCAAGAGGCAGAGCAGATCCTGGTGGTGGAGGAGGCGCCCATCATGCCCCTCTTCACCTACGTCAACAAGGGCATGCTGAGCCGCCGGGTGAAGGGATGGTCCCCCAACATCCTCGACCAGCATCCGCTGAAGTACATCAGCCTGGAGCGGTGACCCCATCGTGCTCGGCTACATCCTCCGCCGGCTGGCGGGGTTCCTGCCTGTCCTGTTCGTCATCGTCTCCCTGTCCTTTTTCATGATGCGCCTGGCGCCGGGCGGGCCGTTCGACCAGGAACGCGCCCTCCCGGAGCAGGTGCGCGCCAACATCGAGGCCCGCTACCACCTGGACGAGCCCCTCTGGCGCCAGTACCTCCGCTACCTCGGCGAGGTGGCGCAGGGCGATCTGGGCCCCTCCTTCCGGTATCCCGACCGTTCCGTGAACGAGCTCCTGGGTCTCGGATTCCCTGTCTCGTTGACCCTGGGCCTGTGCGCGCTGGCCGTGGCCCTGGCGTTGGGGGGAACGGCAGGCATCCTGGCCGGCCTGCGACGTAATTCCTTCCTCGACTATCTCACCATGTCGTTTGCCCTGGGTGGGGTCTCGGTCCCAAATTTCGTCCTCGGCCCGATCCTGATGCTGGTCTTCGCGCTGGGGCTCCACTGGCTGCCGGTGGCGGGGTGGGGGACTTGGCGGCACATCGTCCTGCCGTCGGTGACCCTGGGGACCTTCTATGCGGCCTATGTCGCTCGGCTCACCCGGGCCGGCATGCTGGAGGTGATCGGCCAGGACTTCATCCGGACCGCGCGCGCCAAGGGCCTCCGCGAGGCCGCGGTGGTCCTGCGGCACGCCTTGC
This sequence comes from candidate division NC10 bacterium RIFCSPLOWO2_12_FULL_66_18, assembly GCA_001771285.1. Classification (GTDB taxonomy): domain Bacteria; phylum Methylomirabilota; class Methylomirabilia; order Methylomirabilales; family 2-02-FULL-66-22; genus 2-02-FULL-66-22. The sequence goes on from METI01000163.1 coordinate 3,491, forward strand.
CAGGCGCGATCCTGCCGGTGATCACGTACCTCGGTCCCGCCTCGGCCGCCATCCTCACCGGGTCGGTGGTGGTGGAGACGATCTTCAGCATTCCCGGGATCGGCCGCTATTTCGTGGGGAGCGCGCTGAACAGGGATTACACCATGGTCCTCGGGACGGTGGTCTTCTACAGCGTGTTCCTGCTGTTCTTCAATCTGATCGTGGATATCCTCTACGCCTACCTGGACCCACGGGTGCAAGTGCGGTGAAGAGCCAAGAGCCGAGAGCCGCGAGCCGCGACAGGGAGACGACGGGATCGAGGTTCCCCGCTTCCCCGGAGGCGCTGCGCAATCCGCATTCCGGAATCCGCAATCCGCAATGGAGAGTGCCGGGGGCCTCGCCGTGGCAGGATGCCTTCCGGCGGTTGCGCCGGAACCGCCTGGCCATGTTCGGCCTCGGAATCCTCCTGGTCTTCGTCATGATGGCTCTCCTGGCCCCCTGGATTGCGGCCTACCCGTTCGACAGAACGAACCTGCGTTACGGCGCGAAGCCGCCCACGCCCGCCCATCTCCTGGGGACGGATGAGCTGGGCCGGGACCTCTTCACGCGGATCTTGTACGGGGCGCGCATCTCCTTCGCGGTCGGCATCCTGGCCACCCTGGTGAGCCTGACCATCGGGGTGACCTACGGCTCCATCGCCGGCTGGGCAGGCGGCCGGGTGGACCACCTGCTGATGCGGGTGGTGGACATCCTCTACGGGCTGCCCTTCATGTTCTTCGTCATCATCCTCATGCTGATCTTCGGGCGGAACATCCTGAACCTGTTCGTGGCACTGGGGGCGGTCCAGTGGCTGACCATGGCCCGGATCGTGCGAGGGCAGGTCCTCAGCCTGAAGGCCCGCGAGTTCGTCCTCTCGGCCCAGGCCATCGGAGCCTCACCGCCGCGCCTCCTGGTGCGCCACGTGCTTCCGAACGCCTGGGGGCCGATCGTCGTCTACGCGACCCTCACGGTGCCCGCCGTCATGCTGGAGGAGGCATTCCTGAGCTTCCTGGGCCTGGGCGTCCAGCCCCCCATGGCGAGTTGGGGATCTTTGGCTTCCGAGGGGGCGGCAGCCATGGAGACCTACCCCTGGCTGATCCTGTTCCCGGGCCTGGCCCTGACCGCGACCCTGCTCTCGTTGAATTTTCTGGGAGACGGCCTCCGGGACGCCTTGGACCCCCAGATCACCTCCGGGCGTTGATGGTCCCTGTCTGTTGGGTGGGGGCCGGGTGGTCCTCGCGAGGTCGGCGGGAAGGCAGCCGCGGAGTCCCTGGGTTCGGCAAGAACCCGCCCTGCAAGTGGGGGCCTCCGTCCCGAGCCCGGGCCAGCAAGTGCAACGGCGCTTATTGAGCTTGAACTGTTCTGGCGACGATGGTAGACTCATTAGCACTTTGTAACCCAGGAGTTCATGAAGGACCATCCATGACCAGCAGCCACGGAAGCGGCAATGAGATCCTGCTGAATATCGAGGGGCTGCAGACCCACTTCTTCACCGAGGCGGGGACGGTGCGGGCGGTGGACGGCGTGAGCCTCATGGTCCGCAAGGGCGAGACGCTGGGCATCGTGGGAGAGTCGGGCTGCGGCAAGAGCGTCACGGCGCTCTCCATCCTGCGGCTGATCCCGAATCCCCCCGGCAAGATCGTCGGGGGCCGGATCCTCCTGGAGGAGCGTGACCTGCTGCGGTTGCCAGAGCACGAGATGCGGAAGGTGCGGGGCGCCTCCATCTCCATGATCTTCCAGGAGCCCATGACCTCCCTGAATCCGGTCTTCACCGCGGGCGACCAGATCGCCGAGGGCATCCGTCTCCACCAGAGGCTGTCCAAGCGCGAGTCATGGAACAAGGCCATCGAGATGCTGCGGGTGGTGCGCATCCCGGATCCGGAGCGGCGCGTGGGCGAATACCCGCATCAGATGTCGGGCGGGATGCGGCAGCGGGTGATGATCGCGATGGCCCTGTCCTGCAACCCGCAGCTCTTGATCGCGGACGAGCCCACCACGGCCTTGGACGTGACCATCCAGGCGCAGATCCTGGAGCTCCTGAACCAGCTCAAGTCCGAGCTGGGAATGGCGGTCATGCTCATCACCCACGATCTGGGGGTCGTGGCGGACACCGCGGCCCGGGTGGCGGTGATGTACGCCGGGCGGGTTGTGGAGGAGGCCCCGGTCCTGGAGCTCTTCACCAACCCGCTGCACCCGTACACGCAGGGCTTGCTGAATTCCATTCCGCGTCTCGAGAAGACCGAGCGGCGGGCCCGCCTCCAGGCGATTCCCGGGATGGTGCCGGACTTGCTGGACCTTCCCCGCGGGTGCAAATTCCAGGCGCGATGTCCCAAGGTCTTCGAGCCTTGCAGCGGCGAGGAGCCCGAGTTGAAGACGGTGTCCGCCGAACATCGGGTCCGCTGCTACCTGTATTGAAGGGAATCCGTGGATGGCCAACAACTCGTTGCTTCAGGTCCGTGACCTGCGGAAATACTTCGACATCAAGCGGGGATTCTTCTGGGGCGAGGCGGCCAAGGTCCACGCCGTGGACGGGGTGAGTTTCGACATCAAGCATGGCGAGACGCTGGGCCTGGTGGGTGAATCGGGCTGCGGGAAATCCACCACCGGTCGCCTCATCCTCCGCCTCATCGAACCCACCTCGGGCGAGGTGATCTTCGATAACGTGCCCATCTTCCAGGCCGACAAGGGCGAGATGCGGCGCCTCCGGCAGCGGATGCAGATCATCTTCCAGGATCCCTACTCTTCGCTGAACCCCCGCATGACCGTGGGGCAGATCGTGGGGGAGGGGATCGTCATCCACAAGCTCTGCCAGACCAAGGCGGAGCGACGCGAACGGGTGGCCGACCTGCTCCAGAAGGTGGGGTTGAGTCCCGAGCAGATGAACCGCTACCCCCACGAGTTCAGCGGCGGCCAGCGCCAGCGCGTCGGCATCGCCCGCGCTCTGGCCGTCAATCCCAAGCTGATCATCGCCGACGAGCCGATCTCGGCCCTGGACGTCTCCATCCAGGCCCAGGTCATCAATCTCCTGGAGGATCTCCAAGAGCAGTTCGACCTGACCTACCTGTTCATCGCCCACGACCTGCGGGTGGTGGAACACATCAGCGATCGCGTGGCCGTGATGTACCTCGGGCAGATCGTGGAGCTGGCGGACAGCCAGGAACTGTACGCCAAGCCGCTCCACCCCTACACCGAGGCCCTGCTGTCGGCCATCCCCATCCCGGATCCCACCACCAAGCGCCAGCGGATCATCCTGGAAGGCGATCCGCCCAGCCCCATCCATCCGCCGAAGGGATGCCGGTTTCACACGCGCTGCCACAAACGCTTCGACCGCTGCGACAAGGAGGAGCCGGTGCTTCGGGAGATCGCACCCCGGCACTGGGTCTCCTGTCACCTCTATTGACGCCGGCCGTGGGGCGTTCGCGGGGACCCGCATAAGCGAGTGATGCCTGTCCGCGGAACCCCTTCCCGGTTCCCGTTAAGCCCGAACAGTGCAGTTCAACCGCAAAGCACGCGAAGCACGCAAAGGAACTGCCCGTATTCAAAGCGCTGACCCGGAAAACTTGGAGATCCGCCCCGGAAGATTTCGGTCCGGCAGCTCCTCTGACCTGATGAGAGTTGGCGACTCTTTGCGATCTTGGCGGTCTTGGCGGTGAAAGTTTTGGGTTGAGTCGGGTATGCCAAAACTGAAGGTCGTGACATTCGGCTGCCAGGCGAACGAGCTGGACTCGGCCCGGATCGCCGGGATCCTCGCCAGGGAGGGCTACACCCTGACGGAGGACGAGGCGGAGGCGGACCTCGTCATCCTGAACGGGTGCAGCATCCGCGAGAAGGCCGAGCAGAAGCTGTTCAGCCGCCTGGGAACCCTCCAGGCCTTGAAGGCGGAGAATCCCCGGTTGCGCCTGGGGGTGGCGGGCTGCCTGGCCCAGCGGGAAGGGGAGACGCTCCTCCGGCGGTTCCCGTACCTGGACTTCGTCGTCGGAAACGGCGAGCACTTGGCGGAGATCCCCCAGCTCCTCTCCATCGCCCCGGGCCGGCCGGCGGTTGCGGCGAGCGAGCCGGTGGGCCTCTTCCCCGAGGACGCCGACATCCACCGGCACAGCCGCATCCGCGCCTGGGTGGGCATCATGGAAGGTTGCGACAACTTCTGCACCTTCTGCGTGGTGCCCTTCACCCGCGGGCGCGAGCGCAGCCGCTACCCGGACGACATCCTGCACGAGGTCGTCCGCCTCCGCGGTGCGGGCTATCGTGAGATCACCCTGCTCGGCCAGACGGTGAACTCCTACGGGAAGAAGCTCGATCCCCCGGTCCCCTTCGCCGAGCTTCTGCGGCGGATCAATGTCGCCGTCGGACCGGCCATGCGCGTGCGCTTCACCACCTCGTATCCCCCGGATGTCACCCCGGCCTTGGCCGAGGCCATGGCCGCCTTGCCCAGCGTGTGTGAGCACATTCACCTGCCCGTGCAGACCGGCTCCACGCGCACCCTGGCTCACATGAAGCGCACCTACACGCGGGAAGACTACCTGGAGAAGGTGGCCATGCTGCGGGCGGCGGTTCCAGACCTGGCCATCACCACCGACATCATCGTGGGATTCCCCGGCGAGACGGACGTCGACTTCGCCGAGACCCTGAGCCTCATGGAAGAGGTGGGATTCGACGGGTGCTTCGCCTTCAAGTTCTCACCGCGAAGCGGGACCCCCGCCGTGGACCTTCCGGACCAGGCACCGGAGCCGGTCAAGGCCGCCCGGCTGAGCCGCGTCCTGGAGCTGCAAAGAGCGCTGTCGCTCCAGCGGAACCGAGCCGTGGTGGGGCGGGTCGTCGAGGTGCTGGTGGACCGCGGGCTCAGCAAGCGCGATTCGGGCCTAGCCGCTGGTCGAACCCGTCAGAACAAGATCGTCCACTTCCAGGGGGGAGAACTGGAGGAGGGACAGCTTGTAAATGTCGAAATCACGGAGGCCACGTCGCATCACTTGAAGGGGGTCCTTATCGCTTCTTCGTAACTATTGAAAAATACATTGACATCAGGTTTTGGCCTCCCTATGATACCGACGGTAAAACGACGGAGGGTTCATGGCCAGGTTCAGCTTTCGCAAGCGAACTACCGAAGAGGACGTAGTTCCTGAAATCCTTCCTGAAGAGGAAGGAACTGAGGACAGTGCCCCCGACGAAGGTGGTGGGCGTGCAGGAGGGGGATCACATCGGCTCCTCATCATTGCCGGAATCGGTGTCATTCTGATCGGCGGGTGGTACCTCGCCAATCAACTGTTCCTGGCGCCCCCACCGCCGCCCCAGGCCCCGGCGCGTCCGGCGGTCCCGGCGCCTCCGGCGAAAGCCCCGGCTCCAACCGCTCCGACCAAGGAGGCCGCACCGGGCCCGGCCGCTCCTGCGAAGCCGCCGAGCAAGGCGGAGCAGAAACCCGCGGCACCGGCGAAGGCGGGCGCGGCTCCTCCGGCAGCGCCAGCGAAGCCCGAGGCCGCCAAGGCGCCTCCTGCGGAAAAGAAAGCGCCGGTCCCAAAGGTGGAGGCCAAGGCGCAGACGAAACCGGCGGCCGCCCCCCCAACGAGCTTCAGTCTGCAAGTGGGGGCGATGGTGATGGAGGAGAACGCGGAAACCCTGAAGCGGAAGTTGGATGAGAGCGGCTTCCCATCTGCTATCCGCAAGGGCACGGCCTTTGTCACGAAGCAGGTCGTGACGGTGGGGGAACCGACGGGAAAGCGCGAGGCCGAAGATCTCTCCCGGCGATTGAACGTGGACGGGTTCCCGTCTCAACTGCTCGCCGTTGGGGGTAAGTACACGCCGCAGATCGGGGCCTTCTTCAATCTGGACGAAGCTATCGATCTGGCGCGGGAGCTCCAGAAGAAGAACTTCCGCCCGAAGATCAGCTCCAAGCCGGCGAACACGGTCGTGTTCCAGGTGCGGCACGGAAAGTTCGACTCGCGGACGGCCGCAGTGAGGCGAGGGGAAGAGGTCAAGGCCAAGGGCTTCAATTTCCTGGTCGTTCGTGAATGAGAGGCTGTCTTGGCGTTCCAGCGGTTCCACAGACCTGCCGACCAGACCACGCTCGGGGGAAGGAGGTGGGGTGAGTGACCAAGGCAGACATCGCCTCACTGGTGGCTGAGAAGGGCCTGACGAAGAAACAGGCCATGGAAGCCGTCGAGGCGACCCTGGAGATCATCAAGAGTGCCCTGCGTCGCGGGGACAAGATCCAGTTGGTCGGGTTCGGATCTTTCCAGGTGAAGGCCAAGCGCGCGCGCAAGGGTCGGAACCCGCAAACCGGAAGCGAGATCACCATCACCGCGCGGAAGGTCCTGAAGTTCAAGCCCGGCAAGGCACTGCACCAGACGGTCAACGCCGGCGAGGCGGCAGCGCAGGAACATGCCTAGATCCCCCCGGAGCCAGCAGGACCCGGCAGCCGGCAACGCCTCCTCGCGGGAGCGACCCGCCCCGACCGCGGTGGAGCTCCCGTCAGAGGTTCCGGACCGTCTCTACTTCCGGATCGGCGAGGTGTCGGCCATCACGGGCGTGCCGCCCTATGTCCTGCGGTACTGGGAAAGCGAGTTTCCCGCCCTGCAGCCACGGAAGAGCGGCGGCGGCCAGCGCCTCTACCGGAAGCGGGACGTGGCGATGATCCTGGAAATCAAGAGGCTCCTGTACCAGGAGCGGTACACGGTGGCCGGTGCGCGGCGCCGCCTGACGGAGCGGGAGGAGCGCGCCCGACGCCTGGAAGCACGCGCCACGCTCCAGCGGTTGCGGGTCGGCCTGGAGGGCATCCTCAAGCAACTGTCGTGATCCCCCACTTCTACATTGTCCTCTGCGATTGAGATATCGGGGCGTGGCGTTCGCCTCTGGCGGATGGCGCACCTCGCACGGGTGCGGGAGGGTCAGCCAGGGCGTCCCGCCCTGACAAGGCATCGCAGGAATACCGTATCGGGGCGTGGCGCAGCCTGGTAGCGCACTGGCATGGGGGGCCAGGGGTCAGCAGTTCGAATCTGCTCGCCCCGACCAATGTGGTCGGAATAACGTGGGATCGGCCATCCGCGAGATTTTCGGATCTGCCAATGCCTGACGGAGCAGGGAGAGCGCCATGGGGCGGGAAGAGCGTCCCCTGATCCTGGTGTCCAATGACGACGGCATCGGATCGGCGGGCCTGCAGGCGCTGGTGGAGAGTTTGCGCGGTCTGGGCGAAGTGGTGGTGGTGGCCCCGGACCGGGAGCGCAGTGCAGCTGGACATTCCCTCACCCTCAGCCGACCACTTCGCGTCTCCCACATCGATGATGGCTGGTACGGCGTGGACGGGACACCCACGGACTGTATCACGCTGGCGGTGATGGGGCTGCTGCCCCGGCGGCCGCACCTGGTGGCTGCGGGGATCAACCACGGCTCGAACATGGGCGACGACGTGACCTACTCCGGGACGGTTTCGTCCGCCATCGAAGCGACCCTGCAGGGCATCCCGGCCTTCGCCATATCGGTGGCCGGGGAAGGCGAGTTGGATTTTCAGAGCGCCGCGAGGTTCGCCCGGCGTCTGGCCGAGCAGATCCTGCGTCGGGGGCTGCCGCGCAACACGCTGCTCAATGTGAACGTGCCGAACCTGCCCCCCGAGGCGATCCAGGGCGTCGCGGTGACCCGCCAAGGACGCCGCGTCTACAGCGAGACGGTGGTTCGGAAGATCGATCCGCGGGGCAAAGCCTACTACTGGATCGGCGGCACCGACCCCGCGTGGGAGCGGCCGGGAGGGACGGACTACGAGGCTGTGAGCAGCGGCTGGATCTCCCTGACCCCGCTCCACCTGGATCTCACCAATTACAGGGCGATTGACGAACTCAAGGCGTGGGGACTCTCGCTGAACGGCGGACCGCCGGCCTGAGCCTGAAATAATGCGCCTCGCGAGTGGGGAAGGCGCTTTCCTTGGCAGTCGGGTTATGGTATCGTGCATGGTCGAGGCGCCGATGGATTTTGCCATCCCCAGAGAGCGCATGCTGGCCGAGCAGCTCGTGCGCCGGGGGATCCGGGATACGCGGGTGCTGCAAGCCATGGGCAAGGTCCCGCGCCAACTGTTCGTAGACGAAGCCCTGGCCGGCCGGGCATACGGTGATTACCCGCTCCCAATTGGAGAGCGCCAAACGATCTCCCAGCCCTACATGGTTGCGCTCATGACCGAGGCGCTGGAACTGGTGGGGCATGAGCGGGTCCTGGAGATCGGCACGGGGTCCGCGTATCAGACGGCGATCCTGGCTGAGCTGTGCAGCAAAGTCTTCTCGATCGAACGGATCAAGGGGTTGGCGGATCGGGCGGTCCGCACGCTGGACACCCTGGGCAACTACAACGTGCTCGTGCGGGTCGGCGACGGCTCCCTGGGCTGGCGGGAAGAGGCCCCGTTCGACGCCATCCTGGTGACGGCAGCAGCTCCCACGGTCCCCGAGGCGCTGGTCGAGCAACTGGCGCCCAAAGGCCGATTGGTCATCCCGGTGGGAGATGTTTACACCCAGGAGCTGCGCAAGGGCGTCAAGGGCGAAGAGGGAATGCGCTGGAGCGATCTGGGCGGGTGCGTCTTCGTGAAGCTGATTGGCGACCGGGGGTGGCCCAGCGAATAGCGAACGTCGAGTCTGGCAATGATATCGAATGTCGGGGCGTAGCGCAGCCTGGTAGCGCACTTGGTTCGGGACCAAGGGGTCGCTGGTTCAAATCCAGTCGCCCCGACCAATTCTCGGTGAGGCAGCCCGCGAATTCCTGAGGGCCTCACCAACCGACCTTCGCCGATGACGGTACCCCTCCCGGACGGCCATGGACCGGGGCGAAGGAGGCGCGAGAGGAGGGCAAGCCAGGCGTGGCTTGCCTTTCGTTTTTCCCTGAGTATTGCTCCCGTCACGCGGCCGGATGAATCCCCGCAGGGCCCTGCCGTTGGCATGGCCTCTCTCGAGGTGCGGCTGGCCGGTTGGGTCCAGGGCGTCGGCTACCGATGTTTCACGCTGGAGCTCGCCCGGCGGCTCGGCCTCACCGGCTACGTGATGAACCTGATTCAACCTTTTCCATCCGACCCACCCTGTGAACGGAGGGAGCGCCGTGCAGGTTGAAGATCTGAAGCGTAGGATCCGGGATATCCCCGACTTTCCAAAGCCAGGCATCCTCTTCCGGGACATCACGCCGCTGCTCTCTGATGGTCAGGCCTTCCGTCAGGCCATTGATTACATCGGGGAGCGGTACCTGGACAAGAACATCGACGTGGTGGTGGGGGTAGAGGCGCGCGGGTTCATCATGGGCGCTGCCTTGGCGTACAAGCTGCGCGCCGGCAACATCTTGATCCGGAAGTCGGGGAAACTGCCCTACAAAACCCATCGGACGACCTATGCTCTGGAATACGGGACTGACAGTCTGGAGATTCATCAGGACGCCTTCAAACCGGGGCAGCGGGTCCTGGTGGCGGATGATCTCCTGGCGACGGGTGGTACGATCTCTGCCGCAGTGGACCTGGTGAAACAGCTCGGCGGCAAGATCGTGGAATTGGCATTTCTCATCGAGCTCACTGCTTTGAAGGGCCGTGACAAGCTCAAGGAGTACTCCGTCTTTTCGCTCATTCAATACTGACATGGCCCACAGTCCACGGGCGTCAGGTGTGGCCCTGTAGTTCAGATGGATAGAACGAGGGCATCCTAAGCCCTGCGTCGGGGGTTCGAGTCCTCCCAGGGCCACCACGAACTTCCTCTCGTGCTGGCACGTTCCCGTGGGCGATGGGGTGCACTGCAATCACACGCGGAGAAAATCGGGACCTCTGTATGACGAGCGCGTTCAGCAAGCAGGAAATGCGGCGGAACCTCCTCGTTGAGTGGCTGGTAGTGACGGTGCGATTCGTCCAGGCACGCCGGACGGCCGTGTTGGCCGCCCTGGTTGCATTGGGCCTCCTCACCGCCGCCGGCTTTGGCTATTGGTGGTACCAGGAGCGACGAGAAGACGAGGCCTCCCGCGCCCTGGCCCGAGCCCATTCCACATTGCGCGGCGAACAGCCGGGAACCCCGGGAAATCCCGATGAGGCGATGAAACGCTACCGGGAAATCGCTCAGCAGTACCGGGGCACCCGAAGCGCGGAGGAGGGCCTTCTCGCCCTGGGCAACCTCCAGTTCGAAGCGGGGAAGATGGACGACTCCATTGGGATCTTCGGGGACTACCTGACGACATACCCGCGGGGCCGATTCAGAGTCATGGCGGGGCTGGGTAAGGCTTATGCCCAGGAGGCGAAAGGCGACCTCCAGGGCGCGGCCAAGACCCTTTCGGAGCTCCTGGACCGGGACAAGGATGATGCCTTCGCGGGCGAGGCGTACATGGCGCTCGCACGCATGTACGAGGGGCTCAAGAAGCCAGACGAGGCCATGCGCGTCTACGGGCAGGTCGTGGAGAAGTTCAGTCAGACCCAGTGGGCGCAGCACGCCTTGCAGCGGATGAGCGCGCTCAAGACGAAATAGCCCCTGGGATCGCACCATTCCTTCAATCCACCGCCCCTGATCCCCAGCCCTCATCACCACTTCGCGCTATTTGGAAACAGATACAAAATTCCAAGGCCTCCCTCACCGTCATGGGGTCATAGAGGAACCAGAGATCTGAGTATCCTGATGAGATAGAAATGCATTCAATACAAATAGTTACTGGCCGTACATCAATAGCCTCCAGAGGTTATGAAACGGGAGTATCCGGCTTCCAATGCGAAGCTCACCGACGAAGAGAGGAAAGAGGGTAAGGTTCTCGAATGGACATTGTTGAGATCCATACGGCCGCCGCCCTGGGAATATATTTAAAGAAAAGTTTGGTGAGGCTGGCGAGATGATCTACGGTAGGTGAGGAGGGGCAGGAAATGATTGACAGTTATGGAGCTGGAATGGATCCTCGGGGTTTCGGCGGAAGCCTACCTTAGTAGCATACCTTCCGATAAGGAGTATTATGTAAAGTATTGAACACCACTCCTGCCTCGACCATCTCCCGGCAGCAGGGAGACGACTCCCTCCCATCCTTCACAACCTCTCCAGCTGAATTGACGCAACGAGGGGTTCCTGGTCTCTCATCGATGCCCAGCCCCGTCCCGTCATCCTCTCGGCCACGAATCCTACAGGATATTCCGGAACCTCGACATGCTCACCCGGTAATCCGGGAAGAAAGGAGAACAACGCCCGGACCCGGTGTCTCACGGACGAGGAAGAAGCCCGGCTGTACGAGGCCCTGCCCGATTACCTTCAACCCTTCCTGACCGTGGCGCTGAATACCGACATGCGGTGGGGAGAGCTGGCCCGGCTCACCTGGGGGGATTGCGATTTCTACAGTGGATCAATACACTCTCCAGAAAATCCTGGGGCACAAGACGCCGACCATGACGGCGCGCTACTCCCACCTATTCCCCGGCCACCAGGGGCAAGCCTTGGAGCGGTTGGCGGACCGACAGGACCCCTGCCCGACCCCCAGAGCCGGGGAGCAACTCACACCGGTACTCACACCTGGAAAAGTGGCTCAGACGGGTGAGAGGGATAACTCTGCATGAGGGTTGGTGGCGGCGGGTGGACTCGAACCACCGACATAGGGCTTATGAGACCCCCGCTCTACCGACTGAGCTACGCCGCCCCGAGATGGCAAAAGATCGAGGAGTTACCGCGAGATTTACAACTCAAGCCGAGTTGCATCATAGAAAAGCGACTCCGAGGTGTCAAGCGCGCTTTGGGATTTAGGACGGCAACAAGAGGGACACGCGGGGCGGCTATTAAGGCCGGTCAGCCGATCGCTGGAGTTCGTATCGTTCCCGGTCGAGGTCCTTCGGCTCGTAAAACTTCGGGTCGTAGGTCTGGAAGCTATTTATCAGCCAGAGCAGACCATACGCTAAGATGGCAATCGCGGCCAACCCGATGAGCGCGATCAGGCCGCGCCGGAGAAGCCGCCGAAGAATGACCCAGCGTAGCGGGCGACTGTGCACCCCGCTCCGTTCCAGTGGAACCTGGAATCGGATGCCATGGAGGGATCCCGCCTCCCCATGGGAATGTGACCAGCGCACGCTCCCCTGCCTCGGCTTCGCGCCCTCCAGCGCCACGGTCACCTGGGACCCTTCAGGGACCAGCGTGGGGAGACGCAATCGTGTCCCTTCGAGGCTCGTGTCCACAGCCGTCCCCTCCAGCACCACGTCCGCCTCGCCGGGCATCTGGACAGTGACCACGGCCGGTGTGTGCGTAATCCAACGGGGGGCGCGCCGACGCTCGGCGGGCAAGCCTTTCTCACCCACGTGCCGCTTCCGCCGGGGATCACCTAGCGCGAAGGCCAAGAATCGCGTCTGGCACTGGCCACAGCGGAACGGGAGGATCCCGACCCACGTCAGGGGTCCATGTTCCAGGACACCTCGCCGATGGGATATCTGCAGGGCGCTGGCCAGGCAGACAGGGCAAGTCTTCATACGCTCATTTCTCAGTTTCGGGAGGACTATCTCCCTGACCGGGAACCGACCAAACAGTATACTTCTAGCTTATTAGCAAGTCTTTTGCCATATCGTCTGAAAAAGAAAAGGGTTGGTCATCAGACCAACCCAAAAAACCGAGCCAAGCGCAAGGACCCAAGTACCTCTTCACTTGAACAGGGGCACCTCAATCCCGAGCCCCTCGGCCTTGGCCCGCTCCAGGACCTTGGACGCGGCGGCCACATCCTCGATGGCCAGGCCGTTGGACTTGAAGAGGGTGATCTCGTCCTGCCCCTCGCGCCCGGGCAGTTTCCCGCACACCACCTCGCCCAGCTCATGCATCTTGTCCCAGGTCGTGATCCCCCGCTCCGCCGGCCCCACCAGGTCGCCCGACTCGATCTTCGCATCCTCGAGTTGATCCACGACGATCCGGTCGGTCCGGCGGATCGTCTCGTCATCCACCTCGCGTCTGTGCACCATGTTGGAGCCCGCCACGTTGAGATGCTGGCCCGGCTCCACCAGGTGGCCGTCGAACACGGGGCTTGCGGCCGACGTGATGGTGATGACGATGTCCGCACCTTTCACCACCTGGGCAGGTTGCTCGACGGGTCGAACGGGGCAGCCCAGCAACGCCTGCATCTTCGCGCAGAACTGCCGGCGCCGCTCGGGGTCCCGACCATACGCCCGCACCTCCCGGATGGTCCGCACGGCGCAGACCGCCTGAAGCTGCGTCTGGGCCTGCCGGCCCGTCCCGAAGATGCCCACCACGCTCGCCTCGGGGCGGGCCATGTACTTGGTGGCGATGCCACTGGCCGCGCCCGTGCGGATCTGACCCAGACGATCCGCTTCGATCAGGGCACGCAGTTCTCCTGTCTCCGTGCTGAACAGCAGAACCACGAAGCGTACCTTCCCTTTGACAGCCGCGTAGGCCTTGAGACCCATCACCCCCCAGCCGGGCATTCCTCCGGCCATCACGTGCAGGACGCCGTTCGGGACGAAGATCCTCCGGCGCGGCTGGTTCGACGCTTGGCCCTGCCCGTGCTGCCGCAGCGCTTCCTCTACGGCCTCCAGGGCGGTGCGCATGTCCAGCAGTCGCTCGACGTCGGCTTCCCGCAAGAGCAACGCCACGGTCTCCTCCTCCGCCTCCCTCAGGGCAGTGGAACCGGTTGCCTGGGTGGCTGCTGGAAGTCGAATGCCTCCAGGGGAGCCCGCGCATTGCGGTCGCGCTCCGCCAGGGGCTCGAGGCCGAATCGCCACTCGATGATGTTCCCGTGCTTGTCAACCACTTCCTCCGGCAGCTCCTTGGGAGCATTGGGATAGACCGTTGTCCGCGCCGAGACGAGGTAATAGTGGTTCGTGTTTGAGGATCCGTGGATCGCCTGGAACCAGCGATCGAACAGGACGAATTCCTCCGCCAGCTTCCACTGGACCGGGTTGGCCTCCCGCCCGTAATATCCCATAATCAGCCCGCTCGCGTTGGTCTCCGCCACCCAGCGGTCGATTTTCCGCTCCGGCCCATACTGGCGCTGCATCAAGGGGATAGCGAACATTGGCAAGGCCATCCGCCCCCGGAAAGTGACCGAAGTAGTGATCGAAGCTCCGGTTCTCCTGGAACAGGACGACGATATGGGTGAACGGCGCCTGCGCCGGGGGGATGCCTGCGGCCCCACTCCACTCGGCACAGCCGCCAAGAATGATCCACAGGATTCCGCTCAAGATTCCAAGTGGCCATCCGCGTCGGCTCTGCATCTGTTTCAACATCGTGCTTCCCCCATCCCCAGACCCCTCGGTTGAAACCAGCCCCCCGTAACAACGGCACCGCCGTGCCGCATCCAGGAGCAGCAAAGCGCGGAGGAAGTTACCACGGCCTGTGACGTCAGACAAGCGAAAGGTTGAGCCTGAAGAAGGCAAACGCCTGAGGCAGCTCAAAACCGGACGTACACGGAGACCCGAAAACACGAAGGCCCCGACTGCATTCCAGCCAGGGCCTTGCTCTGCGGATATCGGCGTTGGTTGCGGGGGGGCGCTTTGGATTGCAGGCAAACACAAGATTCGAGTTTCGGTTCGTGGTGAGGGCATGAGTGAGCATGAATGGTGGAGCCATGACCTTGTGCTTCGGACAGCTAGACACTCCGAAGGGCAGCCACGGCAGGATGATAGACGCAGGGCAGCGTTCGAATCCGAATGGGTCTTGCCAAATGTTTTCCGAGTTTGCCCGGTTTAGCTCTGCTCCATGTCTCGGATAATCTGATCCAACTCTGCCAGGGTGACCCGGTCCAAGATCGGTCCCGGCTGCCGGACCGTGGCATGCTTGATGATCCCCCGCCGCCGCAGGATCTCCTTGCGCAGCGCCAACCCAATGCCTGGTTGCGCCTCATAACGTATCAACGGCAACCAGCGGTAGAAGATCTTCGCCGCGCCCGGCCGGTCGCCAGCCACGAATCGCTGGTAGATTTCCTGGAGCACCTCATGGTATGCAAATCCCGTCATGATCCCAACGGCTCCCCGCTGCAGCTCCTCCAGGTAGTACACCCCACCCAGCCCACCGAAGATCCCTACCCGGTCCCCCAGCGCCTCTCGGAGGGCCGTGATCTTGGGCAGGGTGGGGGCCTCCTCCAGCTTCACGTAAACTGCCGTCGGGACCTCGCGCGCGATTCGGATCAAGAGCGAGGCAGGCATGAGCACCCCGGTCGTGACCGGCTCGTCCTGGACGACGATGGGCAGCCGCGTTCCCTGGGCCACCCGCCGGTAGAAATCCAGAATCGCCTCGGGCGTCTTCAGGCCAGACGGGGGGGCCACCATGGCGGCCCGGGCCCCCAGGCCCTCGGCGTGCCGGCAGAGCGCCACCGTCGGGTCCACCCCCGGGAGGCTTGTTCCCACGACTAGGCCCAGGCGCCCGGCCGAGGCCTTAGCAAACCGCTCGGCCACACGCATCCGCTCCCCCTCGGAAAGCTTGTGGGCCTCCCCCATGACTCCAAGGATGGTCAGCCCGGCCACCCCCGCCTTGGCGGAATACTCCACCATACGGTCAATGCTGGCTTCATCGATATCTTCATTTTCCAGGAAGGGTGTGGCGGTGATGGCGTAGACTCCCCGGATCTCGATTCCCATACCTTCCTCCGTGGTTGTCACGTGTCGAGAGGTGTTTCGCAGGTTCCACGGTTTAATAGCCCCGAGCCAGATCGATAAGCGAAGGCGCCTGCTCACCCCGCACAAAGGCTGCAATGTTTTCCGCACCCTGATCCAAGAGGCGGTACTTGACCTCCGGAACGTTTGATGCCGAGTTTCCCGAGCAAAGAACATTGGGCAGGCGGTGAATTCCCCACCGAGACGGCACATTATAGTGATATCCACTTGGCTGTGTATCTGCGTAGTCCCACCATACGTCGGCGGCAAATCCAGCGATCCATCCCTCCGTGAGCGCCTGGTAGAGGGCGCCCTCACGGAGGAGCTGTCCCCGGGAGATGTTCACCAGAAAGGCATCCTTCCGCATACGGCGGAGCTCTTTGTCGTCGATTAAGTAGAGGGTCTCCTGGGTCAGCGGTATCGATAGGACGACGAAATGGGCTGGCTCCAGGACAGTGTGTAACCGATCGGGACCCACCACTTCGTCGGCTACGCCCCGATCGACCAACGGATCTCGCTTCACCGCTAGGACGCGCATGTCAAAGGCCTTCGCCCGCTTGGCAATATGGTGCCCGATCGCCCCCAGGCCAACGACGGCGAGGGTTTTCCCCGCCAACTCTACCGAATAGAATGCTCCTTCCTCCAGACGAATATAATCGACATTGGTGATTGCCCGGTGATGTCCGATGAGCCGCTTCCCAAGGCCTAGAACCATGGCCATGGCATGCTCCGCCACCGGGATGGCATTCGCCCCCGAGGAGTTGGCAACGCGCACCCCCCGCTCCTGCAACAGCTTAAGATCCAGGTGATCACAGCCTGCGTGGAAGTAGGAAACGAGCTGAAGCTTGGAGGCCGCCAAGATCACTGCCCTTGGGATTAGCCACCCCATGATGACCTCAGCATCCCGAGCAATCTCGATCAGGTCTGCCGGATCACAGATGAGCCGGTCTACAAAAGGCCGCCTCGGTGGGACGACTACTATGCAATTTTTGGGGAGGCGACTCCGAATCCGTGCAGCCTCTTCCTCTGTTGCCTGCCAGGCCAACGCGATCTTCATGTTTCCCTCCTTCGGAAAAGGGTCGGACGCCTAGTTGTCTACACCCTAGGCGCGGGGAAGGCCAGCCAGGGCCGCCTTCGCACTAAATCCGACGCCGCAATGAACAGATTTCCACTAAGCAGGAGCGCGAAGGCCCATGCCGCCACACGGTAGCCTGCACGTTCAATCAAGAACCCCAGGGCCACGGGGGCCAGGGCGTTCGCCACATCACCGACAAATCTGACTATGCTCAAGAGAAACCCTTGGCGAGGACCTAGGCGGAGATCTGCGACGAGGATCGAGGGGACATTCCAGATAGCAAGCCCAGTCGCGAAGAACGCGGCGACGGCGAGGTAGCTCCAAAATGAACTCGTATGGGGCAGGAGGAGTCCACCCACCATCAGGATACCCAAGGACGGAACCAGAAGAATTGTCCGCGCATGCTGATCCATCACCCTGCCGGCTGGAAAGAGGAGGAGGACGTCAAGCAAGTACGCTGCTGACAAGGCCCCCCCAATTTGACTCGGTCGGAGACCAAGGATTTTTCCCCCGTACAGGGGAATAAGAGTGGTCAGGACACCGGTCCAACAGACCCCCAGGGTAAAAGCGGTCATCAGGATCAAGATGTAGAGGGTGCCGCGGCTGGTGGATCCGGATACTTGGGCCGTCCCATCCACCCCCGCATCAAATGAACCCTCCCACAACTTCGGAGTCTTCAATGCTGGACAGCCAAGCAGAAACACAATCCCAGAGATGAGGACAGACGTGGCTGCCCAGACGAAGGCCGCCCGCCATCCCCACCGGTCACCTATGATCCCCCCTGCAACGGTATGCACTACAAGACTCCCAACGCCAACCGCTTCCCAGATGTTGACCAGGCGTGCCACATGACTCCGCGGGCCGAGGGAAAAGATCAGCTGCAAACCCGCAAGGTAGGTCATGCCATTTCCGATGCCCATAAAGGCGCGACCAAGCAAAAGCCACGGGTATCCCTGGGCCGCCCCATACAGCACTGTCCCAGCGAATGAGAACCCCACCCCTCCCAACACCATTCCGCTGGCCCGAGAAATCTGACTGAGATAGAGCCCCAGCGGCAAGATCACCACAAGGCGCGAAATCCCGAAGGCTCCAATCACGCCGCCGGCCTGTGTTGGAGAGAGTCCGAAGGAATCCGATACACGTACGAGGAGGGGAGGGACCACGGCCAAGGCTGCGTTCTGAAAGAATTTCATAACAAGCAGCGCGGTCAGGATCCGTCGCCCATCTCTGGGAAGCACCGATCAGCTCCTCGACATGCCGGGAAGGTTCTGGCCAAGCGGTAAAGGATTTCCCCCGTGAATGACCGTGCCCAGGTCTGCCTCCGCGAACAGGACGAGCTTCATCCACCGGGTCCAGACAGATGCCGGGAACCGCAGCAGCCTTACTGCCGACACTGGGATGTCCCAGAGGCCATTGGACCATGGCTTGGCCACCAGCAGTTTGACAAGACCGCCGCCAGCGTGATCCCTGCAAGCCATAGGGCGGTTGACCGGAATCCGCCGAACTCGATGGACCAACCGATGGCTAGCGGGGATAAGATATACCCGAGATCAGCTACGAACCGATATAGGCCCGCTGCTTTTCCTCGGAACCCGTTCGGCAATCGCTCGGCCAGCAGGGCCGGGGGGTTCATCCAAACAGTCATCCCTGTGACTACCAGCGAGCACGCCAGGGTGTAGGTCGGAACATTCTGTGTGTTGGGGACAACAAGCATCCCGGCCAGCATCACAAGGAGTCCTGGGACCATCACTCGCACCCGCCCGAGGACATCTGACAGCCAACCGATTGGGACCAACAGGCAGACCTCTATCCCGTAGGCAATGGCCATAGTGCGCCCCAGGATTTCAGGCGTCAGGCCGAGACCTCGCCCTCCATAAAGAGGCAGAAAGGTCGAGATCCCACCCGCCCAACCGACGGCCAAGCTGAAGGTTGCCAGGTAGACTGGCAGGATCATCTCCCACGAGGTAAGAGGACGTCGTTGAGGGTGGGGCGGTGCCAGACTTCCCTCCGGTTGGAGGGCCTCTCGCACCCCGGGAAGCACCCGGATAGTGACAATAAGCCAGCCCAGGGTAATGACAAGGCCCGCCATGGCGAAGCTCCACCGCCACCCCAATCGGGCGGCGATCGCCCCACCCAGGGCCGCGCTGGCCGCCGTCCCCCCGATAACCGCGATCTCGTAGATGTTCCCCCGTCGGGAGCGCTGCCCCGGGGAACCCCGGCGCATTAGGTATAGGATAGAAACGACGATGCTCATTCCCGAGCCAATCCCGACGAGCCCGCGTGCAAGCAGCATAGCCGGAAGAGATGCTGCCCAAGCGGAGAGGGCGGTACCCAGCAACAGGAATCCCACAGCAGCATGCAAGACCTTGACCACTCCCAGTCGCTCGATCAGGATCCCCGCGGGGAGATCCACCACGAACCGTGCCAGACCAAACGCCATGCCGAGCAATCCCGCGGAGGAAAAACTCAGGCCCAGGCTGTCCATCACTTGGGGCAGTACTGGCGGGAAGACACCTTGGCCAAAGTTCAACAGGAAATACAAGACCAAGAACCAGCCCAGCGGATCACCCCGCGGCTCTGCCCCTTCCACGATGCGGCCCGGATCAGGCTCAGCGACGGCCCGGGTCACGGGGCCAGCCCCAGGCTGTCCACCATGAGGCCGGCGTAGATCCTGGCGGACGCGACCAATTGGTCCAGGGGGACGAACTCGTCCGGCTGGTGCGCCATCTTCGGGTCTCCGGGGCCCAGGATGATGGTGGGCACGCCGTGTCCTCGGAAGATTGTCATGTCACAGTTCAGGGTGAAGCCATGAGGACGCGCCCGTCCACCCCGGACCCGGGAGACCGCCTTTAGGGCGGCCCTCACCAGGGGGTGCGTCGGATCGGTCTCGGACGGGCCCCCCGTGGTCGGCCCGAACCGCTCGATCCTGACCTGGAGCTCGGGATGCCTCGTGCGGAGGGTGGAAAAAATCGCGTTGAGTTCCACCGTCACCTGGTCCTGGGTCTCCCCCGATACCAGCCGTCGGTCCACCAGGATCTCACACCCGTCCGGAACCATGTTCGCTTTCGTTCCGCCCTGGATGAGTGTCACGGCGGCGGTCGGCGAATCGAGCAGCCGGTGACGGCGCCGTCGGAGCAGTCTCCCGTACCGCTCCAAGGCTGCCAGCACGGGGACCGCAGCGGTGATGGCGTTCACCCCCTGTTCCGGCTCCGCGGCGTGGGCGGACCGCCCGCCGACAACGATAACTGGTCGGCACGAGCCTTTGTGGGCAATGCACACCTGACACCCGGTGGGCTCGCCGATCACAGCCATGTCCGCCTGGAGGTCACCCACCATGGCCCGGGTTCCGAGGCTGCCGACCTCCTCATCCATGGCCCCTGCCAGGACCACATCCCCGGCAATGGTAACGCCGGCAGCGTGGACCGCTTCTATCGCGTGGACCATGGCGGCCAGGGAGCCCTTCGGGTCGCTCGACCCCCGTCCATAGATCTTCCCCTCGGACACCCAGGGATCGAAGGCGTCCCGGGACCAGCCCTGGCCCGCCGGAACCACATCCAGGTGCGTATTGAAGACCAGCCGCTTTCCTCCCGGGCGACCGGGGAGTGTCCCCACGAGATTCGGTCGTCCGGGCTCAACCTCCGTGACCTGGGCCGGCAGGCTAAGCATCTTGAAGCGCTGCACGAGGTAGGCGGCCACCGGCCCCTCACCCCCCGGGGGGTTCACACTGGGGATGCGTACCAAGTCCAGCAGGATCTCACACACCCGCTCCCGGCTTATCCATTGATCAATCGCCGCGATCGCCTTTCGCTTCTGCGCGGCTTTCATTTCTTTCCCTTTCCATTTGCCGGGCATGGCGTTGCCGTCGCAAGATTGGGGGGGAGGAGCCAGGAGAGCTCCGCGATGTGCGTCACCTGCTCAAGCCGTTCAACGGTGGCCATGATGGCCGCAGTCCTCTCCGGGTCCCAGCAACGCCGGGTGAGCCGACGGAACTTCTCCCGCACCTCCTGTGGAGTGAGAGGATTCTCCGGATCCCCCCGGGGGTGCTCTACGCACTCGACATGCTCCGCCCCACGGGTCCGGACGACCACCTCGGCCCGATTCTTCACGGGGAAGCCCCGCTCCAACTCAGGTCTTTCCGCCTGCACCGGATCCAGCACCAGCCGAACCCGATCCGCCATGGCACGGATCACCGGATCATCAAGCATCCCTTCATGCAGGGTCTCCGGGTCGATGGCTCCGGTATGTAGGGCCACGGCGATGCAGAAGGGGACACTGTACTGCGCCCCTTCCAGCGAAGAGGGTCGCGGGTTGTCCAACATCGTCCCCTTGTGCGACGTCCGAACCACGACCTCCCGGACCTCCGATTGGCGAAGCCCGTGCTTATCGAGCAGACGCAACACCGCGTCCACCGCGGCGTGGGCCATTCGACAGGCTGCGTAGGGTTTGAAGTACCCCTGCAGGATGAGGTGCCGATGACCGAGATCCCCAAACAGGGTCGGACTGAACGCCCGCGGATCGTCCAGGATCGTTTCCAAGCCGGTGAAGCCCTGGGCGGCCAGGGCGGTACTGGCCAGGCCCGAGACCACCGACCACCCGATGGATTCCTTCACCATGGGCATCGAACGGAACGTCACGCGTGCCTGGGGGTTCGGTCCGAAGGATCCGGCCAAGCCGAGAGCCTCCATGATCGCCCTGGGATCCAGGGCGTGCACCTTGGCTGCAGCCAGCGCGGCGGCGTAGGCCCCCCAGTTTCCCGTGGCGTTCTCCAGCACGATCGGGATCCGTCGCGCAGCGGATATGCGGATGCCGACCTCATAGGCGACCAGGATCGAAGCCAAGAATGTGGCGCCTGTGGCGCCTGCCTCTTCGGCTGCCGCCAGCGCCGCCGAAATCACCACAGCCCCCGGGTGACCGGCGCAGTGCCCGACCATGTTGTCTTCGCCACGGGGGGCCAGGGCAACCCGGTGCCCGTCGTCCATGTCCAGCGCGCTTGCGCTCACCCCGTTGGCCAGGGCCGCACCCTCAGCCCGCAGGCCCCAACCCGTCCCCAGGACCGTAGCGGGACCGGGAAGAAAGACCCGTCTGGCATATCCCCGCGTGAGACGAGCTGCCGTGGTCTCGGCCCCCGCAACGGCGACACCCAGGGTGTCCAAGAGGCAGAGCCGCGCCCGCTCAATGACTGCCGAGGGAAAGCTGTCCAACGTCGCCGTAGCGACGAAACGCGCCACGGTTTCAGTCACACCCATCCCGTCTCCGTCGACGGCCAGGCCTGCCTGAGGCGTGCATGGGGCTCACCTCGGCAGCCTGTGCCACCCGAAGTGGCCCGCAGGTTCATCACGCGCTCACCTTCGCCTCGCCTATCAATGGAAAGGAGATGATGGGTCGCCCCATGGGCCCCAGTGTCAGGCGCACATGCCCTCCTTACTCCCGGACGAAGAGGGCGCGCTCGAAATTGGTGAGAAGCTCGCGCCCCGTGGGCGTGACCAGCACAGTCTCGCTGAACGACGCGCCGTAGACCCCGTACTCCCGGACCGCCGAGGGGATATGAAAGACCATCCCGGGCTCCAGGACCGTCGGATCATTCTCCTGCAAGCTGAGGATGTGCCCCTCCCCCCAATCCGGCGGGAAGGCCAGGCCGATGGAGTAGCCGCTCCGGTTGGCGCGCCGCAACTCGATTAGCCCCGCCTTTTCGAACACCGCCTGGCAGGCACGGTGCACGTCACCGGACGTGGCCCCAGGCTTAATGGCCTCGTAGGCGGCCCGATTGGCTTCTTCACTGGCCTTGGCCATGTGCTGTAGGCGATCCGATGGCTTGCCAACCGACACCGTCCGCATCAGGCCAGCATTGTATCGCTGGACGCAGCCCCCGATCTCCAGGATGATAGATTCGCCGCGCTCAATCCGTTTCCGGCTCCAGTTTCCGTGCATGATCGTGGACTTGTACCCCGCGGCGACGAAGGGGCCCAGCGCCACGTATTCGCTGCCGGCGTTGAATAGAGCCCGGTGGAGTTCCGCCACCACCACATTGTCCGTGACCCCTACATGGATCGCGTCGATCGCCGCCTGCATGGCCGCCTCGGCGGCGCGGGCGGCTTGCCGGATGTACTCCACCTCCTTGGGGGACTTGATCAGCCGACAGCGCTCGATGGTTCCGGTGGCGTCCACCAGGCTGGCGTTCCCCAAGGCGGCCTGCAAAGTCAGATAGTGCTTCGGCGTCAGGAACCACGAGCCCAACTCCACGCCGATCCTGGCTTTGGCAAATCCCCGGTTGGCCAGGGTCTTGGCTGTGAGGTCGGCCGGATTCTGGATGTCCACATAGGTGATGGCGTCCTCCAGGTAGCAGAACCGGAGAAAGTTCCCCAGCTCACCCCGGCGCAGGATCAGGACCGGTTCGGCCTCCAAGGGCACCACCAGACACTGGTACATGTAGTAGCCGGGGGTCTGGTAGCCGCTGAGGTACAGGATGTTCTCAGGCGTGTGGGTCACCAGGACGTCGAGGCCCTCGACCCGCATCCGCGCCCGCACCCGATCAAGACGCTGCCGGTACTCGGCAACGTCGAAGGCCAGCTCTTTCTCCATCCTGAAATCGGTCATGCCAGCCTCCAGTCAGTCATCGCCCGCGTTTTCCCTAAGCATACGCCAGTCTGCGCTCCACCCCTCGGGAGAACCACGTGAACGGAAAGATCATGGCGAAGTACAGAAGCGCCACCGCCGTGTAGATCTCCATCGGGCGGAAGGTAAGATGGATGACGTTCTCAGCGCGTTGCAGGATCTCCGAGACCGCCACCACCGACGCCAGGGAACTCCGTAATCCCCAGGGTACCGAGTCTCCGCAAGAATCCCGCGGTCGTCCCCTCCCATCCCTCGAGGGAGACCTCAAGATACCCGCGCCGTGTCAGGCATAGGTCCGTGCCATCAGCGCGCCGTACCGTGGTTGCAGGCATTCGAGGCCGGCCAGTCGGATGGCCCGCCAGCCGGTGACCTGGTTCGCCGTCAGGACCGGCTTG
>METI01000164.1 GCA_001771285.1 candidate division NC10 bacterium RIFCSPLOWO2_12_FULL_66_18
AGGGATGGATGCGCCTGAGAGCCCCGCAGGGCCGCCCGGCCGAGAGAGCTTCGGCGGCCGCCGTTGACAACCCACCCCACATCCGATAGGATGCAGACACCGCTAGGGGAGCACGCGCTGAGAGTCGCCGTCCGGATGGACGGGGCAACCCTCTGAACCTGACCCGGGTAATACCGGCGTAGGCAAGCGGGCGACGCAACGAGCCAACCGCGGAACTCCTCTGGGGACCGCGGTTTATTATTTAAAGAGCCGAGAGCCGTGAGCCAAGAGCCGAGAGAGGTGCGGCGACTCAAGCGGTACTCGGCTCTCGACTCTCGGCTCTAGGCTCTTCGAGCGATGAAGCGACAATACCCGGATCGGCCGATCATGGCGGTGGGCGCCATCGTGGTGAAGGACGGGCGCGTGCTCCTGGCCCGGCGAGGCAAGGAGCCAAGCTATGGGCTCTGGTCCGTGCCCGGCGGCGCGGTGCGCCTGGGCGAGGGGCTGAAGCCGGCCGCTCAGCGCGAGATCCGGGAGGAGTGCGGCATCGAGATCGACGTCGCGGATGTGGTCGAGGTGGTCGAGCGGATGGTGCGCGACGCCGACGGGCGGATCCAGTACCATTACATCATCGTGGATTACCTGGCGCGCTGGGTGAGCGGGGACGTCGCGCCGTCGTCCGATGTCCTGGAGGCGCGCTTCGTGCGGCCCGAGGAGTTCCCCCTGTACCAGATGACCACGGGAACGGCCGAGGTGGTGAATCGAATTCTGGCGGCCGGGAAACGGGCCGGCGTTCTTCCCGGGTAAAAGCGTTCGGGCGTTCGACGGTTCGGCAGTTCGACCGTTCAAGGCTCCTGGAACACACGAGCCGCCGAACATCCGAACCGCCGAACGCTTTTGGTGGCCAGCGGGATTCGAGCGGGTGCGATGCAGATCCGGTTGAACGGCAAGGTGCGGGAGGTGGCGGAGGGGATCACGGTCCGGCGACTGCTGGACGAGCTGGGACTCCACCCGATGCGCGTGGCGGTGCAGCGGAACGTGGACATCATCAAGCGCGAGCGGTACGAGGAGGTCGTCTTGCAGCCGGGGGACACGGTGGAGGTCCTCACCTTCATGGCGGGCGGTTGAAAGCAGGGGCCGGGGGTTGGGGGTTGGGGACCGGGGACGACCGGACCCCGGCTTCTGGTTCCTGGGCGGAGGTGGGTCATGCGGAACGGGGCAACGCTGAAGTTCGGCGGGAAGGAATTTCACTCGCGCCTCATTGTGGGCACCGGGAAGTACCCGGACTATCACACTATGCAGAAGGCGCTGGAGGCATCCGGGGCAGAACTCGTGACCGTGGCGGTCCGCCGGGTAAACCTGGACCGGACCCAGGAGTCGCTCCTGGATTACATCGATCTCAAGCGGTACACCCTGCTGCCGAACACCGCCGGCTGCTACACCGCAGAGGAGGCCGTCAAGTACTCCCGGCTGGCTCGCGAGGTGGGGATGTCAGAGATGGTCAAGCTGGAGGTGATCGGAGACCAGCGGACCCTCTTCCCCGACAACGAGGAGTTGCTGCGCGCCACCCGGATCCTGGTCAAGGAGGGATTCATCGTCCTTCCCTACACCAACGACGACCCCGTCATGGCCAAGAAGCTGGAGGACGCCGGCGCCGCCGTGGTGATGCCCTTGGGTGCGCCCATCGGCTCGGGGCTCGGAATCCGGAACCCCCACAACATCCTATTCATCCTCCAGTCGGTGCAGGTGCCCGTGATCGTGGATGCCGGGGTCGGGACCGCTTCGGACGCCGCCATTGCCATGGAGCTGGGCTGCGACGGTGTCCTGATGAACAGCGGGATCGCCGGGGCCAAGGATCCCGTGATGATGGCGGAGGCGATGCGGAAGGCCGTGGAGGCCGGGAGGCAGGCCTACCTGGCCGGGCGGATCCCGAAGAAGCTCTACGCCACCGCGTCCACGACCATGGAGGGCATGATCGAGTAGAGCCGCGAGCCGCGAGCCGCGAGCCGAGGGCGGAGATTCGAAATTCGCAATTCGAAATTGCAGATCCCAGGGCATGGGGCTTGTATCTCGTGACCGATCGCCATCAGACGGGGGGTCGCGACCTCCTGGAGGTGGTGGGCCAGGCCCTGCGGGCCGGGGTGCGCGCGGTCCAGCTTCGGGAAAAGGACCTCGCCACTCGCGACCTGTACCATCTCGCCGGGAAGCTCCTCGCGGTGACCCGCGAGGCCGGGGCGGCGCTGCTTATCAACGATCGGGTGGATGTAGCGATGGCGCTCCCGGCGGACGGGGTCCATCTGACGCGGCGCAGCCTCCCGCCCAAAGAGGCCCGAGAATTGCTCGGGCCGGCGAGACTCATCGGCATCTCCTGTCATTCCCTGGCCGAAGTCCGGGAGGCGGTGGACGGCGGCGCGGACTTCGTCGTCCTGGGGCCGATCTTCGAGACGCCCTCGAAGATGCCCTACGGCGCCCCTCTGACGACGGCGCTCTTGCAGCAGGCACGGGCGGCCACGACACTCCCGGTCCTGGCGATCGGGGGAATCAATCCCGCGCGGGTTCCAGAAGTGATGGCGGCGGGGGCCGACGGGGTCGCCGTGATCTCCGCGGTGATGGCCGCCCTGGATCCCGGCGCAGCGGTCTCTGAACTCCTGGCGGCCGTCGCCGCCTCTCGCACCTAGGCAACGAAAAACGTTCGGACGTTCGGCAATTCGATCGTTCGGGCGTTCTTTCAGAGACATGCTTGCCGAATCGGTGGCCGAGAGGTTTTTGCCCATCTGAGGGAACAACCGAACAGCCGAACCCTCGAACAGCCGAACGCTCTTGTCGTGTGAGTGATATGTGGATCATCCTGGACGGGTACAACGTCATCCGGCAGTGGCCCGACTTGGCCCGGCTCGATCGGGGCGATCTCCAGTCAGGCCGCGAGGCCCTGCTCCACGAACTGCAAGCGTACCGGCGAATCAAGGGACACCGGATCACGGTGGTCTTCGACGGCCGGGAGCAGGGAGGGTTCTCGGAGGCGGCCGAGAACGTCGGAGGGGTCGGTGTGCGCTATTCGAGGCGAGGAGAGACGGCCGACCTCGTCATCGCCCGCCTGGTGGCCGAGGGTGGTGGAGGGGCCGTCGTCGTCAGCTCCGATCGCGAGGTTGCGGACGCCGCCCGGCGGCAGGGTGCCGCGTGGCTGTCCGCCCCGGAGTTCATGACCCGGGTGGAGGCGGGTCGCCTGGCGTCCCTGAAGGGCGGCGAAGAAGAAGACCCGCCGGAGAAATCAGGCAAGGGGACCCCGCGGCGCCTTCCCAAGACCGAGCGGCGGAGACAACGGCGCCTGAAGGCCCTGTGACATGACGACGCCCGGCACACCAGCAGGACCAGGCCTGCACACCTCATGGTACGAGGAGGAGCGACTCATGCCACTCACAGAACCCGATCAGGTGGTGGATCTGCGCAGCGACACCGTGACCAAGCCGACCCCCGAGATGCGGCGGGCCATGGCGGAGGCGGAGGTGGGGGACGACGTCTTCGGGGAGGATCCCACGGTGAATCGCCTGGAGGCCCTGGCGGCCGAGCGTCTGGGGAAAGAGGCCGGCCTCTTCGTCGTCTCCGGGACCATGGGGAACCAGGCCAGCCTGATGGCGCAGACCCAGCGGGGGGATGAGGTCATCCTGGACGAGTCGTCTCACATCTTCAATTACGAGGTGGCGGCGCTGGTGGTCCTCTCGGCCGTGCAGCCGCGGACGCTGCGCGGGCACTACGGGATCCTGGATCCCGAGGACATCCGGCGGGCGATCCGGCCGCCCAACATACACGCGCCGCGCAATACCCTGATCGCCGTGGAGAGCAGCCACAACCGGGGCGGCGGGACCTGCTATCCCCTGGAGGCCCTGCGCGAGATCCGGCGGATCGCCACCGCCAATGGGATGGCCGTGCACCTGGATGGCGCCCGGATCTTCAATGCGAGCATCGCGACCGGGGCGCCCGTGCGCGAGTTGGCCGCCCAGGCCGACTCGGTGACCTTCTGCCTGTCCAAGGGGCTCGGGGCGCCGGTCGGATCGGTGGTGGTGGGGACGCGCGCCTTCATTGACCGCGCCCGGCGGGCACGGAAGATGTTCGGCGGGGGCATGCGGCAGGCGGGCATCCTGGCCGCGGCGGGCGTGGTCGCGCTGGAGACGATGGTGGACCGGTTGCGGGAGGACCACGAGAACACGCGAATCCTGGCGGAGGGTCTGGCGAGCCTGCCGGGGATCGTGATCGACCTGGCCAGGGTGCAGACGAACATCGTGATCTTCATCGTGAAGCGGAAGGATCTGGATGCGCCCGGCCTCATCGTCAAGCTGGCGGAACACGGAATCAAGGCGTTCGCCATCACCCCGGATTCCATCCGCATGGTGACCCACAAGGATGTGAACCGGGCGGGGATCCTCAAGACGCTGGAGGTGCTCTGTGCGATTCTCGGATGACCTGAAACCCGTCACCGCCAGGGGGCCAAGGTCAGCAAGAGTGGTGAACCGGAGCGTGAAGAGCCCTGGGCGTAATGCCCAGGGCTCTCTTGGCTTCGAGCCATGCTCTGCAGGACCATGTTGCTCGAATCGGCATGAACTCGAAAGCGGGGATCCGCGCTTGGCTAGCTCAACTGTAGGTCTTCACGAATGCGCTTGAGCAACACATTGATTTCCCTGGCGACTTCTTCCGCAGGTCGGGCCTTTCCATCTCCCACCTCGATCCGGATGTGGAACCGGATGAGCGTGCCTGCCTTTGCCTTGATCTCCAGCAACTTCGGCACGATGTCCCCCAGATCCTGCACTTGTGCCGGTTGCAGCTCGCCGGCTGCCACGAGAATCGTTCCGGGGCCAACGTCCGCCACTCCCCCTACGCCGGCTCCTGCAACGGCCCCCCCAGTCGCAACCTTGAATTTCGCGAACTGCGCGGATGGGAAGTCGCACGGCCAGGCCTGCGACCCCTCCGCCACTTCGAGGAAACGTGCCTGGAGGGCACCGCTGACGACATCCCGCACGGTTTTCCAAGGAAGCGTCTTGCCCATCTTCACGGACAGGGCCGTCGCGATGGAGAGGGCCGACGCAATACCGTTCTTCCAGGCATTCGGAAGGTTTTCCGGAAGGATCTCGGCCGGGGCGATGGGGGGAGGCGGGGAGCTCAGTCGGCCGCTTGGATTCAGCACGCCCGCTGGGATTGGCTCGGCCAGGATGCTGGCCGGACCGGATAGCAACCAGAGACTTCCTCCCTCAACGGCGGCGCTGATCGCCTTCTCCACCACGGCGTACCCCGCCGTCGGAATGGGCATCGGTTCCTGGCATCCTTGCCGCTCGATCTTGACCACCGTTGACCCATTGAAGTAGTCGGCCACCGCCTGCACGGTGATCTCTGCTACGGCCCATAACCCCGGGAGTCTCCCGGGGACCAAGAGGGCCGGCCCCAACTCTCCCAGCTCCGCCCCCTGGGGAAGCACCAATTCAAGCGCAGGGTCGTTCAAGGCGTTCTCGTCTGGCCTGGACATCCACCAGGTCCGGGATGTTCCGTCCGGGCGGACGAGCCGCAGGACAAAGGTGCCCTGCTCACACCCATCGGCCAGCGTGTCGAGGATCGCGCTGGCCTTTAGCATCTTGGGCAGGTGAGGAAGCTGGGCAAACGCTCCTGCGAGGTCCTTGACCCGTCGAGATGTCTCTCCGGCACGCCACAGGTTGTAGGGCCCATCGGGCAGGAGCGCCTCGGCGGTGACGGGCGTATCCCGGACGCGGGATCGCTTGTCGCCTTTTATCGTAATAAAGTGCGACTCATCGTTGATGGTGATCTTGAACGCCTGGACCTCGTCCTTTTCCGAGACGGTCACCACGATGCAATACGCCTGCTTGATCGCCTCGGGAATCCGCCCTTTGGCCTTGTCGATGTTGATCTGGAGTGTCTGGGCTCTGGCAGGGTCAACGTTCCCGTCTTTCTGCTGCTTCTTGATGTCCTCCCGGACGATCTCCCAGGCAAGGTAGTCGCCCACCCTCGCCATCGCGAACTCGAGCCCGTCACGAGACGGGACCAGGAGCAGGACCGCGTTTCGATACACCCGGGGCTTGTCCGGACCCGTGGTCTCGTTTAGGAAACGCACAGTTTCGGCGCTCGGCTTGCCGGATTCGGAGGCAGCCTGGAGCCCCAGGACGGCGTAATGGAAGGCGCCGTCATCCTCGATGTCCCTCGGTCGGGTCGGGAGCGTGTGAACATGCACTCCCATGGCGGAGGCGTTGGCCGTGAGCGCCTTGACCTTACCGATGTCGTCCAGTAACCGGGCGCGGACCGTGTCCTCAAAGATGTTCTTGGCGGCGACCGCATGCATCTGGGTGAGATTGGGACGGTTGCCGAGTCGCCACGTTCCGGGAAGCAGCCCCTCCGGCATCGCCGAATAAAGGTCGTCCAGCCAGTAGCTCGTCTGCGCCCATCGGGCGAGGCCTTTTTCGAGTTCAATTTTATCCGGGCGAGTGGTGCCGAGAAGCCCAACCAGGTCGCGTGTCTGGGCGGTCTGTCCGATCGGTTGCGAATGCAGGAAGGTCGTCACAACCGCCTGCTCAACCTCCCGGTATTTCAGTCCAACCGACTCCACTTGAATCCGCCTGGCCTGGGCGAATTCGCTATCCAGGATGCCGGTCCAGACCTGCTTCTTCCCCTCCCATTCCTCGGTGTCGGCCACGGTCACCAGCTCCCGCAACGCCTCTGAGAGTCCCTCCCTCTCCGGCGCGGCCAAGAAGACGGCCGGCCCGACGAGCGGGCTCGTGTCCCACGCCTCGGCCTCGCGGAGCGCTAGCGCAAACGTCCGGAGGACCCCGCGAGTCCGCTGGAACCGGGCGAGCTGCGTCCACTTGGAATAGAGCACCTCGGTGAGATCCGGGTGGAACGGGAAACTCCGCAGGAAGCGTGCTTCCGCCTCGGCGCCTTGTTTCGCCATCTGCTCGTCCACGCCCGCGATGCCCTTGAGTGCCGCCACGACGTGCTGCCGGAAGGCCTCACGATCCTTAAGGGATTCGGGTGTGAAGA
>METI01000165.1:0-461 GCA_001771285.1 candidate division NC10 bacterium RIFCSPLOWO2_12_FULL_66_18
CTGAACTGGACGCCGACGA
Source organism: candidate division NC10 bacterium RIFCSPLOWO2_12_FULL_66_18 (assembly GCA_001771285.1). Lineage (GTDB taxonomy): Bacteria > Methylomirabilota > Methylomirabilia > Methylomirabilales > 2-02-FULL-66-22 > 2-02-FULL-66-22. The sequence goes on from METI01000165.1 coordinate 20, forward strand.
CGCCCACGTTATCGCTCGCGCTGGCGGAGACGGCGACCGTGCCGGCCAGGCTCGCCCCCGAGGCCGGCGCCGTGATGGAGACCGCCGGGGGTGTGGTGTCGCTGGTTGGGGTGGCGGCGCTGTAAAGCTGTGAAACCTCGGCCGCGCTCAGGGCGCGGTTATACATGCGGACTTCGTCCAGGAGGCCGGGGAAATATGGGCTGGCGGTCCCCGGATAGCTCCCGAAGTTCAGATCGAGTGTGCTGGAGGGGGCGCCGGGCGTTCCCGTCCACGCCTGACTCGCCTTCTGGATTCCGTCAACGTACAGCGTTCCTCCCGACGCATCCACCACATACACAACATAGTGCCACTGATTATCGGTATAACCGGGAGTTGACAGGGTACAGCCGCTCCCGTCCCAGATGTGATTTGTGGCATCTCGGAAATACCAGGCGCAGAGGTT
>METI01000165.1:483-24723 GCA_001771285.1 candidate division NC10 bacterium RIFCSPLOWO2_12_FULL_66_18
TTCCGGCATCCGTGAACACCTGGTAGCCATTGAATGAGCTCGGGAAGTATTTGTTCACGATCCCATTCAGACCGGTCGTACCTGTCTTCATCCACGCTGCGACGGTGAGAGGATATGCGTTGAGGATACTCGTATGGGGGACATCGACGTAGTCGTCCACGCCATCAAAGGAAAGAGCGCCGGAGATCCCACCTGATGCCCATGCTGGCCCGTTGATTAGGGTGCCCGTATTGCCATTGCCGGAAGAATCCATGGCAGTTGTGCCGCTTCCCTCATCCAATTTCCAGTAGCCAGCCAAACCAGTGTTCATGGTGTCGTTCGCCACCGTCACACTGATGCCTGCCGAGGTGGTGGTGTTGCCGGCCACATCCCGGGTGACGGCCGTGAGGGTATGAGACCCATTGGTGGCCGTGGTGGTGTTCCAGGAGCTGCCATAGGGGGCCGTGGTGACTTCGGCGCCCAGGTTGGCCCCATCGAGTTTGAACTGCACGCCAACGACGCCCACGTTGTCGGTGGCGCTGGCGGCGACGGTGACAGTACCGGTGACCGTGGATCCGGCGGCCGGGGCGGTGATGGAGACGCTCGGGGGCGTGATGTCCGACGGGACAAGCGTTGTAAATGTGAAGTCCCCCGACGTCGCCAAGTTCCCGGCCGCATCTCGCGACTTGACGCGATAGTGATAGAGTGTTCCCGCCGCCAGCCCACCGAGCGTCTGGGCGTGGGCCGTGAGCTTGGTCGTATCAAGCGGTGTCAGACTCCCGTATGCGATGGTCGGACCATACTCCACCTGGGAGTCGCTTCCCTCATTCGTGGTCCAGGTCACGGTGGCCCCGGACGACGAGAGGTTGGATAGCGCCACTCCGGAAATCACCGGGGCCGTGGTGTCGTTGCTCACGGTTACGCTGACGGCGCTCGAGGTCCCAGTATTCCCGGCCGCATCGCGGGCGACGGCCGTGAGGGCATGAGACCCGTTGGTGGCCGTGGTGGTGTTCCAGGAGCTGCCATAGGGGGCCGTGGTGACTTCGGCGCCCAGGTTGGCCCCATCCAACTTGAACTGGACCCCCACGACGCCGACACTATCCGTCGCGCTGGCTGAGAGGGTGACGGTGCCGGCCACCGTGACCCCGGCGACCGGTGACGTCAGGGACACGGTGGGCGGGGTGGTATCCACCAGGCCGGTCAGGAGCTGCGACGGGACCCGGACGATGAAGGCGTCCTGCCGGCCGCTGGCCATGTTGCTGGTCCAGATGAAATATTGCCCCGTGACATCGAGGTTCCCTTTCGGCAGCTTCGAGTAGTCGTCACTGCCGCCGCCCGTGGCGTTCAGATCGGTTAGCACGGGGGCGACTACCAGGACCTGCTGGGAGGTGTCCAGACGGAAGCAGAAAATCTCGTTCGAGCGCGGCGCATTCACTCGATTGGCGGCGCTCCCGCACGCATACTGCTGCTCCGGAGGGACGCCGGCCTGGGCGTTGCTGTGGGAGACATGGGCCGGCGTAAAGGTGGTCCACTCCGTTCCCGCGTAGGCGAGCGACCCTTGGAGCGGACTCTGGGCGAACTGCCAGACCCTCCAGCCATTGGGCTGGGGATACCAGTTGTCGGCGGCGACCAAATACCCGTAACCGTTGTCGGAGTGGCCGGCGGCACCATTCTGGTCGAGGAGGACGGTTTCGGTGCCGGTCTGGAGATCAACTATCCGGTTGTCTTCCCCGTAGAGGCCATCCACGTTTTCTTTGATCAGCAGCCATCGCCCGCTCTTATCCACCTGGCACTCGTCAAAGTCTCCCCGGACGGAGGGGAAGTAGGAGAATTGCCGGGTGTCCTCCCGGTAGACCATGCACCCCAGCATGGCCCAGGTCCCTGTTTGCCTGAGCGTCGCGGAATGGACCAGGTCGTCATTGCTCGAATTCGCTTGCCACACGTACTTGTCCGTTCCGAATTGCGTGCCGGCATCGAAGACTGTCTCGAACTGTTTCAGGAGCACGTCATAGCGCAAGAGCCTCGGGCCATCAGGCACGTACAGTTTCGTAGGCTGTGTCGCGCTGAAATACCACCCTTCCCCGCTGTTCCAGCTGGAGGGGCTGGACGCATCAAAGAGCGGGCCGAGGTTGGTGACCTCCTCGGTGATCTTGTCGTAGCGGAAAAGCGTGGGACCGCCGCCCCCCCGGCTCCGGTCCAGGCCGAGGAAGATGAGCATGGTGTCGCTGCCCACATGGTTGTTGATGTTGCGCCAGTAGGAATAGCCGATGGACGTGACACAATCTGCGCCGCCGCAGTCGCCGGCATTGGTGAGCCGGATTCCCTCCGTATTGTAGGGAACGGGGAAGAAGAACTTCCCGCGTGCGGGGAGCAGCGCCTGGATCTGCAATTGCGTCAAAATGGGCCGGATGTCGGCACTGGTGTCCAGCTCGAGAAACCCCCCCACTGCAGGGAGAGACTGGGCGAGAAGTCTCGCCGGACCCACGGGGATGGCGACTGCGATCGCGAGGAGAAGAAGCAGGCGGCGTACGTTGGCAGACGAGCGGCTTCGGGGAAGCATGAAGGTCCTCCTGTATGCGGAAGACCCCCATGTCCCTGGGCAGGCTTGCGTGTCCCTTCCTTCGGCAGCCCGGCTATGAGGTGGCTGGCCTCACCCGTGGCGTTGCGTCCCCGCCTCGCGGCGGGTTTGCCTTTTTCGGGAAGGGGTCTCCGCTTCAAAAACGTTTCCTGAGGTCGGTGCAAGCGTAGTGCCGGTCGGGGGACGCGGGAGAGGCAGGAAGGTCTCTGTGTACCGTGAATCCGCCGGGATAGTCCCAAAATAGCCACCCACGAGAGAACGAAGGTATGGGACAGCACACCAGGTGTCCCCGGTGCCAACATCCGAAAAGCTGGAAGGTGCGGCGAGGCAAACGTCGCTGTGCCGCCTGCCGCTACGAGTGGAGGCCCAGGGCGCTGCCGCTCCGGTTAACGCGCGCGCAGTGGCGCCGGCTGTTGCGGTGGTTCCTCTTGGAGCAGAGTACCGTGGTGATTGCTCGGGAGACGCGGCTGGATCGCAAGCGGGTTCTGCGGGCGTTGCCCCTCGTTCGTCAGGCCATGGCCAGCGATGTTCCGCCAGCCTTCCCGGGGGCGATCGAACTCGACGAGACCCTCCTGGGCCGCGTGCAGAAAATGAAGGCCACGGCACCCTCTGCAAAAGCGAGACAGCCTGGTCGGGGAACCACCAAGCGAGCCGTCTTCCGGATCATGTGGCGGGAAGGAAAGGTGCGGGCAGAGGTTGTCCCCAACCTGGACGCGAAGACCCTGCTGCCCCTCTTGAGGAACACGTTCTTGCGCAGAGCCATGGGTATCTCGGATACCCTTCCCACCCACACCGGGATTGCGGCCAGCGGTCACATCTACCGGCTGGTGACCCCAACGCAAGCGGTCCGCAGCGGGCGCGGCGGTCGCCTCAACCCTCTGGAGGGGTTCTGGGGCTACCTCAAACGGCGGCTGGCCGGCAAAGGGGGCATCCGTCTGGATCGTCTCCCTCTCTACCTCGCCGAGTACGTCTGGCGCTACAATCACCGGAATCTTTCGGTTGCGGACCAGGTGAAGCGATTGCTCAAGCTGATCCAGCGCTGAGTCGGTGGCTCGAATGAGACTATCCCCAGACGCGAAACCGAGGAGAACTTGGCCTCGGAGCGAGATGTCTCTGCATGGAACAGGCTCCCATGTTTCGAAGAAGGTCCAAGTTGACACAACAGCGTTCGAGGAAGGACAGGCAAGTGACTCAAATCGGCTCAGACGGGCGACACGCAATATCACCCCGCCGCACCACACCTCTGGCGCTTGAAGGTTTCCACCGTTTACTCATGGATCCGGAGGAGGAAATCGTTTCCTGCGCCCTCCCGATAATTCACTTGCGCCCGTCAGCGCGGCGTAGGTAGAATCCCCCCCTATCGAACAGGGAGCCCATGCCGCGATTCTCTTGCAAGATCGGCACGCCAGCGGGGTCCATTCGTACTCAGGAGGTCGAGGAGGCAGGTGCCGAGACCGCGCGGCGAAGCCTGGAAACCCGGGGGTTCTATGTTTTCGACGTTCAGGCAAAGCGCGAAACCCGGGTGGGTCCGCGCTCCTCTCCCCTTGGCCTGAATCGGATCGGCTCGAAGGCGCTGCTGGTCTTCAACCAGGAACTCTTGGCCCTCATAAAGGCCGGGCTCCCCATCCTCACCGCCCTCGACCTCTTGGGCGAGCGGAGCCAGCAGCCCCGTCTGCGAGCCCTGCTGGCCGACGTGCGCGAGGCGGTGAAGGGCGGCGCGGCCCTCTCAGCCGCCCTGGCCCGTCACCCGCGCGTGTTCTCCCCGCTGTACACGGCGGCGCTCCACGCCGGCGAGCAGAGCGGCAACCTGGTGGACGCGCTCACGCGGTACGTGGAGTATCAGAAGCGCATCCTGGCCCTGCGCCAGCGGTTCCGCGCAGCCCTTACCTACCCGGCCGTGCTCTGCCTGGCCTCGGGGGCCGTCATCCTGTTCCTGCTCACCTTCGTGGTTCCCACCTTCACCCGGATCTACGGGGACCTGGAGGCCGAGCTGCCCGTGGCAACCCGCCTCCTGGTGGCCCTCACGGGGCGTCTGCGGGATGCCCTGCCATTCGTCGGAGGTGGTGTCATGCTCCTGCTGGTGGCGGCGTGGCGCTGGCGTGCGACGCCGGCCGGTCACCAGGCGATGGACCGCTGCACCCTGGGCCTTCCCTGGGTGGGGGGCCTGGTTTCCGGATATCTCTTCTCCCGCCTTGCCCGCACCCTGGCCATGACGCTGGGTGGCGGGATTCCTATCATCCCGTCGCTGCAGGTGACCCTGGCCACCGTCGGGAATGCGCACCTGGCAGCGGCACTCCAGCCGGCCATTCCCCGGGTGGCCGCGGGCAGCAGCCTGGCGGATGCGCTCGGCAGCTCGGGCGTCGTTCCCCCGCTGGTTCTGGAGATGGTGGCCGTGGGGGAAAGCAGCGGCTCGCTAGGAGACATGCTGGGCCACGTGGCCGACCTGTACGATGGCGAGGTGGACACCCGTCTCACCGCGCTGGCGGCCGTCATCGAGCCCGTCATCATGATCGGGATGGGCCTGGTGGTGGCGACCATCGTCGTCACCATGTACCTGCCCATCTTCCACCTATCCGCGGTGGTTCGGTAGGGCTTACCCGGATTATTCACGAATGCCCCGAGACACCCTCACCCGCGCCCTCTCCCATCGAGGGAGAGGGGCACACTTCTTGATGCCCTCTCCCCACCGCGGGAGAGAATATAAGGGACAGGGTGAGGGGAGAACAGAGTTCATCGGAGGTCGAGGCTTCAGATGACCCGTTACCGCACGCTGGAAGAGGCCCTCGTCGGCGAGGGCCACCTCTCCCGCCCTGACCTGGACCGCTTCCTGGCCCAGCAGAACGGGGTGCGGGGCGGGTTGGGCTGGCACCTGGTTGAGGCGGGCCTGCTCTCCGAAGAGGCCCTCGCCGGGGCCCTGGGCCGCCTGTACGACCTGCCCGTGGTGGACCTGGCGAGTGCGGTGCTCGAGCCCGGCGTGCTGGACTCCTTTCCCTTGGAGCGCATGCGCCGCGACCTGTTCCTGCCCCTCCGGCGCGAGGGCAATCGCCTGGTGGTGGCCGTGGCCGATCCGGGCAATGTCCTGCTCCGCGACGACCTGGTGCAATGGCACGGGGGACCGGTGGAGCTGGTCCTGGCGACCCGCAGCGCCGTCGTGGAGCGGCTGAGCCGCGTGGATGCCTCCCAGCGGATCCTGACCGCCGTCACCGAAGACTTCAAGCTGGTGGAAGCGGACGACGGTGAGGGCGGCATCGCGCTGGACGCGCCGGCCGGAGATACCAGCCCCATCATCCACCTGGTGGACACGATCCTCCTGACCGCCCTGGAACGGCGGGCGAGCGATGTCCACATCGAGGCCGATGAGAAGCACGTCCAGGTGAAATACCGGGTGGACGGCATGCTGCGCCCGGCCATGGAGCCGCTGGACCGACGCCATCAGGACACCATCGTGTCCCGGATCAAGATCATGGCCGAGCTGGACATCGCCGAGCACCGGGTCCCCCAGGACGGTCGCTTCAAGCTGAAGGTGCGCGGCCGCTCCATTGACTTTCGAGTCTCCATCCTGCCCAGCAACTTCGGCGAGGCCGTGGTGATCCGCATCCTGGACAAGGAGGCCATCACCAAGGAGCTGGCGGACCTCCGCCTGGACATCCTGGGCATCGGGGAGGGAGAGCTGCGGCGGCTGCGGCGACACATCTCCCGGCCGCACGGCATGGTCCTGGTGACGGGACCCACCGGGTCGGGAAAGACCACCACCCTGTATGCGGCCATCTCGGAGATCCACACCGGCCACGACAAGATCATCACCATCGAGGACCCGATCGAGTACCAGCTCCGCGAGGTGGTGCAGATCCCGGTGAACGAGAAGAAGGGCCTCACCTTCGCCCGCGGCCTGCGGAGCATCCTGCGTCACGACCCGGACAAGATCCTGGTGGGCGAGATCCGCGACACGGAGACGGCCCAGATCGCGGTCCAGTCTGCCCTCACCGGGCACCTGGTCTTCACCACGGTCCATGCCAACAACATCATGGACGTCATCGGGCGCTTCCTGAACATGGGGCTGGAACCATACCATTTCCTCTCGTCCCTGAACTGCATTCTCACCCAGCGCCTGGTGCGGGTCCTGTGCCGCGCCTGTCGCCGGCCCGTCCGCTATCCGCAGGAGGCCCTGGGGGAGCTGGGATTGGATCCCGACCGGGACGCGGCGCACACCTTCTTTGAGGCCACGGGGTGCGAGGAATGCCAGGGCACCGGCTACCGCGGGCGCTCCGCCATCGCAGAGCTGGTGGAGATGAGCGACGTTATCCGCGCCCTGATCCTCGAGCGGCGTCCCGCCAGCGAAATCCACAGCGCCGCGCAGGCGGGCGGGACGGTGCTCCTGCGGGCTGGCGCGCTGGAGAAGGCCCGCGCCGGGGTCACCACGGTGGTCGAGATCAACCGCGTGACGTTCGCGGAGTAACAGTGCCAATGAGTTGGGGACTGGAGATCGGATCCGAGACGATCCGGCTCTGCCGCGCGGAGTTGCGGCGAGGCCGCCTTCAGCTTCACCGCCGGGCAGAGGTGGCGGTACCGTCCGGGCTCATCCAACCCTCCCTGAAAGACGGGAATGTGGGGGACGCCGGCACCCTCAGCGGGCTCCTGCGGGACCTCTGCCGGAGCGGCGGCTGTCGGGGCTGGGTGCGGGTGGCCCTCCCCGATCCGGTCTTTACTCTGCGGGCCATCGCCACGGACGAGTTACCCGCCGGGCGACAGGAGGCTCAGCGCTTCCTCCGCTGGCAGGCCCGTGATCTGCTCCCCTTTCCGGCCGAGGAGGCACGGCTTGACTTCCTGCCGGCGGCCGCCGGTCCCGACGGCCGGCTACGGGTGATCTGCCTGATGGCCCGGGACCGCGTCCTGAAGGAGTACGAGCGGGTCCTGGCAGACGCGGGCCTTCGCGCCGCCGTGCTGGACGCCCGGAGCATCAGCCTGGCCCAGGCGGCCTCGGCTTCGCTTTTGCGCGGCACGACCGGGCTCCTCGCCGCCGGCGGGACGCGGACGACCTTCCTGGTGGTGCAGGAGGGCCGGCCACGATTCTGGCGGATCCTGCCCGAGGGACGGGACCCGCTTCGCGAGGTCGCCGACTCGCTCACCTTCTGCCGGGAATCCGAGGGTGTGGGACCCGTGGACGCGGTGGTCGTGGGGGGGTTCGGACTGCAATCGGCCGAGGTCGCCTCCGCCCTGACGGAGTGGTTGACGGTCCCCGTCACCACCCTGGATCTGTGCGCCACGCTCTCCGCCGACGGGCATCCGGACGATCTGATCCACTGGGGACCGGCCATCGGGGCCGCAATCCGATCATGCTGATCTCGGGATTCAATCTGTCCGCCTTGGACTATCGGCGGGGCCGCCGCGAGCTGCTCCGGGCCGCCGCCGCGGTGGCGGCGCTCACCCTCCTCCTGGCGGGCCAGGTCGCGCTCTGGGTTGTGGGCAGCCAGGAGGGTCGGGCCATCGCGGCACGCTTTGCCCAGATGGAAGCGGAATTCCGCCTCCACCAGGACGAGGTGCGCGCGGTCCTGGCCGCCGTCCCGGAGGAGGTCCTCAAGCGGTATGAGGTGAAGGTCGGCGTCTACAACCAGATCCTGGAGGCCTCGGCCTTTTCCTGGACAGGCCTCCTGGTGGAACTGGAGCGGTCCGTGCCGCCCTCTGTGTCGCTCAGCGAGATCCATCCGGACCTGGCGACCGGCCAGGTGAGGTTGCGCGGGGTGGCGCGCTCCTTCGACGACCTGGGCCTCTTCCTGCGCGGCCTGGAGGAGCGGACCGTCTTCCGCGACGTGTACCTCCTCCACCAGGCGGACCGCAAGGCCACGCCCGGCGGCCAGGACGGACTGGAATTCGCCGTGAATCTGGTGTACCAGGGGCGTGGGCGATGAGCGTCACCGATCCGCGGGCGCGCCGGCTCTGGTGGGCGGCCGCGGCCCTGCTCCTGGCGAACGGGCTGGTCCTCGCCCTCCTGCTGCTGCCGGCCCGCGACCAGCGACTGCAACAGGAGAACCAGTTGCTGGATCTCCAGCGGCGCATCCGGGCGCTGCAGCGCGAAGGGCAGTCCAGCGAGGTCCTGCTGATCGCCTTCCGAGAGATCGAGGAATTCGCGCAAGGCTATCCCCGCCGGGCCGACCTGGTGGGAGTCATCGGCCGGCTCACCACGCTGGCCCGATCCCTGGCGGTGGAGGTTCCGGCCGTGGAGTACCGACCGTCCGATGTGAAGGAGGCCGGCCTCACCAAGGTGACCCTCCTCATGGGGGTGGAGGGGACCTACGGGAAGGTCCGCCGCCTCCTGTACGAACTGGAGGGCATGCGTCGCCACCTGGTGATCGAGCGGGTGTCGTTGAGAGATCCCAAGGGAACCTCGCAGTTGCAGGTGCAACTGCAACTGGCCGTCTATCTCCGGTAGGAGACGCGCCGCCGGGCGGCGCACGGACGAATGGACTCGCGGCAGCGGAAGCTCCTCATCCTGGTGGCACTCCTCGGCGTCTGGGGACTGCTGTTCATTTTCCGCGCGCCGCGGACAACCCCGCCCAAGCCCGCGGCCCGCGGGGTGGCAATCGCGCGGAGGGCGGCGGCGCAGGGCGCCGGGCTCCCGCGCCTGAAGCGGGAACTGCTGGACCTGCCATCCCCCACCTATCCCGCGGAGGTCCACAACATTTTCGGATCCCCGCCTCCGCCGCCGGCCCCGGTGGAGGCCGCGGTGACGCCGGTGCCCGCGGGGCCCCCGCCCCCGGACTCATTCCAGGAAGAGGCGAAGCGGCTCCGCTACGTGGGCTTCCTTCAGGCCGGGGATGCGGCGATGGCGTTCATCGTGCACGGCCCCGAGGTGCACACGGTGGAGGTGGGGGCCACGCTCCTGGGACGCTTCCGTGTCCAGTCGGTCACGGAGGACGCCGTCCTTCTGTCATCCGTCACAGGGGACACGCAGGTTCGCCTTCCCCTGTCGCCGGAGGCAGGGGCCGCTCCCAAGCGGTGATGAACGGAGGAAGGTGACCCATGGCCTCGAGCAATTTCCGCAACGGCCTTGGTCGCATGGCCCTGACGCTCGTGCTCGGCGGTCTCTTGCTGGGCTGCGCGGCGGAGATCACCTTGGAGCGGGGGGAGGCGCTGAGCGCGGCCGGCCGCTGGGAGGATGCGGTCCAGTTCTACCTGGACGCGGCCAGCCGGGATCCCAAGAACGTGGAGGCCCGCCTGGGGCTTGCGCGGGCCATGCAGGAGGCGTCCAACGCCCTGGTCCGGCAAGGCCAAGAGCTGCAGAAGGCCGGACGCCTGGAGGAGGCCGGCGTGGCCTACCGCCGCGCCCTGGGGTACAACACGGAGAACCAGGCGGCCCAGGAAGGACTGGAGCGGATCTCCCGGCTGCGACAGGTGATGGACCACCTCGCCCGGGCGCGCGGCCGGATGGAGAAGGCCGAGTGGCTCGCCGCCCAGGCCGAGGTGGCCGCGGTGCTCCGCCTGGACCCCGACCATCCCCAGGCCAAGGAGCTCCAGAAAGAGATGGCACAGCGGTTAAAGGCCGAGGCACCCCCGCCCAAGGCGGAGGACGACGCGGAGAAGGCCGCGGCACAGCTCTTCTCCACGAAGCCGGTGACGCTCCGATTCCGCGACACGGACATCAAGGAGGTTCTGGAGATCTTCGCCCGCACCGCTGGGGTCAACATCTTCACCGACGAGTCGCTGCCGGCCAAGCGGGTGACCACCTACTTCAGGGACCTCCCCCTGCGGGAGGCATTCAACCTGATCATGACCTCCAACCGGCTGTTTGCCAAGCGCGTCGCGGACAACACGGTGATCGTGGTCCCCGACACTCCCGGCAAGCGCCAGCAGTACGACGAGCTGGTGGTTCAAACCTTCTACCTTACGGACGCCGACGCCAAGGTGGCCGTCAACCTGGTCCGCACCATCCTCAATACCCGCCAGGTCTTCGTCAATGAGAAGCTCAACGCCCTGGTCGTCCGGGAGACGCCGGAGAAGCTCGAGCTGGCCCGGAAGCTCTTGGCGGCCAACGATCGCAGCGTGGGCGAGGTGGAGATTGACCTGGAGGTCCTGGAGGTGGATCGCACCCGCCTCCAGAACCTGGGAATTGACATCTCGCCCCGGACCCTGTCGGTCAGCCTGGGAATTCCCGCCAACATGGCCATCACCAATCTGGCGGACCCCATCCGGAACCTGACCACGGTGAACATCACCAACCCCTCCCTGATCCTGAACCTGGCCAAGAACGACAGCAGCACCAAGACTTTGGCCAGCCCCACCATCCGCATCCTGGACCGGCAGAAGGCGCGGCTGCTCATCGGGGAGCGTCGCCCGTTCCAGATCTCCTCCCTGACCAGCGTGCCCGCCACGGCCGGGACCACGACCACGGCCACGACGCCGGGGGCGGCGCCCACCGGTGCCGTGACCACCACGGAGACGCGGGTGGAGTTCCGCGACGTGGGCCTCAAGCTCACCCTGACACCCACGGTCCACCTCAACGGCGAGGTGACCGTAGAGCTGAACTTCGAGATCAGCAGCGTCGGTGCGCCCATCGCCGGCGTGCCCGGGGGCCAGCTCCTCCCGCCCGTGAACACGCGGAACCTGGACACCTTCATCAAGGTCAGGAATGGGGAGACGCGATTGCTGGGCGGCCTGTTCCAGGCCAGCGACTCCGTGGCCAACAGCCGGGTCCCATTTCTGAGCGACGTGCCTTTCCTCGGGCGTCTCTTCGTCAGTGGCGACCAGAGCCGGGCCACGACCGACGTCCTGATCTCCCTCACGCCCCGGATCGTGAAGGTCCTGAATCGCCCCGATCCCGAGCTGGAGCGATTCCTCTCCGGCACGGCCGACACCTTCGGCCCCCCCGTGGCCCCGGGCGTGACCCCGCCCCCTCCCCCGCGACCGCCGGCGCCCCCGGCCGCGGCGCCGACCCCCAGGCCATGACACCGCTCGTGCGTCGGAGGATGGCCACAGACAGGCGGGGCCTGACCCTCATCGAGCTTCTGGTGTCCATCGCCGTCCTGGGCGTCCTGGCCGGGGTGGCCATGCCCTTAGTCCAGGTGACCGTGACGCGGACCAAGGAGCTGGAGCTCCGCCGCGCCCTGCGGAAGGTGCGGGAGGGGATTGACCAGTTCAAGGTGGAGTACGACAAGGCCCGGGCCAACGCGCGGGACGCCCGAGCCGACTTTAAGAAACGGGTCTCGGTGGATCGCACGGGTTACCCGCTGACCCTGGAGGAGCTGGTGGAGGGAAAAATCCTGCGCCGGATCCCTCGGGACCCCATGAACCTCGAGGGACGATGGGTCATCCGGTCGTACTCCGACAATCCGGACTCCAGCCTTTCCGACAGCAAGGACGTCTATGACATCCGGAGTGCCAGCCAGGCGGTTGCCCTGGATGGGACCATCTATGACACCTGGTAGGACAGCCGTCAGACTTCGGCGAGCTCAGTCGAGCCGCCGTCAGCCGTCAGCCGTCAGCACCCGGCGCTCGGCGCTCGGGGTTCGCGGCTCGATTCTCGGCTCGCGGCTCGCGGCTCGCGGCTCTCCAACCGGCTTCACGCTGATCGAGCTCTTGATCGTCATCAGCATCATCGGCATCCTGATCACCCTGGCGCAGCCCAGCTACCAGCGGGCCGTCACGGCCGCAAAGGAGGCCACCCTGAAGGAGGACCTGTTCATCCTCCGGGACACCATAGATCAGTTCTACGCCGACAACGGGACGTACCCGTTGGCCCTGAACGATCTGGCCGAGAAGCGCTACATCCGCCGCGTTCCCAAGGATCCGATCGCCGGGTCCGCCGACACGTGGACCCTGATTTATTTCACGGATGAGCAGGGCCAGCAGAACGGCATCTTCGATGTCCGGAGCAGCTCGGATGCGATCGCCCTGGACGGGACGCGGTACAGCGACTGGTAGAGCTCGTGCGTGGTGAATTCATGGACCCGACGGTTTCCACCATGCGTCATTGGCCATTCGTCATTGGTCATTGGTCATTGCCGGCTGCCTTCTGTCGGCTGCCTTCTGCCTTCCGGAAGGGACCGGCCCGCGGGGTGATCTACCCCGTCCTCCTCGTCAGCATCCTGGTCATCGGGGTGGCGACGGCCGGCGTGGCCGAATTATGGAGCACCCAGGTCAAACGGGAGAAGGAGGAGGAACTGCTGTTCCGCCTGGGGGAGTTCCGGCGGGCTATCGCGCGCTACCGGGCCGATCACAACCGGCTGCCCAAGGAACTGACGGACCTCTTGGAGGAACGGACACAACTTCAGACACGTCGGTACCTCCGGCGGATCTATGCTGACCCCATGACCGGCAAGGCCGACTGGCAGGCGGACCTGCTGGCGGATCGCACCGGGACCGTGGCCGGCATTCGGGATGTGCACAGCCGGGCCGAGGGGAAGCCCCTGAAGGTAGGTGCAGACAAGAAGAACAGTTACGGCGATTGGTGAGGAAAGGAGGCTATCCGTGCGAGAGAGGGAACGAGAGTTGCGCCGGCGCCGCAAGCGTCGGAAGGAACGAGTGAAGGTCCACCGCAAGGCCGCCAAGGCGGCCACCGCACGACCTGCAGGGGCCGAGCGCCCGAAGGCCAAGCGGCGGTCCGAGGCCCCGGCCGAGACGGCACCCGCCGCCCCGTCGGCAGTACCCCCGGGAGTGCCACCGCCATCGGCTCCGGCACCCTCGACACCGTCCGCCGAGGGCGAACCAAGCGCCAGCGCCTAGCCCTTCATCGCCGGGTGTCCGCCTCTGGCGGATTCGGTGGTTTTCGTTGAAGACTGAAACTGCTGAATCCGTCGGGGGCGGATGCTCGCGCATCCCCGAATGGCTCTGGCCGCCCCTGTGAGGCTCAGGCCAGACAGTTCAGTTCAACCGCCGGTACCAACGGCACCGCCGTTGGTGCGCCAAGTGCGCCAAGGAACTCGCGATATTCACACTCTGACGGGGGGGCCGATCGGCGGCTCGGAACAGTTTGGTCCGGTATCTGGCCCTGGACGGTTCAGGGCTGGCGTACCTTTGCGTTCTTGTCCCGCCCATGGCGGGATTTGCGGTGAAATATTTTGCCTCAGACGGAGCCGGGAGAGAGCAGCTCCGAGTATCTGGCCACCACCAGTGACTCGGCCCAAGTCCTGGCCTCCGCATCCTGCGGAAAGGAGCGCGCCATGAACTCTACCGCTTCGTCCCGGGTGCGGAAGAGCCGCCACACGTGATTCCCGCGGCTTCCCATCTTTATCAGGGTGAAGAAGGCGTCCTCGGGCGAGGTCGGCTCCGGCAGCGGCCGCCCTCCCGCATGCCTGGGCGTCCCGTACCACGTCACCGCGATCCCGTGCCCCGCCAGCACCCGCACGCGCAGGGAGTCTTCTGAAGGCAGGGAGGCCGGCTCCCGCGCTTCCTCCGGAAAATAGATGGGGATCCGGGAACCTTCCACGACCGCGCTCGGCGTGAGTGGGGCTCCCGCGCCGTCCAGCAGCCGTTTCGTGGCCTCGCTGATCCAGAACGTCCCCGGCTCGAAGACGTCCGGCCAGACCTCGGCGACGATCCCCTTCGGCAGCGCACGCTGGCGCTCCCGGACGGCCCGGCCATCCTCAATCCGATAGACCCGGCTCATCGATCAGACTCGGAATTTAACCGCAAAGCTCGCAAAGGTCGCAAAGGGGATCTATTCTGTAAGGCCCAGAACGACTCGGCGGATCCCATGCTGGAGACTCGTGACGTTGAAGTTGATCAGAAGGCCGAGCTGCAAGCCAGCAAGAGGCCTGGACCAGGCGCGCGGTGCACCTGCATCGCGGCACCGATGATCTCCTTGCTCAGGGCATTAATATCCATAGGTATTCTTTGCGTGCTTTGCGTCCTTTGCGGTTGACCTGCACTGTCCGGGACTATCCGGATTAGAACGGGACCCCGGTGAACAGCAGGAGGGCGCGTCCCAGGACCTCGCCCAGGAGCACCGTCAGGATCGCAATGTAGAAGAAGCCCGTCGCGGACTGGACGTTCGGGATCTTGAGCGTGTTCCGGATGATCAGCGCGACGACCAGCGTCGCCAGGGTGCCGACCAGGACGCGGCCGCCGAACAGGATGGGGTGGTCGGGGATCACCCGCAGGATCTGCCCTGCCTGCGCCGGGTCCCCGACCGCGACAGCCAGGAGGGCATAGGAGGCCGGGAAGAGCCCCTGGGCCAGCACCGCCACGAGGAACCAGTGGGCCATCCGCCAAACATGCCGTGTGGGAAGGCCCGGTTCGTTCAGATACCAGTGGCCCAGGAGCATCCCGGTGAACGTCAGCCCCAGGAGGGCACTGGACAGCCACGCGTTGACCAGGATCGCCAGGGCGGGGAGTGCCTGCGCCTCCCGACCAAGGGCGGTGGCGTCCAGCCCCAAGGCCGCCACACCGGCGAGACTCGCCGACCAGAGGAGTCGCCGGCTCCTGCTCGGCTTCTTGCTCCAGAGGGAGATCAGGAAGCTCAATACCAGGATCCCGTACGCGACCAGAGCCCCGGTCGCGGGGACGGAGAGGAGGTGGAAGAGCTGCCCCCAAGCCGCGCCGGCGGAAAGCCCTTGGAGCAGCAACCAGATCCGCGCCCAGAGGGCCAGCACCGCAAGCCCGAGGTAGATCCCGGCCGTGATCCGGTAAAAACCCCAGCCGATGCCTTGCATGGGCACGAGGAGCATGGCGGCCACGCCGCCGACGGAGACCTGCCCCAGCAACGTCAGAAACGCTCCGGCGATTCCCCGCACGCGACCCTCCGATCCGAAAGGGCTAACCGCCAAGGCGCCAAGAACGCAAAGGCCTGAGGGGCCTCTGACTTAAACTGATAGGATTCCTGCCAGCGTCCGGAGACTCTCCGCAATCCGCGGCCCGTACCAGCATAGGACCTTGCCGTCCACCAGGCGGAGGCGACCGGTGCGAACCGCCGGCACCTCGGGAAAGGCCTGGAAATCCGTGAGGTGCTTCTCCGCGAAGGGGTACGGCTCGTCCGGCAGGAGCACCACCTCCGGCCGCAGGGCCGCCATCTCCGGGAGCGTCACCGTCGGGTACCGCGTCGGGCGATCCCGGAAGATGTTCTCCCCGCCGCAGGTTCGCAGCATGTCATCCACGTAGGTGTCCCCGTTGATCGTCATGTAGGGCTTGCGCCAGATGGGGCAGAAGACCCGGACCCGCGCCCGCCCCGCCGTGGCGCGCTCTACCTCCGCCAGCGCCGCCTCGCACGTGGCGGCTATGGCCTCACCGCGGTCATCCCTGCCCGCGAGCACGCCGAGGTCCCGGATCAACCGGATCCCTTCGCGGACCGTGCGGGGATAGGTGACCAGCACCCTGAGCCCCGCGGTCGACATCACCTCCACGTCCTCTTTCCGATTCTCCTCGACGTTGGCGACGACCAGATCCGGCTTCAAATCGATGATGGCGTCCACCCGTGGGTTCTTCTGCCCTCCCACCTTGGGCTTACTTTTCACTCCGTCCGGCGGCTGGGTGCAGAACTTCGTGACGCCGACCACTCGATCACCAACCCCCAGGCTGAAGAAGATCTCCGTGATGCTGGGAATCAGGCTGATGATCCGCCGCGCGGGCTCCCCCAGCTCGAAGGGCCTGCCAAACGCGTCCGTGACTGCGATGCTCATTCCGATCCCGGCCAAATCCGCAAGGCCGAGTCTACCGTCGGATGCTCGCGGAGCCGGGAGTCCCCCTTTCGATTCGCGGCTCTCAGCTCGCGGCTCTCGGCTCTATCCCTTGATGCACCCGATCGGCTTGAGCTTCGCCACCATCTTGGAGATGCCGGCATTGTGGCAGACCGTCACCACGTCCTGGACGTTCTTGTATGCCTCCGGCATCTCTTCCTTCAAGGAATCGCGTCCGGTCGCCCGGACGTAGACTCCGTGGGTGTCCTCCAGCTCGCGCTCGATGGCGCGACCCTTGGCGGCCCGGATGGCCGCCGCTCGGCTCATGACTCTTCCGGCCCCGTGGCAGGTGCTGCCGAAGGTTTCCTGCATCGCCCCGTGGGTACCCACCAGGACGAAGGAGGCCCGCCCCATGTCGCCGGGCACCAGGACCGGCTGCCCGATGCTCCGGTAGCGCGCGGGCAGCTCGGGGTGCCCCGGCGGGAAGGCCCGCGTGGCTCCCTTGCGGTGGACGAGGAGGGACATCTTCTTCCCGTCCACCTCGTGCTCCTCAAGCTTGGCGATGTTGTGGGCGACGTCGTAAACGACCCACATCCCCAGGTCGCGTGGCG
Source organism: candidate division NC10 bacterium RIFCSPLOWO2_12_FULL_66_18 (assembly GCA_001771285.1). Lineage (GTDB taxonomy): Bacteria > Methylomirabilota > Methylomirabilia > Methylomirabilales > 2-02-FULL-66-22 > 2-02-FULL-66-22. Next base: position 17,256 of record METI01000165.1, read on the forward strand.
ATTTGTGGAAGACCTGCTGGAAGACCTCCCGGGTCCAGTGGGTCAAGCATTGCCGGTTGGTCCAGGCATAGTTGGCGGCGGCCCGCATGGCGCCCAGGTAGGCGCTGGCCTCCTCCGAACGGATCGGGGTGCAGGCCAGCTGGCGGTCGGGGAGCTGGATGGCGTACTTCTTGAGGGCCCGCTCCATGGTGGCCAGGTAATCGGTGCAGACCTGATGCCCGAAGCCGCGCGAGCCGCTGTGGATCATGACGGTCACCTGGCCCGGGAAGAGCCCCAGGACGCTGGCGGCCTGCTCGTCGTAGATCGTCTCGACGATCTGGACCTCCAGGAAGTGATTGCCGGAGCCCAGCGTTCCGAGCTGTGCCCGCCCCCGCTCGTAGGCCTTCGGGCTTACCGCGTCGGGATCGGCGCCGGCGATGCACCCGGAGGCCTCGGCGGTGATCAGGTCCTCCGGCTCGCCCATGCCCTGCTCCACCGCCCATCGCGCCCCCTGCTCCAGAGGCTTGCGGGCGTTCTCGCGGGTGAGGCGAACCTTGCCCTGGGTCCCCACGCCGGCCGGGATCGTCGCGAACAACCCATTGACTAGCTCCTTCAGACGCGGCAGGACCTCCGTCCTGGTCAGCTCCGTCCGCAGGAGACGCACCCCGCAGTTGATGTCGTAGCCCACGCCGCCCGGCGTGACCACCCCCGTCTCCGGGTCGGTGGCCACCACCGCCCCGATGGGGAGGCCGTACCCCTGGTGGATGTCGGGCATGGCATAGGCGGCCTTCACGATGCCCGGGAGGGTGGTCGAGTTGGCGGCCTGCTCCAGGGACAGGTCGTGGCGGATCTGGTCCATGAGTTTTTCGTCGGCGAAGATGATCGCCGGCACCCGCATCCCCGGCTTGGCGTCGGGCGGGATCCGCCAGCGGTACTCGTCAACGCGCTCGATGGGGATTGCCATTCCGATCACCCCCTTGAACACCCGTTGCACGCAGCGGAGAGCCTGAGGCGCTCTCGTCCTCGACACCTTTCAGCCTATGCCAATGGGGAACCCTTGTCAAACCGGTCCGTGCGCCCGAAGTGGGATGCCGGCAGGGTCCGGGAGAGCGGGGATCCGGTCAGCCCGGTAGGATTTCGTAGCGGGTGTTGCGGCGGGCGGGGTGGAAGCCGGCGTCCTTGATGAGGCGCTCGATCTCGTGGAGCGGGAGCATGAAGACCGACCCCTGGGCCGTCACGACGTTCTCCTCGATCACGGTGCTGCCCATGTCGTTCACGCCGTACTGGAGGGCGATCTGGCCGATCTTGGGCCCCTGGGTCAACCACGAGGCCTGGATGTTCCTGATGTTGTCCAGCATCAACCGCGAGATGGCCACCGTCCGGAGGTAGTCGAAGCCGCTGGCCTGCTTGACGCTCGGCAGGTGCGTCCCCTGGGGCTGGAAGCTCCAGGGGATGAAGGCGCGAAAACCGCCCGCCTCATCCTGCAGGTCGCGCACCTTGACCAAATGCTCCACCCGCTGCTCCACCGTCTCCACCGACCCGTACATCATGGTCACCGTGGAGGGGATGCCGAGCTGGTGGGCGGTCCGCATGAGGTTGAGCCAGGCGGCCGCGGAGTCCTTCAGGGGCGCGATCTGATCCCGGACCTCGTCCACCAGCATCTCCGCCCCGGCCCCCGGGATGGAGTCCAGGCCGGCAGCCTTCAACCGCACCAGGCAGTCCCGGTCGCTCAGGTTGGAGATCTTGGCCAGGTAGATGATCTCGGCCGGGGACAGCCCGTGGATGTGCACCGGGAAACGGGCCTTGATGGCGCGGAACGTCTCCTCGAAGTAGTCGATCCTGAGCGCCGGGTTCAGGCCCCCCTGAATGAGGATCTCGATGCCGCCCAGATCCAGCAGCTCCTGGATCTTGCGGAAGATCTCCTCCCGTGGCAGGACGTAGCCCCCGTCGGCGCCGGGCAGCCGGTAGAAGCTGCAGAACTTGCACTGCACCCAGCAGACGTTGGTGTAGTTGATGTTCCGCCCGACGACGTAGGTGACCCGATCCTCCGGATGCAGGCGCCGGCGGACTAGGTTGGCCCACGCGGAGAGCTGCAGCGGATTCGCCTCGCGGAACAGACGGACCCCGTCCGCGAACGAGAGCCGCTCACCCGCGACGATCTTTTCTTCGATGGTGGCCAGACTGCCGTCCGTAAATCGCATTCTGATTGATCGTGAGGCGTTAGGGGTGAGGCGTGAGGCGAGGTCCCGGGTCTTCCCCTCACCCCTTACGCCTTACGCCTAACGGCTCTTCGATGACGTTGTACAGCGCGTCCCGTTCCACCGGCTCACGCCCGATCTCGGTGATGAGATCGAGGAGCTGCTCGTGGCTCAGGACCTGGCGATGCGAGGTCGTCCCCAGGGCGTGGGTGATCTCGTAGTGGGACACGGTGCCGTCGATGTCGTCGGCCCCGTACCAAAGCGCCATCTGGGCCACCGCGGGGGTGATCATGATCCAGAAGGCCTTGACGTGGGGGAAATTGTCCAGGAGCAGCCGGGCGATGGCGATCTCCCGCAGGTTGGCGTACCCGGTGGTCACGGGCAGGTGGGTGAGCTCCGTGTTGCTGGGATCGAAGGCCAGCGGCACGAAGCACATGAACCCCCCGGTCTCGTCCTGCAGCTCCCGGATGTGCAGCAGGTGTCGGACCTTCTCGTCCTGGGTCTCGATGTGGCCGTAGAGCAGCGTCGCGTTGGTGGGGATGCCGGCCGCGTGCACCGCGCGCGCCACGTCGAACCAGCCCTGGTTGTCCAGCTTGGCCCGGAACAGCTCCTCGTGGACCCGGTCGCTGAAGACCTCGGCTCCCCCTCCGGGGCAGGCGGCAAGGCCGGCCGCCTTCAGCTCCGGCAGGATCTCGGGCAGGGGGCGCTTGGCCACGCGGGCGATCTGGGCCAGCTCGATCATGGTGAAGGCCTTGATCTGCGCGTCGGGCCGCGTCGCCTTCACCGCCCGCAGGAGGTCGAGGTAGTACCGGTAGGGCAACTTGGGGTTGATCCCGGCCACCATGTGGATCTCCCGGATCGGCTCCCCGGCGTACTGCGCCACCCGGGCGGCTGCCTCTTCCGGCGTCAGGACATAGCCTTTGCCGTCGGTGCTGTTGGGCGCGGCGTAGAAGGAGCAGAACTTGCAGAACTTGTTGCAGATATTCGTGTAGTTGACGTGCAGGTTCCGGACGAAGTAGGTGCGGGCCCCGCTCCGCCGTTCCCGAACCAGATTCGCCAGGGACCCCACCGCGGTCAGGTCGGGCGTCCGGTAGAGGCGCATCCCGTCGTCGAAATCCAGCCGCTGCCCGGCCAGCAGCTTGGCGTGGACCCCGTCCAGCCCCGCGCGGCGGAGCTGGTCCAGCATCGTCCTCATCCCTTCCGCCTCTCCCGGCGGGCGCTGCGGGGCCGTTCGGCCTCCCCGGACTTCCCCTGCATCTCGTCAATGCGCTTCAGGACCGCGGCCGCCTGCGCCTCGTGGCGCCCCCGCAGGTCCTGGTGATCTTCGGCCGAAAGCTTGCCGGACTTGAAATCGAAGTCCAGTTCCTGGATGGCGGCGTAGAGCGTCTCCTTCTCCGCCAGCAGATCCTGCAGGGCCTCGGGGGCATCGGGATTCTTCGGCGCGAACTCCGAGGCGCGCCCGGTCAGCAGGAAAAACGGGGCGGCCACGAACGCGACCACCACCACCGCAATGCCCAGCGAGATCACCACCGCCATTGGTCCTCCGAAGACTCAGGCATTCAACCGCCAGGGCGCCAAGTCCGCCTCTGGCGGAAAAAAGCCGGAGCCCACCATTTGGAAAAAGAAACCGACACGCGGAAGTCCCCATGAATTCGGTTCCGCGCTCTGCCTTCCAGAGACACAACCATCATTCCCTTGCCGACCCGGGTACCCAGCGCTCGCGCTGGGTGATCATGGCGGTTGATGCCACTCCTCGGCTCCGGTTCAGGAGCCGACTGGCCCCTCCCGCTCCTGGAGGTCGCGACGGACCCGTTCGGCGTAGACAGGATCCACCGCGGGCTCCGCCTCCTCCCGCCGCAGGGTCCAGCGCCTGGCGACGAGGTAGACACCCCAGGCCCCAGCGAGGATAGCCACAAAGGGCAGCCCCCAGACCAGGAGGTTGAATCCCCGCTTGGGCGGGGACAGCAAAACGAACTCCCCGTACCGGCTCACGAAGTAGGCCTGGATCTCCTCGCGGCTCTTGCCCTGCTGCACGAGCTCCCGCACCAGGTTGCGCATCTCCTTGGCCAGATCCGAGGGGGAATCCGCCACGGAGAGGTTCTGGCACACCACGCAGCGGAGCCCCGACGCGATCTCGCGGACATGCTCCTCCAGCTCCGGATTCCAGGGTCCGGCGTCCGCCTTCGCCGAGCCGGATGCCGCCGGCGCCACCCCGGGAATCACCAGGCCGATCCACACCAGGGCCCAGGCCAGGGCAAGGATTGCGCGCCTGCCACCCCTGTAACCCGAAGCGCCCGTCGGCGATCCGGCCCATGCCGCCTGCTGCGACCGCATCTCAGTTCCCCTTCAGGATGGCCTGAACCTGCGCTTCCATCAGCGCAGGCGTGAGCGCCCCCACGTGCTTGTGGGTGATCCGGCCCTGGCGGTCGATGAAGAACGTCTCCGGGACGCCGTACACCCCGTAGTCAATGGAGATCTTGCTCCCCGGGTCGGGGCCATTGGGGAACGTGAAATCGAACCGGCGCATGAACTCCCGGGCGTTGGCCTCCTTGTCCTGGATGTCCACACCCACCACCATGAGGCCCTGGGCCTCGTACTTCCGCCACGTGGACTCCAGGAGGGGTGCCTCCTCGTAGCAAGCGGGGTAGCACCAGGAGGCCCAGAAGTTCAGGACGACCGGCTTTCCCTTGAGCGTCTCGAGAGACAGCTCGCCCGCGTCATAGACGGCCATGCGGAAGCCGGGGGCCGGCTGCCGCACCAGGGGGGACGGGATGGCCTTGGGATCGGTGCGGAAGCCATAGGCCAGCAGGATGATCAGGGGCACGCTGGCCAGGGGAATCAACGCCTTCTTCCAGGACATGAGGGGCTCCGCGCTCCCGCCTCAGCGCGGGACTCAGGCCACTTGCGCCTTGGCCCGGATGGCGAGCAGGGCCAGGCGCCGCTCCGGTAACACCACCACGATCACCCCCAGCAGGATCACGCCGCCCCCGATCCAGATCCACGAGATCATGGGGTTGATCAACACCTTGAAGGTGGCGGAGCTCCCGTCCCGCTCGAAGGCCGACAGGATGACGTACAGGTCCTCGTTCCAGTGGTAGCGGGCATCCACGCTGGCGAAGGGCGATTGCTGGTTTGGGTAGAAGCGCTGTCCGGGGGTCAGCTCGTGCAGCGGCTTGCCGTCCTTGAAGGCCATGAGGTTTGCCCAGACCAGGATATGGGTGGGCCGCTCCCCGGCCGCCAGCCCGTCGAAGCGCACCGCGTACGGCCCGACGCTCAGGGTCTCCCCCGGCTTCAGGGTCTGTTCCCGCTCCACCTTGTACACCGAGGAGACGGCGATGCCGATGATGGCCACCACCACGCCCAGGTGGACGATGAGGCCCCCGTAGCGCCGCCGGCTCTTCAAGAGCAGCGTGGCGAAGGCCGTGAGGAATCTCTCCCCCGTGGTCTTCGCCCGGGTCCGGGTCCCCACCGTGAACTCGAAGACGATGGTGCCGATGACAAAGAAACAGAACACGAAGGCCGCGAGGACCTCGGCCTGGCGCACGCCCAGGGCGGCCAGGATCGCCCCACCGGCCAGGGCCGCCAGGGACGGCTTCAGGAAGTTCCGCTTCAGGTTGTTCAGGGAGGCGCGTCCCCAGGCGATGAGGGGACCGATCCCCATGAGGAGGAGCAGGGCCATGCCCAGCGGGACGCTCACCCGGTTGAAATAGGGCGTGCCCACGCTCATCTTGGTCCCGCGGATCGCCTCGGCCAGGAGGGGAAAGATCGTCCCCAGGAACACCGTGAAACAGATCCCCACCAGGACCACGTTGTTCAGCAGGAACGCGCTCTCCCGCGAGACGATGGAGTCCAGCTCCCCGTGGCCCTTGAGCCGGTCCGCGCGGTAGGCCACCAGCCCGAAGGAGAAGAACAGCACCAGGGCCAGGAAGGCCAGGAACATGACCCCGACGGGCCCGTCGGCGAAGGCGTGCACCGAGCCCAGGATCCCGCTCCGGGTGAGGAATGTCCCGAAGATGACCAGGGAAAAGGTGAGGGTGATGAGGACCAGGTTCCAGACCTTCAGCATCCGCTTCCGTTCCTGGATCATGACCGAGTGGATGAAGGCCGTGCCCGTGAGCCAGGGCATGAAGGAGGCGTTCTCCACCGGGTCCCAGGCCCAGTAGCCCCCCCAGCCCAGCGTCCGGTACGACCACCAGCCGCCGTAGAAGATCCCGCCCGTCAGGAACAGCCAGGCCACCACGGTCCAGCGCCGGGTGATGGTGAGCCACTCCTCCGACACGCGCCCGGTGATGAGTGCGGCCATGGCGAAGGCGAACGGCACCGAGAAGCCCACGTACCCCAGGTACAAGAGCAGCGGGTGGATGAGCATGTCGGTCACTTCCAGGAGGGGGTTCAGGCCGCGGCCGTCGGGCGGGATCGGGAAGAGGGGGGCGAAGGGGTTGGCCCCGAAGGTCATGAGGAGCAGGAAGAACGCGGAGATCCCCTGCAGCACCGCCTGGACGTAGGGCATGAGGTGCCGGTGCCGGTCGCTATAGCGGGCCACCACCAGGGCCGCGAAGAGGGCCTGGAGCCATTCCCACAGGAGGATCGAGCCCTCCAGCGAGCCCCACAGGCCGGCGATCTTGTAGCGCGTGAGGCTCCCCCGGGTGCTGGTGTTGGCCACGTAGCGGATGCTAAAGTCGCTGGTGATCAGGGCGTATTCCAGGAGGAAGATGGCCAGTGTGACCAGGCAGAAGTGGGCCAGCACCGCGTTGCGCGCGCTGGCCAGCCAGTCCTCCCGCCCTGCGCGCGCGCCCATGACCGAGGCCGCGACCGCGTACAGGGTGACGCCCAGCGCGAAGAAGAGTACGAATCCACCCAGGGTGGAGATCATGGCTTGCCCTCTTTCAAAAAGGACCTGAACATCTCCTTCTTCGACTCCAGGGTTTCCGGCTGCGCCGGCGGCTTGTACTCCTCGGAGTGCTTGGCCATGATGTTGCTGGAGCGGAAGTAGCCCTCGGACGTCCAGGCCCCCTCCACCACGGCGCCCGCGCCCTCCTTGAAGAGATCCGGCGCCGTCCCCTTGTGGCGCACGAAGACCGTCCCCTGGCCATCCGTGAGCTGGAAGGTCAGCAGGAGGTTCTGCGGGTCCCACCGGATGGAGCCGTCCACCACCATCCCCCCCACGCGCAGCGACTTGCCCTGCACCGAGTCCTTCTTCTGCACCAGCTCGGTGGGCGTGTAAAAGTAGACCATCGACTCCTGGACGCCGGAATAGATCATCCCCGCCAGGGCGGCCACCACGATGCCTC
>METI01000165.1:24735-26269 GCA_001771285.1 candidate division NC10 bacterium RIFCSPLOWO2_12_FULL_66_18
ATTTCAGCTTGCGTCGCTTCATCGCGTCCTCCGCCCACTCTCCTGCTCGAGCGCGGCCAGCTCCTCCCTGGCCCCCCGCAGCCGCCGTTTCAGGAAGATGAGATACCCGACCAGCGCCACGAACGCCAGGCCGTATGCCAGCCCGATGAATCCCCAGTTACCCACGCCGTCCTCGCTTGAGCCGCACCTCGGCGGTGCGATGGCGGAGGCGCTCCAGGCGGATGCGCTCCACCAAAAAGTAGGTGGACAGCAGGGCCAGCCCCGCGAAGGTCACCGCCAGCGGCAGCAGCATGGCCGGGGCCACCGAGGGGCCGCCGGGCCGCAGGATCGAGGAGGGCTGGTGCAGCGTGCGCCACCAGTACACCGCAAGATGATTGAGGGGGATGTCCAAGAAGCCGAGGATGGCCAGGACGGCCCCGTAGCGGGCGCCGGCCAGCGGCTCCTCGGCGAAGGCCCGCAGCATCAGGTACCCCGCGTAGATCGTGAAGAGGATCGCCGTGAGAGTGAGCCGCGCGTCCCACGTCCACCAGACCCCCCAGGTCGGCTTCCCCCAGATCATGCCGGTGGCCAGCGTGATCCCGGTGAAGACCACCCCGATCTCGGCCGAAGAGACGGCCAGGGCATCGAACCGCAGATCCCGCTTCCACAAGTACAGGATGCTCGTGCAAAAGACCACAAAGAAGGCGATGTACGCGGTCACGATGGAGGGCACGTGCACGTACATGATGCGCTGCACGTCCCCCTGCACCGCATCGGGTGGCGCGACCACCAGCCCCAGGTACAGGCCCGTCGCCAGCAGGAGGCCGGCCGCACCCCCCAAGACGCGCGTCGCCAGAGCGCCTCGCCCCATCATTCCTCCAGCACGAATTCGAAGGCCAGCGGACAGACCACCAGGAAGATCACGTCGAAGCCGCCCAGGAGCTTGAGCCAGTGGCTCACCTCGGTGAGGCCCCCGCCCGCCAGGATCCCCTCCGTCGCCCGCACCGACCCCAGGATCACCGGCACGGTGAGCGGAAAGAGGAGGACCGGCAGCATCACCTCCCGCGCCCGGAGGTGCGCCGTCATGGCCGCCAGCAACGTGCCGATGGCCGAGAAGCCCACGGTCCCCAGGAAGGCCACCAGGGCCAGGGACGGCAGGAGTCCCCAGATGTCCAGGTTGTACAGGATCCCGAAGAGGGGCAGGATCAGCGCCTCGGCCGTCACCATGAACAGGATATTGCCCGCCAGCTTCCCGAAAAAGATGGACTCCCGGTCGCCCGGGGTCAGCAGAAGTTCCTCGAAGCACTCGTTCTCCCGCTCGGCCTGGAAGCTGCGCCCCAGGCCCAGCATCCCCGTGAAGAGGAACGCCAGCCACAGGAGGCCCGGCGCCACCTCGCGCAGCTTCTCCCGATCGGGGCCCAGGGCGAAGTTGAAGATGAAGAGGACCAGGGCCGCGAAGAACAGCATGGCGTTGATCCGCTCGCGGGCGCGGAGCTCCACCGTGACGTCCTTCCACGTCATCGCCCACGTCCGACGAAGCAGTTCAGCTACCATA
>METI01000165.1:26285-58354 GCA_001771285.1 candidate division NC10 bacterium RIFCSPLOWO2_12_FULL_66_18
CGCGGAGCTCCACCGTGACGTCCTTCCACGTCATCGCCCACGTCCGACGAAGCAGTTCAGCTACCATACCTCTCCCTCGACCGAGAGCTTCGTTCTGCCGCGGTCTCCCGTGGGCTGGGGCCACGTCATCGCCCACGTGCGAGTGCGTTCGGGCGTTCGGCAGTTCGGGTGTTCGGCTGTTCGGGAACGACCGAACCTCCGAACTGTCGAACAGTCGAACGCCTTTGACCGAACTCGCCTCACCCATCCATCATTCCGCATTCCGCAATCCGCAATCCACATTCGTCGCGTCGCCGCCCTCCGCGTACCGCGCGTAGAGGTCGCGCAGGTGATCGCCCGAAAGCCCTTCTTTCCCGACGCGCCATGCCACCGCGCCGTCTCGCATGAGCACGAAGCGGTCCGCCATGCCGTAGGCCCGGGAGAGGTTGTGGGTGGCCACGACCGCTGCACCGCCCCGCGCCGTGACTGAGACCACGTACCCGTTAAGCAGGGCGATGGCCGCCTGGTCCAACGTGTTGTGTGGCTCGTCCAGGAACAGGAGTTCCGGCTCGAAGAGGAGCATCTTGCCGATGACCAGGCGCCGCTTCATGCCGGTGCTGAAGGTTCGGACCTTGGAGCGCGCATGCCCGTCCAGTCCCACCTCGGTAAGCGCCTTGATGACCGACCCGCGGTCCGGTCGCATCCCGCGCATGGCCGCCGCGAACTGCAGGTTCTCTTCGGCCGTCAGCTCCTCGTACAGGTGGTGGCTGTGCGAGATCATCCCGATCCGTCGCCGGATGGCGTCGCGGCCCGTCAGCAGGTCCTGACCCAGCACGCGCCCGCCGCCCGCGGTGGGCTTGGTGGCCGTGGCCAGGAGCTTCAGCAGGGTGGTCTTCCCCGCCCCGTTGGGCCCCAGGAGCGCCACCACCTCGCCTGGATCCACCCGGAGGTCCACGGCGTCGAGGGCCAGCGTGCTCCCGAACACCTTCGTGAGACCCTGGACTTCCACCATGGGTTCGCCCACGCCGCTCCCCCTCGCCCGGGCTTTTCTTGTACGGGGCCCCATCCCGGCCCTCTATGATTTCGGATCTCGGATTGCGGATTTCGGGTTTGAGGAGATCCGAAATTCGACATTCAAAATTCGAAATCGGAGGTGGGTCCCTCCGGCTTCTCTCCCACGGGGCCCCATCCCGGCTCGTCCCTCGCTCCACAACGGGCTCGGGTCCAGCCGGGTCCCTCCCCTACCCCCGTGCCAGCGCCATCCCGAGGCCGCTCAATGCCGCGGCCAGCCCCGCGCCGGTCAGTGCGCACACCTGGATCCGGGTAACCACCTTGAGCTGCCACGCCTCCACCTCGGGCGGAACGGTCCCACCGTCCTCGGGAAGCGAGCGGACCAGGCGCAACCCCAGGCCGAAGAACTGATAGCTGCTCAGCATCACCAGGGCGAATGCCAGCAGGAGCTTGGGGCCGAGGAGCGTGAACAGCGCGGGAAAGTACTGCGGTCCCAGCGCGGCCTTGGCAGAGGTGAGGGAAAATGCACCGGTCATGACCAGAACCCCCAGCGCCGCCAGGCTCGTGGGGTGGTACCACCGGATGACCGCGGCCACGGTCCGGATCCGCTGCCCCGGCGCCGCGGCCGAAAGTCCCGGGATCAGGGCCGCGCCCAGGAACCAGGACCCGCCCAGGTACACCATCGCGGCCAGCAGATGGGCGAACCGGGTCAGCCACTCAATGCCTGGCATCCCTGCCTGCTCCCGGTTCAGCGGCACAGCGGACACCCCGGCCACCGTCGGGGTATGGCCCATCCACGCCTAGCGTGGATTGGCCGCCAGCATCCCGGAATCCGCCGGGACGGCACCTGCCGACTGGCGGGCCTGCGCTTCCCACTCGTCCAATTCGGGGGTGAAATACTTCAGCCGGACCTTCTTGTATTCCTTCGTGCTGTACAGCAGCGCGTACTCGGTGATGCCGGTCGCGGCTGAGATGGCGCCGATGATCTCCTGACAATCCTTGGCCTTCTGGCCGTGCACCATGGTGAAGATGTTATAGAGCCAGTCCGGATACGTGGGCCGCAGGTAGCAGTGGCTGACGCCCCGGAAGCTCCCCATGATCTTGCCGACTTCCTCCGCCCGCTCGGGGGGCACCACCCACACGCCCATGGCATTCGCCCGGAAGCCGGCCTCGCGATGGTGCAGGACAGCCGCCACCCGGCGCAGGTAGCCCTGCGCCTGCAGGTGCCCCGCGACCTCGAAGAGCGCCTCCTCGGAGAGACCCATGCGGTCCGCCATGGGCCGGTACGGCTCCGGCACCAGGGGGAAGTCCCCCTGCAATTCGTGGATGGCCGCGATGTCCACCCCGCGAAGGCCCGCGGGGCCGGCCGCGGGCCGGCGCACATCGCTGTATCCGCCTGCAGCGGATTCCACGCGCTCTGCGCCGCTCTTCCCCTCCATGTCGAGCTGGACGCCGATCTTGAACAGCCGCAGCGTGGGCAGGATGCGGGTGGAATCGGCGCCGGCCATGGCATGCAAGCGCTCCACCGTCCACTGCAGGTCACTGGAGGGCGGCACCGCCAGCGTGAACCACAGGTTGAAGGCGTGGTTCCGCTTGTAATTATGGCTGACGCCGGGGTGGCTGTTCACCGCCGCCGCGGCCGCGTCCAGCCGGTCCGCCTGGATCCGCATGGCGATCAGGCTGCTCTTGTAACCGAGGCTGCGCGTGTCGAAGATCGCGCTGATCTGGCGAACCACCTTCTGCTGTCTCAGGGAGGCAATCCGGTCAATGACTTCGCCCTCGGACAGGTCCAGCGGCACCCCCAGGGCCTGGAACGGGCGGGAGACCAGCGGGAAATCCGCCTGGATCGCGTTCAGCAGTCGCTTGTCCCGATCGTCCATGAATCCACTCCCCCTTGGCAGAGCCGCCGAAGCCGGCGCATCGAGCGCGCGAGGGCTCGACACGGTATCGTGCAGGGATGATACTGGATTATTCCCGGGCTGACAAGCCGCCGGCCACCAACGTTTTCGTGCGCGCGGTGGGCAGCCACCGCCCGGCACGCCGCCCACTTGCACCTGGCTCTGCCGACCCGCGCCAGCCGGCGGACGCGACTCCGAATTCCGGAGAAGATTGCGATCAGGACGCGGGGATTCGCGGTTCGCCAGGAGCATCCCCTGCCCCCGAGGTGGCCAGGCGGCACCCCCCGCATTTCGTCCGGGAGGAGGCGCCGTCCCCCGTCTCGTAGGCGAGGCAACACTTCAGGCGGCCGCACATGCCGGCCGAGCGGTCCGGCGTCAGCGGGAACTTCTGCTCCTTCACCAGCTTCACGGAGACGGTGGGAAAGCCGGGCAGGAAGCTCTTGCAACACAACGTCCGCCCGCACGGGCCGCAGGTGCCGGCGCGCTTCGCCTCGTCGCGCGGGCCAAGGCGGTGCATGGTGACTCGCATGCGCAGGTCGCGACAGAGATCCCGATGCAACTCCCGGAAGTCCACCTTCTCGTCCGACGAGAAGAAGATGGTCACGCCCCGACCGCCGGGCTCGAAGTCCACGGCCACGAAACGCATGGGGAGATTCCGCGCCGCGAAATGCCGGCGGGAGATGCTCCGGATCTCCTCCCGGGTCCGGGAGGACCGGGCGGCCTTCACCGGCAGCCGCTGATCCTCTCCCCCGGCTGTCTTGGGGGCCGGCCTGACCTGTCCGTCAAGCGACTGGGTACCCTCGTCCACCCGCATTCCTCACTGGCACAGAGAGGCGCGCCGAGCCGCCGCCGCTTCCAACCTGCCGAATTCCTCCTCCGGGAGACAGGGCATGCCGGGCATGGAGCCGTGATCGCGGTCCGCAGCTCCGTGGAAGTCCGACCCGCCCGTCACCAGGAGCCCCCGCCGTTCGGCCAGCCGGCGGTAATGTGCGGTCAGGCCGGGCGTGTGGTTGACGTGGTAGGCCTCGATGGCATCCAGGCCCGCGTCCACCAAGTCGGGGATTGCCGCATCCCGGTTGTGCAACCCCGGATGCGCCAGCGAGGCCAACCCGCCCGCCTCGTGCATGACCCGGATCGCATCCGCCACGGTCACGTCCAGCCGCGGCACGTAGGCCGGCCTGCCCTCGCCGAGGTACCGGTCGAAGGCCTCGTCGGTGCTGGCGACGAACCCGCGCCGGACCAGGACGCGGGCCAGGTGGGGCCGCCCCACGTTGCCGTCCCGCGCCAGGGCCATGACCTCTTCTGTATTGACGGCCATCCCCAGCACCCGCAACCGACCCAGCATCGTCTGCAGTCGCGTGCGCCGGGCCTCCCGCCTCTCCCGGAGGAAGGCGAGCAGCCTGGCGTCCGTGGGGTCCACGAAGTACCCCAGGAGGTGAAATTCCACCTTCTGCCAGACCGCAGACAGCTCGATCCCCGGGATCAGGCGAATGCCCAGAGCGCGTGCGTGCGTCTCCGCTTCCGCCACGGCATCCACGGTGTCGTGGTCGGTGACGCTGAAGACCTGCAGGCGTGCGGCCTGAACGGCCTGGACCAGGGCCGCCGGACCGAGGAGCCCGTCCGAAGCCGTGGTGTGCATGTGGAGGTCAACGCGCATCTTGGTGTCGGTTCCTTATCGTGATACAGGAGTAATGGCGTGACTTTAGTTGTGCCCCGGGGGACTGTCAACTGGTTTCTCCCGCTTGGTTCCGGTTCCGGATGGGCTCCGGCGGGGCAGTTTCGACAGGCGCGGATCGAGGGGGCACCCTCGCTTCCCTCGGCTCCCGGCTCGCAGTTCTCGGCTCTCGGCACTCGGCTCTCGGCACTCGGCTCTCGGCTCTCGGCTCGCAGCTCTCCCCTACGCTTCCGGGAAGGCCTCCCGGTGCTTGGCCATGGTTTCCGCGGACGCCCTCGAGAGCAGGACCACATCCGAGAGGAGCGTGACCATCTGATACCCCCGGTCGTACAGGGCCTTGGCCTGCTCCCAGCCGGCCGAAATCGTTCCCAGCGCGACCCCCAGGGCCTTGGCCTTCGCCTCTACCGTGGCGATCGCCGCCTGCACCTCCGGGTGGGCAGGATTCCCGAGGTGTCCCATGGACGTGGACAGGTCCATGGGCCCGATGAAGAGGGCGTCCACTCCCGGAACCTTGGCAATCTCCTCCAGATTCTGGACGGCCTGGGGCGTCTCGATCTGGAGGATCACCAGGACCTCGTCGTTGGCCCGCTTCAGGTAACTGGCGGTATCCCGTCCGAATCCGGCCGCCCGAGGGCTCCCCGCGATTCCGCGGACGCCGACTGGCGGATACTTGCAGGCCTGGACGGCGGCGATGGCCTGCTCCCGCGTGTTCACCGACGGGATCATGACGCCGTAGGCCCCGGCATCCAGGATCCGCTTGATCCACACCAGGTCGTTCCAGGGCGCGCGGACGAGGGGCACGACCCCGGAGCCGCCCATGGCCTGGAGCTGGGCGACCAGCGTCTGCAGGTCGCCCGGGGAGTGCTCCATGTCAATCAGCACCCAGTCAAAGCCAGCGCGGCACAGGATCTCCGTGGACGTGGGACTGCACAGTTGCGCCCAGGCCCCCGCGGTCTTCTTTCCGGCCTTGAGCATCCGCTTGACGCGATTCTCGAAGAGTTGGGTCATGGGCGTCTCCTTGTGCATCCCCTCCCTCGGGGAAAGTGATGGTCGCCTCCGCCATTTCCCGGAAAGAGCCTACTCATCTTCGTCGGGTTCGTCCAGCCTGAACCCGCAACGGGTTGCCCGACCAGACAATGTGAGAACACTGCGGTGACCACACGGGCGCGGCTGCCCCACTCCGCCCCCGTCCCGGGACAGGCCCGACGGACGGGTTTCACCCTGGCGGATCGCCACGCAAGGATGCGTCAGAGGCGTTCAACGAAGAGGGTCGAAGAGGTGAGACCGGCAGGGGAGCGTCAGGACGTTCGAGGCGGATCGAGCCACCGGCAGAATCTTAATATCCGGTCCAGGACCCGTAGACGGAGGAATACCCCACGGATCCCCCGTCCCCGGTACTGGAGACAAATGGGTTGGGATACACCCCGGTGCTGCTTGCACCCTTGCTGTAGACGTAGACGTCGTCGGTCTGTCCCGGCGTGAGTCCCCCGGTAAGCGCCGGGGAGAGCTGGTAGGTGCTGGTCCACGGGTCCGCGTCGGTGACGTTGGCGTAGCCCCCCTCACGCATCACCTTGATGGTTGTCGGGTAGGCGTTCTTGTCGTTGCCGTACACGATGGCCTGGGTCGCCGCCGTCTTCACGTCCGTGGCAGCGCGGGAATACTTGGACTTCCGCTGCGCAGTCAGCAGGTTGGGGATGGCAATAGCCGCCAGGATACCGATGATGGCCACGACGATGAGCAGCTCTATCAGCGTGAAGCCCTTGCCCGCCTTGTGCGGGGAGTCGCTCATCGCGTTTCCTCTCCCGAGTCTCCATCGGGCTGGGGGGTTGTTTCTTCCACCGTCAAACCCCCGGGGGCAGACATGCCCCCGGCTCCCACTGGGGAGGCAGCATCCGTGCCATATCTGACGCCCCCGATGTTCTTCCCGGGGGAGGGGGAAATATCCCAGCAAACACAGAGGGTTGGATGGAAACGCAATTCCGGATCAGCTTCCCCCTGCTCATGCCAGAAGTCGCCTTGCCCCTTCTTTCATGATAAAACTTGTCCCCTCGGGACATTTTTTGTCAGGCAAACTGTGGCGTGGTCCGTTGAGACGCTTGCGCAGGGAAGTGTACCCATCCTCACCACGCGTACCGCGCCACGTGGTAGCCCCAGCGGGATTCGAACTCACGTGTCAGCCGTGGGAGGTCCCCCAGGATGTTTTTAGCGCAAATCATCGCGTCTGGCAAGGCCTCCCGGGCCTCCCACCCTTCCAGCTTGACACCAAGCACGCGGCTGCGGCATGCTCGGAGTCGTTGAGCCGTCGTCGCGGCGGGCTGCGCGGACTGGGCGGACGAACAGGCGGGAGGAACCCCAGAGGATGAAACCGATCGGGCGCGACAGGCGGGAGGGCGGTTCGTGCGGGAATCGTCGAAACGTTCCACCGAGAAAAGATATGAACGAACATGATGCTGAGTGATTCCAATCAGTCTGTGGACTTCATCCGGGCCGCGGTGAGGGACGACTTGAAGGCGGGCCGCTACACCCGCGTGCACACCCGCTTCCCGCCGGAGCCGAACGGCTCTCTGCACATCGGCCACGCCAAGGCCATCTGCATCGACTTCGGCATCGCGGCGGAATTCGGCGGCCAGTGCAATCTGCGCTTCGACGACACCAACCCGGTGAAGGAGGAGGTGGAGTACGTCGAGTCCATCCAGCAGGATATCCGCTGGCTGGGATTCGACTGGGAAGACCGGCTGTACTATGCCTCCGATTACTTCGAGCAGTTGTACGAGTACGCCGTCACGCTCATCAAAAAAGGCAACGCCTATGTGTGCGACCTGAGCGCCGACGACATCCGCGAGTACCGAGGCACCCTCACCGAGCCGGGCAAGGAGAGTCCGTACCGCAATCGGACGGTGGCGGAAAACCTGGAGTTGTTTGCGCGCATGCGGGCCGGGGAATTTCTGGAAGGCTCGCGCACCCTGCGCGCCAAGATTGACATGGCCTCCGGCAACATCAATCTGCGCGACCCGGTGATGTACCGCATCATCCACGCCCCGCATCACCGCACGGGCGACACGTGGTGCATGTATCCGATGTATGACTTCGCCCACGGGCAGTCGGACTCCATCGAGGGCATCACCCACTCGTTGTGTTCGCTGGAGTACGAAGATCATCGCCCGCTGTACAACTGGTATCTCGATCAGTTGGAGATTTACCATCCGCGCCAGATCGAGTTCGCGCGCCTCAATCTCTCCTCCAGCGTCCTGAGCAAGCGCAAACTCCTGCGGCTGGTGCAGGAGGGGCACGTGACGGGCTGGGACGACCCGCGCATGCCCACGCTCTCCGGCCTGCGCCGCCGGGGGTACACGCCGGAGGCCATCCGGGATTTCTGCGAGCGGATTGGCGTGGCCAAGAAAGACAGCCTGGTGGACATCGCCCTGCTGGAACACTGCCTGCGCGAGGACCTGAACAGGCGCGCGCCGCGCGTGATGAGCGTGCTCAAGCCCCTGCGCGTGGTGATTGAGAATTACCCCGAGGGGCAGGTGGAAGAACTGGCGGCGGTGAACAACCCCGAGGACCCCGGCGCCGGGACGCGCCGCGTGCCGTTCTCGCGCGTGCTGTACATCGAGCAGGCCGACTTCCGCGAGAACCCGCCGCCCAAGTATTACCGGCTCGCTCCGGGACGCGAAGTGCGCTTGCGCTACGCGTACTTCCTCCAGTGCGTGGACGTGGTGAAGGATGGGCAGGGGAACGTCGTGGAGCTGCGGTGCAGCTATGACCCGGCCACGCGCGGCGGCGATGCGCCGGATGGCCGCAAGGTGAAGGCCACCATCCACTGGGTCTCGGCGGCGCATGCCGTGCCGGCCGAGGTGCGGCTGTACGACCGGCTCTTCGTGAAAGAGGATCCGGATGACGTGGACGAGGGCCAGGATTTCCTCACGAACGTGAACCCCGACTCGCTGGAGGTACTCGCCGGGTGCCGGGGAGAGCCCAGCCTCGCCGGGGCGAGGCCAGGCAGCATCTACCAGTTCGAGCGGCAAGGCTATTTCTGCGTGGACCCCGATTCTGTGAACGGGAAGCTGGTGTTCAACCGCGCGGTCTCCCTGAAAGACGAATGGGCCAGGATTGAGAAGGCCCGGCGGGCCGGGTAATTCGGGGGCTGGGCGGGAAAATGAAAACGCGGAGTGGATGTCCACTCCGCGTTTTCCTCTGGTGGCCCCAGCGGGATTCGAACCCGCGTTTCAGCTGCGGTACGGTGATCATGCGTGCGGCCCGGCCGCGCGTTTGCGTGCTTCCTCCAGCTTCTCCGGCGAGCCGATGTCCTGCCAGTACCTCCCGTCGGCCCGGTAGGCGACGATCCTTTCCCCCTCCCCGGCGAGTCGCAGGTAGGTCCGGGTGATCGGGAAGACTCCCGTTTCGGTCATCTTGGGGAAGATCGCGGGGTCGATCACGTGGATCCCGGTGAACGCGAGCCGCTCGGCGTCACTCCGCGGCCCCTGCGCCCACTCCACGCCCTCCGGCGACTCCCGTCCGCGGAGGAGCCCGTCGCGGTCGAACAAGAGCTGACGCGCGCTCGGCCGCCTCTGGACCGCGAGCGTCGCCAGCGCCCCGGCCTTTTCATGGAACCGGAGAAGCCCCTCGAGGTCGATATCGCTCAGGACGTCCACGTTGTGGAGGAAGAACGGCCGGCCGTCGCCGAAGAAGCACGCCGCATTCTTCAGCCCCCCGCCGGTGTCGAGCAGTTCGGCCTCGCGCGTGAACTCGATGCGGAGCCCGAAGTCGTCCTTCGAGGCCAGGAACCCGACGATGCGGTCGCCCAGGTGGAAGAGGTTCACGACGACCTCGGTCACACCGGCCGACTTGAGATACCGGATCACCCGCTCGATCATGGGAGCGCCGCCGACGTCGAGCAGGGCCTTCGGGATCTCGTCGGTGAGCGGCCGCAGCCGGCTCCCGACGCCGGCCGCGAGGACCATCGCCTTCATCTCTTTTCTCCCTCTCCCCCAGGGAGAGGGCTGGGGGTGAGGGTGCTGTTCTCCTGCGCCAAATGGCGCACCTCGACGTTCACCTGGAACGTCTCACGCAGGTGCGTCGCCAGCCGGTCGGCACAGTACACCGAGCGGTGCTGGCCACCGGTGCAGCCGAACGCGACGAGGAGGTCGGTGAAGTTGCGCTGCTGGTAGTTCTCGACGGTCTGGTCGATCAACGCGAAGACGTGGCCGATGAAGTCACGCACGGCGGGCGCGTGCTCGAGGAACGCGATCACGGCATCGTCGTGGCCCGTCAGCTTCGCGTACTGCTCGAACCTGCCGGGGTTGGCCAGCGCCCGGCAGTCGAACACGTAGCCGCCGCCGTGTCCCTTCTCGTCGGTCGGCACGCCGTCCTGGTACGAGAAGCTCTGGATCCGGATCGTGAGCTTGAGCGACGCGGTGCCGAACTGCCGCAGGGAGGAGGACGCGACCAGGCGGCGCCATACCTGCGTCAACTCGGGCAGCTCGACGGGCAGGTCGGCCGTTCGCAGCAGGTACTCGAGGTTCCGGATCGCGTAGGGGATGCTGGCCAAGAAGTGGTGCTTCCGCTCGTAGAACCCTCGCAGGCCGTAGGCCCCCATCGCCTGCATGATCCGGATGGAGACGAAGCCGGGGTAGGTGGTCAGAAAGGCTGTGCGGTCGATCGGCTCGAGTTTCGCGGCGGCTTCGAGGTACCGCTCGAGAAGCTCGTTGCGGACCTCGAACACGAGGTCGGCCTTCGCGTCGAACAGCAGGGACGCGACGTCGTACTGCAGCGCTCCGCGCCGCCCGCCCTGGTAATCGATGAAGAAGGGCCTCCCGTCCCGGACCATGATGTTGCGGGACTGGAAGTCGCGGTAGAGGAAGAAGCGCCGCTCTGCCTGGAGCAGGAACTCGGTGAACCGCTCGAAATCGTCCTCGAGCGCCTGCTCGCTGAACGGGATCTTCGCCAAGCGAAGGAAGTAGTACTTGAAGTAGTTGAGGTCCCACAGCATCGACTGCTTGTCGAAGCTGAACCTCGGATAGCACACGTCGTAGTTCAACGTCCGGCCGGCCTCGATCTGGAACCGCGGCAGGAACTCGACCACCTTCCGGTACAGGTCGAGCGTCTCGCTCGACAGCCGCTCTCCGACCCGGTTCGCCGTGAGGAACTGAAAGAGCGTCGTGTCGCCCAGATCCTCTTCCAGGTACATCCCCCGGTCGAGGTCTTCGGCGTAAATCTCGGGGACCGGCAGGCCGCACGTGCGGAAGTGGCGGGAGAACTCGAGGAAGGCGCGGTTCTCCCGGGCGTCCGGATTGACGACGCCGATCGCCGTGTGCGACGCCGCCGACAGGCGGAAGAGCTTCCGGTCCGAGGCGTCGCCTTTGAGGGGCGCGACGCTCTCGACCGGCTCCCCGAACCGCCTCTCGAACAGGATCGTGAGCGGCTGGTCAATCGCCGTAGGGTTAGGAGAAGCTGTACCGGACTCCATTTTGCCCCCAAGTGCTTGATCCTGCGGCGTCATCATATCAGATTTTGGCTGGCACTGGGGCGGCGCGCTTCGGCGACCTCATGGACCGTGCTCCCGGGGGGATGCAGGTGCGGGACATGGGGCATGGCCACACGCAGAACAGGCTGGAGGAGGTCCCCCATCAGATAGTGCTTCACGCCGCCCCCACCCAGCGCATCGCGGTCGAAGAATTGGCAGAGCCACCATGGGGATTCACGTACATACGCCCGAATTGGCGTCCGGTAACTTTTCGGGGTATGACTGCCGGTGGAAAGGCATCCCGCGACACTTGTCGAAAAGACGAAAAGCCCGGAGGCGACTGCCGGGCCTCTTTCTTTCTGCCACCCGAAGCTTATTCCTCCAGAGACCGAATCAGGTTCCGAATTTCCTCAGGCGTGATGTTCTCGCGGTCAGCTTTCGCGAAGATGAAGAGCGGAATGAGGTCTGTCCCCCGCCGGAGGATCAGGACTCGAAATCCTCCGCTCTGACCCCTCTGCATGTCTGAACTGGCACATCGCTCCTTGAAGACACGCTGTCCTATTGACCTGTTCGGCCTGGGGCCAGTGGACTCCAGCTTGCTGAAGAGAGCTTCGAGGTCTCGGCGGATATTGCGGTAGGTGCGTTCGAGGTCTCTCAAGGAGCGGGAAAACTGCGGGGGCACGAGATCGAGCCGAATCCTAAAGCTTGGCAAGCATGGTTCTCCAGTCCTGGGCTGGTGTGTCAGGGGAGCCAGGGATGCTCGAAGCGACTTGGCCGAGAGTGTCTATTAACTCCTGGCTGTGGGAGAGCTGGAGAGATTCGGCGAAGTCTTCAAGCTCGCCCCACGCGGCTTCCATCTTCGAGGCTAGGGAGCGCTCATACCAATGCCCGTCTGCCTTCAGGAAATCAACCAATGGATGAAGTGTCTTCCCGATCGCTTGGTGATTCGTAAGGAATTCCCCCGCCAAGGTGCTACTCACCAAATCCGGTTCAATGGAGGCAACGCCTCGGACCATCTCGGCCAGCTCGTGATGAAGGGTGACCAGCTTCCAGTCCGCGATGAGTCTGGCCAAAAACGGGCTTCGCTCCCTGAGACGGGCAGAGACCAGCTTGGCCATCCCCAGGGCGATATTGGCGTGTCCGGAAATCTCATTGAAGCTAATTACATCCGCCATGGAGGCTCTCGCGTCTTCCTGCCCTGCCTACAAGCTACAATCCGGGGCTCTTTGTGGTAGTCACCCTATAGAACTTGGCCGGGGGGTGTCAAGCCGAAAAGGTGAACGGTGGACAGGGCAGCCCTTCTCCCTCCTGATTCAGGGCACAAAGGGGCGGTCCCGGCCTCTCGATAGACACCAACATGGGCACCAGGATGGGGATGTGGTTGGAGGGCGGTCGATTGAGTGACCGAATCAAATGGTGGCCCTATCGGGATTCGAACCCGAGTTTCAGCCTTGAGAGGGCCGCGTCCTAGGCCGGGCTAGACGATAGGGCCAAACGTATTCAATTTGGCTGCGGGGCAGGGATTCGAACCCCAATAGGCAGATCCAGAGTCTGCTGTCCTACCGTTGGACGACCCCGCACCGTACTCGAAAAGAAAATCCAAAGGCGTCGCCTTTGGACACGCGGAGTATCGGCGATCCCTCCCCTCTTTGTCAAGGGCAAACGCGCAGAGGGGCTGGGGTGCGTTCTTGTGCAGGGGTGCGCGGGTGCAGAGGTGCTGGGGTGAACGATCTCCCATCTTCGCCCACCTACATCCCTGCTCTGGTGCTCCCCAACTCCCCTGCTCTCCTCTCCCATCCGCTCAATTCGCGATACTGCCGCGCAGGCCCAACCCGTCGGCGATCCCCTGCATCGCCTTGATCACGAAGGTGATGTGTTCGGTCAGGTCCACGCCCAGTTCGTCGGCACCCTTCACGATATCTTCCCGCTTCACGTTCCGGGCGAACGCCTTGTCCTTCATCCGTTTCCGGACGGACGAGGCCTCCAGGTCCAGGATGCTCTTCGTCGGGCGGATCAGGGCGGCCGCGGTGAGGAATCCGCACAGCTCGTCACAGGCGAAGAGGGCCTTCTCCAGGGGTGCCTCGCGCGGCACACCCGAGTAGTCGGCGTGGGAGAGGATCGCCCTGACGACGGACTCCGGGTATCCCCGGGCGCGCAGGACCTCGGCCCCCTTGAACGGGTGGCCGGCCTCCGCGCTCGGATACCGCTCGTAGTCGAAGTCGTGCAGAAGGCCCACGATGCCCCACTCGTCCGGGTCTCCGCTGAACTTCCCGGCGTAGGCGCGCATGGCCGCCTCCACCGCCAGGGCGTGCTTGAGCAGGCTCTCGCCTTTCGTGTATTCGGTGAGGAGCTCCCAGGCGGCCTGCCGGTTCATACGCCCTCCCTCTCCGCGGCCAGTTCG
The DNA here is from genome assembly GCA_001771285.1 of candidate division NC10 bacterium RIFCSPLOWO2_12_FULL_66_18. Classification (GTDB taxonomy): domain Bacteria; phylum Methylomirabilota; class Methylomirabilia; order Methylomirabilales; family 2-02-FULL-66-22; genus 2-02-FULL-66-22. The sequence continues at coordinate 39,713 of METI01000165.1, forward strand.
TCGTGCAGCGTGACCACGCGGACCACTTCGTACCGCCGGCTGCCGCTCGGCGTCCGGATCACCACCGGATCGCCCTCCTTGCGACCGATGAGCGCCTGCCCCACCGGCGAGCCGGGCGAGATCCACCCCCGTTCGCTATCCACCTCCTCCGAGGCGACCAGGCGGTAGACCCGCTCTTCCCCGGTGTCCTGATCCACCAGGCTGGCCGTCGCTCCGAAGGCGATGCGGTCCCGCGGGACGCGGGACAGATCGATATTCGAGAGCTCCGCGATCCGCTGCTGCAGGAACGAGATCCGTGCATGGAGAAACCCCTGGCGATCCTTGGCCGTCTCGTACTCGCCGCTCTCGCGAAGGTCCCCCAGTTCGCGCGCGTGCCGGATGCGCTGCGGGATCTCGATCTTGAGCTCGCGCTCCAGGCTCGCCAGTTTCTCCTTCAACTCCTCCACGATATGGTTCGTTGACACCGCCTCACCTCCGATTTCAGCTCGTCCGCCAAGCGACCTGGCGTGAACGCGATTCACGCCAAGAACGACGTACGAGTATACGAACGTACGAATGTACCAGGGGAAACTTCTTCGCTCGCACCCGCTTCCCGTCGGCACCCGCCCGTACTTTCGTACCCTCGTACATTCGTCCGCATCTGACGCCTGAAGCGTCCCAGCATCCCAACCTCCAAGCCTTCGGGCTGTCTCGCCCGCTAGCCGGGTCCGAGGATCCGGGCAAGACGATTCAGGACAACCTCCCGCCCCAGCAAAGCCAGGACGGGGAAAATGGGTGGGCTGACCGTCGTTCCGGTCAGGGCCACGCGGATCGGCTGTGCATAGTCCACGAGCTTTCTGCCCCGCGCCTCCGCCAGTCGCCGGACCAGGTCCTCCAGCGCCTCCGCCGAGAAGTCCGGCGCCTGGGCCAGCGCCTGGCGGGTCTCGGCCAGCAGGGCCAGATGATCCGGCGTCAGGAACTTGGCCTCGGCCTTCGGGTCCCGGGCGGCCGGCGGCGCGAACAGGAATGCCATCGAGCGGGCCATCTCCAAGAGCGTCTTCGACCGCTCCACGAACAGGGCCACCGCCTGCACCAGCCAGGTCCGGCTGCGCGCCTCGACCGTCCTGGGATCCACGCCCGCCGCCCCCCAGAACGGCGCCAGCAGGTCCGCCAGTACGTCCAGGGGGGTCTGCCGTATGTGGAGCGCGTTCAGCCAATCCAGCTTGGCTCGATCAAAAATCCCCGGGGAGGCGCCGACCCGCTCTAGCTGAAAGGCCTTGATCAACTCCTCGCGGGTAAACACTTCCTGGTCCCCGTGGGCCCACCCCAGCCGGACGAGGTAGTTGATCATAGCCTCCGGCAGGTACCCTTGATCCCGGTAGGCTTGCAACGCCACATCCCCGTGCCGCTTGCTCAGTTTCTCTCGGTCCGGACCCAGAACCAGCGGGATATGGGCGAAGGCGGGAACCGGATAGCCCAGCGCCTCGTACAGCAGGATTTGCTTCGGCGTGTTGGGGATGTGGTCCGCCCCGCGCACTACGTGGGTGATTCCCATCAGCGCATCGTCTACGACGGCCGCGAAGTTATATACCGGTGTTTCCCGGTCGTCCGATCGCAGGATGATGAAGTCATCGATCTCGTCCGCTGCCACCTCGATCCGGCCCTGGACCAGGTCATCCCAGCCAACCCTCGCTCTTGCGGTCGCGGAGAACCGGATCGCCTGCCGCCGGCCCGGCGTGGGTCCTGCGGTCCGGCAGGGACAGAGGTGCTGGGGCGCCGGCTTGGCCGAGCGGGCTGCCTCTCGTCGAGCCGCGAGTTCCTCCGGAAGACAGGTGCAGGGGTAGGCTTTCCCCTCCCGAAGCAGTCGCTGTGCCGCATCGCGATACAGGGTGTATCGCTCCAGTTGGCGGTAGGGCCCCACGGGCCCGCCAACGTCCGGGCCCTCATCCCAGTCGAGCTTCAGCCAGCGCAACCCGTCCAGGATCGCGGTCACCGCCTCCTCCGTCGAGCGTTCCACATCCGTGTCCTCGATGCGGAGGATCATGGTCCCTTTCTGGCCCCGGGCGACGAGCCAGTTGTACAGCGCCGTCCGCACCCCGCCGACGTGCAGGAAGCCGGTGGGGCTGGGGGCAAACCGGACGCGGACCGTTTCGGGTTCTGGAGACGTCATGCGTGAGTGTCCCTCCCGGCCTGGGTCTTCCGAGTCGCTGGAGTTCCCCGGCTTCCGACGATCCGTGCGGGCTCGACATTCTCGCCCACCGGGGCGCAGCGGTCAAGGGGAACTCCTTCGGGGGATGGGCGCGTCCCGGCCTGTGGGGGCCGGGCACGTTCCACTGGACCGCCCACGCCTGCCGAGGCTCGACAGACGACTGAGCCCTTGACAGTCTGTCCCGCCTGTGAATAGATTGACGATATCCCGTCTCCGACCCGGCCGCGAGGCCCCCCCTGCAGACGTGCCGGGAGCCGCGGCTGGACTTCGGGCCCCCCGGACGACGGAGGGTCCCGTGGCGATCGCTGGGGATGCGGGACTCCAGCCGGAGGACGAGGACCGTGTAGGGACGGGAGGGTCCCCCGGCGAATTTCCTTCGACCCTCGGGGGGAATAATCCAGGACGGAATCCGGGAGGTGACTTTTCGCTTGCGTTGCGCGTGAGGGCTCGCATAGAATCCGGTCCGTTTGGCGGATCCCGGGGGCACGGGGCCTGTTCGCAGGCCACCCCGTGGCCGTGGAAGGCGAGACCCCGATCGCGGAAGAGACGACGAACTCGACCCCTGACCCCTGTCCTCTTTTCATCTTGCTGGCCAAAGGAGGCGTGTGAGGACCATGGCCCAGGTAACCTTGGAAAATGTGACCAAGAAGTTCGACGAGGTGGTGGCGGTGCGCGATGTGAGCCTGACGGTGAACGACCGGGAATTCGTGGTCCTGGTCGGGCCCTCGGGCTGCGGCAAGTCCACGACGCTCCGGATGATCGCCGGGCTGGAGGAGATCACCTCGGGCACGATCAAGATCGGCGACCGGGTGGTGAATGACGTCCCGCCCAAGGACCGGGACATCGCCATGGTCTTCCAGAATTACGCCCTGTATCCCCACATGACCGTCTACGACAACATGGCCTTCGGCCTCAAGCTCCGCAAGTTCCCCAAGCCCGAGATCCAGCAGCGCGTCCAGGAAGCGGCGGAGATCCTGGGTATCCTGGAGCTCCTGGCGCGCAAGCCCCGGGCCCTGTCCGGCGGCCAGCGGCAGCGCGTGGCGGTCGGCCGGGCCATCGTCCGGAAGCCGCAGGTGTTCCTCTTCGACGAACCGCTGTCCAACCTGGACGCCAAGCTGCGGGTGGCCATGCGGGCGGAGCTGAAGAAGCTGCACCACAGCCTCCAAGCGACGGTGGTCTACGTGACCCACGACCAGGTCGAGGCCATGACCATGGGCGACCGGATCGTGATCATGAAGGACGGGCTGATCCAGCAGGTGGGCGCCCCCCTGCAGGTATACGCGGCGCCCCAGAACCAGTTCGTGGCCGGGTTCATCGGGTCGCCGTCCATGAACTTCATCCCGTGCACCGTGACGGCCCGCGATGGCGATCTGCTCTTCACCGCCCCGGGATTCTCCCTCCCCGTGCCGGCGGCCAAGGCCAGGGCCATGGAGGCCTACAAGGACAAGGCGGTCACCATGGGGATCCGGCCAGAGGATATGCACGCGGTCACGCCGCAGGATCCCCCCGGCAGCATGTTCGACGCCAAGGTGGAGGTCGTGGAGCCGATCGGCCACGAGATCTACCTGGACGTGATGGTGGGCACTTTCGAGATCATCGCCCGGGTCAGCCCCGACAACCCTGTCAAGGTCGGCCAGACGATCAAACTGGCGGCGTCCCTGGACAAGCTCCACGCCTTCGACCCCCAGACGGAGCGTGCCATCGGACTGGCATAGCTCTTGCCCGCGGGATCCGACCCGGGCAGGCTGCTTCCTTCCCGATCATCCGGCGGCCGGGGCGAAACCCGGCGCTCCCGCCGCGACGAGTCCCGACGCGCTGTGACGGTCTTCCCGTGTCCGGCATGTCGGGATTTCTGCTTCTCGGCCCGTGCGGAGGTTCGCTCGCTGGGATGGCGATCCGATGAACACCCCGTCTCCTGACGACCTGGTCCGGCGACTGGAACGCTGGGGCCCCCTGTTGCTCCTCCTGGGCACGGCGGCCTTCTATCTCGCGCGGCTCGGCACCGCCGGGCTGTATGATCCCAACGAGGGGATGTACGCCGAGATCCCGAGAGAGATGGTCCTGCTCCGGGACTGGCTGACGCCCCGCTTCAACTTCATCCGCTACTTCGAAAAGCCGCCCCTCCTCTACTGGTTGACCGCCCTCGCCTACCAGTTCCTCGGATTTTCCGAACTCGCCGCCCGCCTGGTGACCGCCCTGGCCGCCGTCGGGGGAGTCGCCGTGACGTACGGGATCGGCCGGGATCTCTGGGGAAGGCGGGCGGGGCTCGTCAGTGGGCTGATCCTGGCGACCAGCTTCGGCTACTTCATCTTCAGCCGCATCGTCCTGACCGACATGCTGTTTACCGCCCTGCTGGCCGTGACCTTCTGGGGGGTGCTGCGGGGCCTCCTCGACCCGGCCCCCCGGCGGGGCCCCATGCTGGGTGCCTATGCCGCCATGGCCCTGGCCATCCTGACCAAGGGATTGATCGGGCTCGCCTTCCCGGTGCTGACCATTGGAGGCTTCCTGCTCCTCACCCGGGACTGGCGGCTCCTCCGGCGCCTGGAGCTGCTCCGCGGCGGCGGCGTCTTCCTCGCCGTCGCGGCCCCCTGGCACATCCTAATGGGCCTGAAGAATCCCGGCTTCTTCTGGTTCTACTTCGTGAACGAGCACGTGTTGCGCTTCGTGGCCAAGCGGCACCTCCTGGATTACGCCCCCATGCCACTCTACGCCTATTTGATCATGGTCGTCGTCTGGACCTTCCCGTGGAGCGCCTTCCTCCCGGTGGCCCTCCGGCGCTTCTGGCCCCGGCTGAAAGCCACCAGCCGGGAAGACCGGGGATTCCTCTTCATCCTGCTGTGGGCCGCCTCCGTCGTCGGGTTCTTCGCCCTCACCCCCTCGCGGCTGGAGTACTATTCCATGCCGGCCTTTCCGGCGCTGGCCTTGTGCGTGGGGCGCCTGTGGGAGGCCGAGATGGCTCCCCGCCCCGGCCGCGCCCTGGCCAGCGGGCTCTCCTATAGTTGCTTCGGCCTCCTCACCATCGCCGTGGGGCTGCTGCCCGCCTCCTGGCTCTTCCCGCGCCTGGAGAACATCTCCCTGTACAACATGTTCACCGCCATGGATGCTTACTCGCGGGACATCCAGTACGGGATCCTCTCCAACGCCGAGGTGTACACGGTTCCGTCATACGAGGAACTGGTCCCCCTCCTCCAGTGGGCCACGCTGATCCTCCTGGTGGGGGTTGCCTCCGCCACCCTGGCCTGGCTCCGGCGACGGCCCGCGTGGACCATCGCCTGCCTGGTGGCCACCATGCTTCCCACCTTGACCTTCGTCCAAACGGGGATCGTCATGTTCGAACCGCACCGGTCCATCGTGCGGCTGGCGGACGTGATCCTCCGCGAGTTCCGCCCCGGCGACCAGATCATCATCGAGGGACCCTACGAGAACTTCGCCAGTGCCAACTTCTACACCGGACAGCGGGCCCGCGTCCTGCACGGCCTGTTCGGAGACCTGGAGTTCGGGTCGCGTTATCCCGAGGCGAAAGGGACGTTCCTGGAGGAGGCGGAGTTCGCGGGGCTCTGGCGGGGGGCGGGCCGGATCTATCTCCTCAGCGACTCTCCGAGCCGCATCGCCAAGCTGCAGGCCCTCGACCCGGGGCCCGTGGTGCTCGGCCGGAGCGGGAAGAACTGGCTGTTTTCCAACCGGGCCCGCCCGGCGGGTTAAGCCACCTCGAGACCGGCCGGCATGGCCACGGTCCCCGCCCGCCCGCGGATGGGCCGGGGGATGACATCGGCCACCGGGATGTTCTCCTCTCCCTCCGCGCGAACCCGGTCCGCGAGCACCTCGAGGGGAAGACACGTGACGCCGGCCGCTTTGACCACCGCGAGCACCCGGTCGGCCACGGCCTGGAATCCGACCCCTTCCATCTCCGCGTGGAGCGTGAGGACGCCCCAGGCCATCCCCCCCAGTTCGCTGCGCACCAGACCCACCAAGTCCTCCCCGCTCATCCCGTCCAGTCCCAGGATTTCGTCCAGCGTCGCGAACGTCGTGGGAAGTTGCAGGGTCCGGAGCGCCCACCCGTCCACACGGGGGAAGAAGGGCCGCCTGCCCCGCGTGTCGCTGGCATAGGCGAAGCCCGCCTCCTCGATCGCCCGAAGGCTCGTCGCGTTGCATTGCCAACCGGGTGCGCCGAACCCGCGGGGGGCACAGTGCGTCACCTCCCGATAGACCGCCACGGCACGGGCGATCTCCTCCCGCACCGCGTGATCCTTCATCCGGGACAGCCGATCCTGCCAGCGCCGATGGTCGTAGCCGTGAACAGCCAGCTCGTGCCCCGCCAACAGCACGTCCCGCAGGGTCGGCGCCAAGCGTCGGCCCGCGTGCCGTGACGGCAGCAGCGTCCCGGAGAGAATCGTCCGAAGACCGTAGGTGCGGATGGCAGACGTCCGCCGCATCTTCGCCAGGAATCCCGGCCGGAGGGCGCGCACGATGGCCCGCCCGGTCGTGTCCGGGCCCAGGGCGACGAAGAAGCTGGCCCGGACCCCGTGCCGGTCAAAGAGACGGAGGAGGTTCGGCACCCCGACCCGCAGGCCGTCGTAGGTGCACACGTCGACTTTGAGCCCGAGGATCATGGTCGGAGGCTGAGAGGGGAAACACAGGGGGGGCTGGGGAGGACGCGGCCACCCCGAAGAGCGGCACGGGGAATGGCGGCGGGACGCGGAACCCCGGCGCTACCGGCCATTCCCCGCCTTGAACCACTCGATGGTCTGGCGGAGCCCTTTCTCCAGGGGAGTCTCCGCCCGGACGCCGAGGATCTCATGCATCCGCTGAACGCGGGGGACCCGGCGTGGCACATCCTCGTAGCTGTCCCCGTACACCGATTCCTGGGCCACGAAGACCACCTTGGACGGGGAGCCGGCGATCCGGATCATCGTCTCGGCCAGCTCCAGGATGCTGGTTTCGACGTCGGTCCCCACGTTGAAGACCTCGCCCACGGCGCGGTCATTCGTCCCCGCCTCCACCGTGGCCCGGATGGTATCGTCGATGTAGGTGAAGCACCGCGTCTGCGCCCCGTCCCCGATCACCGTCACCGGCTCGCCCCGCAGGACCTGCCCCATGAAGATGGTGATGACGCGGCCCACATCAATCTTGTCCAGCCGCGGACCGTAGACATTGAAGTAGCGCAGGACGACCACGGGAAGGCCCAGCCGGTGGTAGGCGAAGCAGAAGTGCTCGGCCGCCGCCTTGGAGGTGGAATAGCACCAGCGGTCAATGCGCGTGGATCCCAGCACCCGCTCGTCGTCCTCGGCGAAGGGGATCTTGGGATTGCGCCCGTAGACCTCAGAGGTCGAGCTGAAGACCACCTTGCGGTTGTACTTGTAGGCCAGCTTCAAGACCGTCTGGGTGCCGTTGATGTTTACGTTCAGCACCTCATAGGGGTCGCCCACGTAGTGCTCCACCCCCACCACGGCCGCCAGGTGGTAGATCAGGTCGCACTTCAGGATCAGGCTTTCCAGGATGTCCGCATGCAACACCGAATCCCGGACGTAATGGAAGTGCGGGTTGCCCAGGTTGTGGCGCACCTTCAGGTCGCCGCCCACGTCCAGGATGGTCACCTCATCCCCGCGGGCCAGGAGCGCGTCGGTCAGGTGCGAGCCCAGGAACCCCGCCCCGCCCGTGATCAGGATCTTCAATGCTGTCTCCTTCCCCCTTCGACCACCTGGGATTCCAGCGATGAAAAGCGCGCGGAGGCGCCCCCTCGCATCGTGGAGAGGAACGTCGCCCCGTCCATCTCGGCCCCGCCCTCGGGCTGAATCTGCAGCACCTCCAGGACCCCATCCCCCGTCGCCACCTCCAGCGCCCCGCCCACCCCGACCCCCAGGACGGTCCCCGCGGGCGCGGGTGAGGCCCGCCCCCGTGGCGGCCGGGCCGACCACAGGAAGATCCGTCGGTCGTCCCAGAAGGTGAAAGCGCCCGGGAAGGGCCGGGTCACCGCCCGGATCAGGTTGTAGATCTCCCGGGCCGAATGGGACCACGCGATCAGGCCATCCGCGGGCGTCCGTCGCCCGAATTTGGTGGCCGCCGTATGATCCTGGGGCACCCGTGGGGCCCGGCCCGCCACGATGAGCGGAAACGTCTCCGCCAGAAGCGCCCGGGCGGCCGTGGTGAGGTTCCGCCAGAGGGTCAACGCCGTGTCCTCGATCGCGATGGGCACCGCGCGCTGGGAGATGATGTCCCCGTGATCCGCCCTGGCGTCCATGTAATGCAGGGTGACTCCCGTCATGCGCTCCCCGTGCACCAGCACCCAGTTCAGCGGTGCCCGCCCCCGGTATTTCGGGAGCAGGGAGCCATGGAGATTGATGGCCCCGAGAGGCGGGATGGCCAGAATGGCCGGAGACAAGAGCTGGCGATAATAGAACGAAAAGATCAGGTCGGGTCGTAGGCGTCGCACCTCGCCCACGAATGCTGGCGCGTTCGGCTCCTGCGGGGTCATCACGGGGATACCCTGGGCGGTCGCCAGCTCGGCCACCGAGTCGAACCAGATCGTCTCCCCCGGGTCGTCGCGGTGGGTCACCACCGCCACGATGTTCGCCCGCTGGTCCAAGAACTCCTGGAGGCAGGCGACCCCGATATCATGGTACCCGAAGACGACGATTCGCACCTCCATGCACCTCGCCGCTGACGGTCCTCTGTGGGTGGACCCTTCTCGGCCTTCCGCCAGGGGCTCTGCCATCCCGAGAGGCTTCCCGCCCTCACTCTGCGGTTCGGCCGATCCCCCAGACTTCGTAGTGACTGAACCCCCCGGGCTTCGAAAACGTCCGAAGGCGCCTGGCACCCGCCTGCTGGAGCACAGACGTCTCCTTTGAAAGCGCCGCTCCTGGGTCTCCTAGCCGCGCTGATGCAAACGGGTCTTGGCCTTCATACGAGAGAAGGACGTAGGTCCGTTTGTGTTCTGCCAGGTCGCGCAGCGCGGGCACCGCAGAGGCATCCGTCAGATTAAAGATGTGAATCCCCACATGACGCTCTGGCACCCCCCACGTTGACCCCGGGTCTGACGTCTCGGCATATGGAAGTCTTCTGTCAACCAGATAGAGTCCCACGGGAGGCCGTGGTTTCCCATGGAGCCCAAGGCCGTAGATGAAGTTGTCAGACCGCTCCTGGTTGACCACGACAGCCAGATCTCGCAGGGATCGATCCATTGCCGGCTGCAGCAATCCGATCGTTTCGGCCATCCCATATCCGGAGGGCCATCCCTCAATATACTGCCATCGATCCATGGCCGCAAGGGGAGCCGCCAGCGGGTCGAGTGCAAGCCGTATGTCGAATTGGATGGCAGGGGCACAGAGGATGATTCCCCCCGCCACCGCAAGGCTAGCCCGCAGCGTGGACGACCGGATCCGGCCTCCGATCCATGCAGCAACTTGCATAAGTCCCGCGGCAGCCAGGACCAGCCAAGGCGCAGTCGCAAAGAGGAGGTATCTCGGGAAAAATAACCGTGCGATCAGGCCGAAGATAAGGAACGGAGCGACGGATGCACCACCCAGCAAGATCACCCTCCGATCCTTTCGAGCGACCCCAACAACGATGGCCAGAATTCCCAGGACAATGACTGGCGCGGTCCAGTAGACGCCGAGCCACTCCACGATCCATTTCGCGTTGCGAGACCACAGAGAGAACCAGTCTTCCGACGCCTCGGGCGACAGGTTCGTAAACGACCGGACGGCCTCACCACGAAAGAGCCAGGCCACTGGGCTCGCGAGGAGCAGGGCCGGCGCATAGCGCCATACCCACAGCCTTGAGCCGCCTTGCGGACAACCAGTGACACCGAGGCAGACGCGCACCCAGAGAGGGAAGAAGAGAGCAATCATGCCAGGCATCTTCGACAAGGCTGCAAGCCCCATGAAAGCCCCCTCAAGGAGCGCCAGCATTCGGCTGGGGCGCATCGCGCCGGCAATACTCAACCCAAGACAGGCAGTAAGGAATGTACTCAGGGTGCCATCCATTGTCCCCAGCCGGTCATTGAAAACCATGAATGGGCTGATGGCGAAGAGCCCTCCTGCCAAGAGGGCGGTGCGTCCACCATACAGCAGGCGACCGAGCGCATAGGTCGCTCCGATGCCCACCCCACCCATCAGCGCCGACACGACACGGGCCGGAACAAGAAGGTCGCCCTGGAAACCGGGGGCGACGATTCCTACGAGCCAAATGAACAGCAGCTTCCCTCCCATCTTAAGGCCCACCCATGGGTAGCCGTCCCGAGCCATCCATGCGTACACGACAAAGGCTGCCTCGTCCAGGAATCCGGGCAGATCCATCAGATTACTCAATCGAAAGGCCAGACCCATCGCGACCAGCAGCAGGATTAGGAGTGTTGGGTTTCCCCCCCGAACCCTCTCGAGGGCTTCCCGCAGGCGGCCGAGGAAACGCCTCCCCTTGCTATCGTTCGCTCCCGCATCTGGGCCCGCGATGTGCCTCATCGCCTCCCATAGGAGCACCGTCCCCAGGACACACACAGCAAGCGGCCACACGGTCTTAAATCGGAGAAATCGCCCATCCCCGAGCTTCGGAAGCGCCCACAGGAAGAGTTCGGCTCCCACACCGAACAAGAAGGCGCCTGTCAATGCACCCGCGAGGGCCACGAGCGCCGCCCGACTCTCCGGAACGTCCGGATTCACTGAAAATGCCCTCCTCCCGTGCCCACCTTCGGGAGCGATCCGTCAACATTGGGCTTCTGTCCAAATGTCATCGCTGGCGAGGGAAGGTGGAACTCCGTCCCCTGCCAGACCCCGAGGAGTGATTCCGACGCATTAGGTGGCCCAACCCCGAGGAACTTCAGGCCAAGCGCCAGGGGTGATACCATGAACACACGCACCGCCGGCCGCATCTCACCCTCCGGGAAAACCCGTGAAGCGGCTCTGCGAGCTGAGGGTCAGGACCCCGGAGGGCGTGTTGGGATCGGCTTGGCCAGCACCGTCGCGCCGATTCGAGACAAAATGACCGCCTCACCAGAGGGGAGAGTCGTCGAAGATAGCCCGAACCCATCCTATTTCTTGCAGGCTAGGAGCCTGTCGGAGAATCGGATTTAACGCTCACGCGCCAGAAAGGCGAGCCTCACAAAAGGAATTGTACGCCCGCGTATCCCCCTCGGAAAGTGGGGTCGAAAAAATATGGGAATGAGACATCACCATGAAGAACATCGGGCATGGGGTGGGCGTACTTGTTCGTGTTCATATACCCATCTTTCTTGAATTCACCACAGCCCAGGTTGAGCCTCCTGACATCTAGGAACCGGTCATCTTCCACCGTGCACATCAACCGCTCCATACAGCATGGCGACATGTCCTCAGCTCGCTGCACCCGATAGCCATCGCTCGCGCCAGAGCTGGAACATCAGCAGGGTCCAGAGCAGCTTCCGGTTGTCCTTGCGGCGCGCCAGGTGATCCTCAAGCAGACCGCGGACGAAGGCGGGCGAAAAAAATCCCTCGCGTCGAATTCGGGCCTCCCCCAGGTACTCTTCGAACATGTCCCGCAGCTCCCCGAGGATCCACCTTCCGACGGGAATCCCGAAGCCCTTCTTGCCCCGTTGCACGATCTCCCTAGGCAAGAGGCCGGCCACGGCCTTCTTCAACAGGTACTTCGTCGTGAGGCGTCGCAGCTTCAGGATTGTGGGCAGTTGAGCAGCGAACTCCACAAAAGTGTAGTCCAGGAACGGGGCCCGGACCTCGAGCGAATTGGCCATGCTGGCCCGGTCCACTTTGACGAGGATGTCATCCTGGAGGTACAGCTTCATCGACAGGTAGAGCGCCCGCTCCATCTCCCCCTTCAGGTTGCTCACCTTGATGTAATCGAACAGGTCCTCAAACGCGTTGCGCCGCTTGATCTGCTCCCAGATTGCAGGCGTCAGCAGGTGACGCTTTTCTCCCTCGGTGAATGACCCCATCCACAGGAAGAACATGATCTCCTGCGAGACCCCCGCACCTCGCAAGAGCTGTTTGATCTTGAAGTCCATGCTAATATTCCGGTGCGACACCGGAAGGGCGCCCGCCACCCTCCGAATCAAGGTCCGAATCTCGGTCGGAAAAATGTTGTAATAGCGGATCAACTTTAGGGCCTGATAGGTCGGATAGCCTGCAAATAGTTCATCTCCGCCGTCGCCTCCCATGACGACCTTAACGTGGCGTGCCGCGAACTCCGAGAGGAGGTAGGTAGGCAGAATCGAGGCGTCTCCCAGCGGTTCGTCCATAGCATCCATGACCCGCGGGAGGATCTCATGCATCTGCTGGACTTGGAAACTTTCCACGCGATGGTCCACGCCAAGAGCCCGGCCGATCCGGATGGCATAGGCTGACTCGTCAAAGGATTTATCGTCGAAGCCGATGGTGAAGGCCGTGATGGGTGAACCGTGATGCCTGTTGGCCAGGGCCGCCACGGTGCTGGAATCTATGCCGCCGCTCAGGAAGATGCCAATGGGAACATCGCTCACCAGCCGAAGCCGCACCGACTCCTCCAAACGACTAAGCAACTCCTCTGCGTACTCTTCTTCTCGCTTATATCCCAGGTGGTCGTCAAAGAGGGGGATATCCCAATACTTCCGGTTCTCAAGCCTTCCTTGGTCGATGTCGAGCAGCAGAAGGTGACCGGGTTCGAGCTTGTGAATTGCCTGGAAGATCGTGTGGGGAGCGGGGACATATTCATATGTGAGATACTTGCTTAGGGACAGGAGGTTTATATCCCGTGGCACCTGCGGATCTTGGAGCAAGGCTTTGATCTCTGAGGCGAACAGGAAACGCTGTCCATCCCAAAGGTAGTGGAGAGGCTTCAGTCCCACACGATCCCGAGCCAGGAAGAGGCGCCGGGCTTTCTTATCGTACAATGCGAATGCAAACATACCATTGAAATGTTCCAGGCAGTCGGGACCGTATTCCTCATAGGCATGCAAGATGACCTCTGTATCGCTGTTAGTGGCGAACTTGTGTCCACGTTCCTCCAGCGGCCTGCGAAGGTCCTTGAAGTTATAGATCTCCCCATTGAAGACGACCCAGACCGATCCGTCTTCGTTGGCCATGGGTTGATGGCCCTCGGTTAGGTCAATAATGCTCAGGCGCCTGGAGGCAAGGCCCACGTTCCCATCGAGGTACATGCCGGCCTCATCCGGCCCCCGCGGGGTCAGCGTGTCCCGCATCGTCACCAGGAGTTCTCCGTCGACCCGGCGACCCGAATCCAGCAACACGACTCCGCATATACCGCACATTACCCACTCCGTTGTAGTGATTTCATCTGACGCTCAAGAATCCCACATGACCGCCGCTGCCCGTCAGGCTCTTTCGGCTCCCCTCCCCCAGGATGGGTTTAAGCTAAAGCCGAGAAGATCGCGACATGCCAGCTCATCGGTGGATCACTCGGGCATCAAGCCGATTCATTCGAGGAGGGCAGGTGAAGCTGCAAGGGCACATTACACCCAATACACACGGCCTGCGGTCCGGGCAGGCAGAGATGCGGTACATCCGGTGGAGCCTCCATACCCCGAACATAGCCCCTCCATGGCAAGGGTCATTCCCCCAAAGCCTGGACCCAATCCCGAAGGCTGGTCACGACCATGTGGAAGAGAATGCTGTGAACTGCTTCCGCGAGTCCCACGTCAGTGCTGGGGACGACCACCACGTGTTTGGCCAGGTGCCTCAGGCGACCCCCATTCCCCGCGGTGACGCCGATCGTTGTCATGCCGTGGGCGTTTGCATACTCCACGGCCCGAATCACATTCCCACTGTTTCCCGAGCAGCTGATGGCCAGCACCAGGTCGCCGGGTTGGGCGAAGGTCCGTAGCTGCTGCTCAAAGATCGCCTCATACCCTTCGTCGTTGGCCAGCGCGGTGATGAAGGAGACGTTATCGGTGAGGGCCAGGGCCCGAAACCGCCGAGGCTGCCGGAGGTCTCGTAGCGTCCCCTTGGCAAGATCCTGGGCAAAGTGCGACGCATTCGCGGCACTCCCACCGTTGCCGAGAACGAAAATGGTGTGCCCATGCCGATACGCGTCCTTCAGGAGGCCCAGAAAGACCTCCAGGGTCGCGCGCTCCACACCGCCCGCAGCCTCGGCGACGCGAGCGAGATAGGCGTCCATCACTTCCATACGTATCTACGGTTATTGAAGATAACCTTGCTTCCATCCGGCTCCAAGTGAAAGGGCAAGTCGCGCAGCTCGGCCAGTTCCTCCCGCACTCGCCGCTGGTTCTGCACCGGGCAGACAAGCAGGAGGAACCCGCCGCCTCCCGCCCCCGCGATCTTGCCGCCCAGGGCCCCTGCGGAAAGAGCACGTTCGTAGAGGGCATCCAACTCCGGATTCGTGATCTGGCTGGCAAGCCGCTTCTTCAGGTGCCACCCGTCGTGGAGAACTCGCCCCGCCTCTCCGAAGTCTCCGCGCTCCAGGGCCGCGCGGAACTCCCGAACCTGCTCCCGCATGGATTGCAGGACGGCCAAGTTGTCGGGCATGCGGGCGTGCTGCTCGCTGAGGATCGTTTCCGCGCGCCGGGTCCGGCGTGTGAAAAACAGCATCAGGTGGTTCTCCAAATCGCGTCGGAGGGGCGCCGGCAGGCCCACCGCCTTGACGACCACATCACCGTCTGGCTGAAACGTCAGATGGCGGAGCCCCCCGTAGGCCGCGATGTACTGGTCCTGCTTGCCGATAGGCCGCTTGAGGGTGTCGATCTCGATCTCGCAGGCCTGACGCGCCAGCGTCTCGGCAGTCTGCTGGATCCCCTGGTAGATGTACAGCGCATTCAGCAGACCGATTGTCACGCTGGAGGACGACCCGAGGCCGGACCCCTCCGAGGGGACGTCTGCCAGCGTGGTGATCTCTACCCCGGCGGTCACACCGGCCTTGCGCATGGCCTCCCGAACCAGATCGTGCTGGATCTCGTCGACTGAGTCCACGATCTCCTTTCGCGAGTAGTTGATGTAGATCTTTTCGTCGAACCGCTCCTTGACGATCACCAGGACGTACTTGTCAATAGCCGCATTCAGGACGGCCCCGCCCTCCCGGAGGTAGAAGTCGGGAAAGTCGGTGCCCCCGCCGGTGAAACTGATCCGGAGAGGGGTCTGGGTAATCACCATGGTCGGTGTCTCCGGCGGATCATCGGGCCTGCCCTAGTGCGGCCATGTCGCATTGGCCCGAGCATAATGCTCCGGCGTGCCGATGTCGAGATGGAATCCCTCCAGGACAAAACCGTACATTCGCCCCACCAACTGCGGGAGCACATGGTACCCGAAATCGGCCAGACCATCGGCGGGGATGAGATCGAGCATGTCAGGGCCAGCCACATAGATTCCCGCGTTTGCCAGATCGCTGGCCGGACGGGCTGGTTTCTCGGCGAACGCCACGACTCGCCCGGCGGAGTCCAGCGTGGCGATCCCGCAGGCCTCCGGGCGCTCGGCCCGGAAGAGAGCCATGGTCAGCGGGGCCTCGCGCGCCGCATGAAATGTCGCCATGGCCGACAGGTCCGCATCGGTGAGGTTGTCGGAGTAGAGCACGAAGAAGGCCCGCTCTCCCTCCACGAACCAGCGGTTGTCTCGGACGGTACCCGCGCTCCCCAGAAGCACCGGTTCGAAGGTGACGTGCACTGTGAGGTCCCGGGCCGCACCGGCAAGATAGGCCCTGACGACCTCTGGAAATTGGTGCGTGTTGATCAGGAGCTCCCGCACCCCGTGCCGGCGGCACAGCCGCAGCCAATACCCGAGGAGCGGCTCTCCACGGATAGGCAGCAGGCACTTGGGCTGGGCCAGGGTGAGAGGGCCTACCCGGGTCCCCAGGCCCGCCGCCAAGAGAAAGGCCTTCACGACTCGTTCAGGCGGTCGATCGATCGGCGACCCTCCGCAGCACGGCCGTCCGTCGCATGCGCCGTGCCGCCTGTGCCAACACGTCCGGAACCCGCGGGAATGTCCGGAGCCACGCCACATACTCCGCGACGCTCTGCTCAGGCGATTCGGTGGGTTCCCACCCGAGCGCCCGGAGACGCCGAATATCTGAGCAGATGTGTCGCGTATCGCCAAATCGATATTCGCCTGTTACCTCTGGTTCCATGTCGGCCCCGAATGCCTTAATTACCGTATGAGCAAAATCCATGATTGTGTAAGGCACCCCACCTCCCACGTTGAAGGCCTGGCCGTCCGCCTCGGGTCGGTCGAGCACCAACAGGCCTGCCCGGACTGCATCCCGGATATTCACAAAGTCTCGCACTTGCCGCCCATCCTCGTACACCACGGGTCGACGGCCGTGGTGGACCGCCAGGCAGAAGATCCGGCAGGCCCCCGAGTAGGCATTGTAGAACGACTGCCGGGGACCCTGGACGATGGAATAGCGGAGGGCCACCGTGGGGATCTCGTACTGATGGCCGAGCCGGAGAGCCAGCGATTCCTGTGCATGCTTTGACAAGGCGTACTGGTTCTGAGGATTCACAAACGTCTCGTCGGTCGGCTCTGAAACCATGGCGCCACCACATTGGGGGCATGGGACCTCCCACTCGCCACGATCTAGCCTGGCACGGGATCGGATATCCGGGAAGCAGGCCCCGTGCTCCGCACACCGGTAGCGACCCTCACCATACACCGCCTGGGACGAGGCCACCACCACCTTGCGGAGGGGCAACCGGCGGCGGACCGCGACCTCGTAGAGCAGCGCGGTGCCTACCACATTCACATGGAAGAAGGTGCCGAAATCCAGAAGGTAATCCTGATAGGCTGCAAAATGATAGACCGCGTCCACCCCCTCCAGTGCCGCCTCCCAGTCTCGCCGTTTTCGAACATCGCCGCGAAGGAACTGCGCGCCGGGTGGGATCCAGGGTTTCACCCGACGGGGATGGACGGGCGGCATCAGGCCATCCAGGATGCGGACAGCATGGCCGGAGGCCAAGAGCGCCTCCGCCGTGTGTGACCCGATGAAGCCGGCACCGCCGGTCACCAAGACACGCATTGGTGAATCCTCTCCCCGCGGGTGATTCCTTCCGCCGGGATGCTGCGCAACTGGGGAGTGTCTTCAGCGTGAATGGAATGTCCTAACATTGCATTCGAAATGGAAGGCGCCGAGCGAGGTCAGGCTAGCTCTCCAGACAGCGCACTCGATCTGGATCGGGGGGGTGCAGGTCACATGGCCGGATCAGCAGGAAGTGGTTCGGCGCCGAGGGCGCGCGATGCGATCCGCGTGGTGGACCTCCGAACCCCTTCAGTCTCGCTGCCCTGGCGTTTAATGAACGCCGTGGCGTGTTGGTTGTTGTTCACACCAGACGCGATCCTCGGCAACAGATGCAAGACCGTCCAGGCTCCACGGCGAGACCTGAACCTTTACGGGGAGCACAACCCCCCATTCCCGTCTCAGGCGCAACAGCTCACGAAAAACCACAAACGCCCTGTGCGGGTCATACCCCAGGCGGCTGTCTGGATCGTGCGTCCAAATCACAGGCACCTCCGCCACTCGGAACCCGCGGCGCGCCGCGAGGAGGAGGACCTCGATATCAAATAGGACCGTGCTGGACGTCAGAGAAGGGAAAATCGCGAGTGCCGCTTCTCGTCGAAAGCATTTGAACCCGCACTGGGAGTCGTGATAGCCCCTCACCAAGAGGAGTTTGGCAAGAGTCCCAAACATCTTCCCCAACTGCCGCCGGTACCAGGCCTGTCCCTCGATGACCTTCGAGTCCTTGGCCGCACGCGAACCGATGGCAATGTCGAACCCACTCTGGAGAAGTGGGAGCAACAGCTTGGGGAGCTGGTCGATTGACGTGGATTGATCGGCATCCGTGAACAGCAGACATTGCCCAAGGGCGCTCAGCATTCCCGCCTTTACTGCGGCTCCCTTGCCCTGATTGCGGGGGAGGCGAATCAAGCGGAGCTGATCCTCAGAATATTTCCGCTGGAGCGTCCCGACAACGTGGGCGGTCCCGTCGCTGCTTCCATCATCCACGACGATAATCTCAAAATCGACATCCAGGGACCGCAAGAACTGATGGATGCCGTGAATTGCCCGAGGGAGGCGTCTCTCCTCATTCAAGGCCGGAATGACCACCGAGAGTGGCCCAACACCTTGAAGCAACTCTCGCATCACTCCTTTCGAGCGAATCGATTCTCGCAATCTGCCCACCTATTCATAGATGCGTTGGATCACGTACCGGGGTCTCCGTCGCACCTCCATGTAGATCCGGCCGATGTATTCGCCGATGAGACCCAGGGCGAGGATCTGGATGCCCACGAAAAAGAAGAGGATGGCGAAGAGCGTGAACACCCCTTCGGATTCCGGCCCCACCAGCAGGCGGCGGAGCATGAGGAATCCGCCGAAGCCCAGGCCCAGGACCGCGATCCCGATCCCCGCCAGGCTGACGATCTGGATGGGGAGCAAGGAGAATCCTGTCATCAGGTCGAAATTGAGCCGGATCAACCGGAACGGGCTGTACTTGGAGCGCCCGTTGGTCCGCCGGTCGTGGCCCACCGGGATCT
>METI01000166.1 GCA_001771285.1 candidate division NC10 bacterium RIFCSPLOWO2_12_FULL_66_18
CGAGCTCGCCGTCGCGGACCTGGACGCCCGCCTGCACGAGAAGCGCGAGACGACCGTCGCCTGGCAGATCGAACAGGAGGGCTTCGACCCGGCGCGCGAGCACGAGATGGAGAGCATCCTCACCGTGGGCAACGGCTATCTCGCCGTGCGGGGGACCCTCGACACGCCGGTGCCGGGCTCGCAGGGGGACCTGTTCATCGCCGGCGTCTACGATCGCAAGCATCCCGAGCGCCCGTACTCCGAGCTGGAGTTCCTGACCGCGGGCCGCGGCGACTACCCCTACAGCGAGCTGGTGTCGGCGCCGTTCCCGTTCCGCCTGCGCCTCAGCGTGGACGGCCGGCCGCTGGACCTGGCGGGCCCGCACTGGCGGGCCCACCGCCGGGTGCTCGACCTCCGCCGGGGCATCCTGCACGGCCACGCCGTGTACGAGACGGACCAGGACCGCCGGACGGTGGTGCGGACGCGCCGCTGCGCCTCCCTCGCCGATCTGCACCTGCTGCTGCAGGAGGTCACGGTGTGCCTGGAGAATTACTCCGGCGCCGTCGAGCTCGAGGCCTCGCTCGCCGACCCGGACCTCGCGGCCAACCACCCGCACCTCACGCCGCTGGAGGCCCGGGGGGCCGACCCCGCCCTGGACGTCCAGCGCTTCACCACCCAGGCCTCGGGCATCGAGATCTGCCTGGCCGCCCGCACCACCCTCGCCGGCAGCGGCCGGGACGGCGTGCGCTGGCAGGTTCCGGGGGCCATCGGCGAGACGCTCACGTTCCGCCGGTACCTGGCGGTCTACACCAGCCGCGACCTCGCCGACCCCTGCACCGCGGCCGTGGAGCGCGTGCGGGCGCTCGGCTGGGAGGAGTTCGAGGATGCGCTGGCCGCCCACGCGGCGAGCTGGGGCGGGATCTGGGAGCGGGCCGACGTGCGGATCGCCGGCAGCCCCGCCACCGCGCAGGCGCTCCGGTTCAATGCCTATCATCTCACCAGCGCCGCCGACCGCGACCCGCGGGTCTCCGTGGGGGCGCGGGCCCTCACCGGCCGCGCCTACGAGGGCCACGTGTTCTGGGACGTGGAGATCTTCAAGCTGCCCTTCTATCTCCACACCTGCCCGGAGGTGGCGCGCAGCTTCTTGCTCTACCGCCACCACACCCTCGAGGGGGCGCGACGGCGGGCGCGCGAGCTGGGCTGCCGTGGGGCCTGCTACGCCTGGGAGTCCACGGTGACCGGCGACGACGTGACCCCCCGCACGATCCGGCTCAAGACGACCGGCAAGGAAATCCCGATCTTCACCGGCACCCAGCAGGTCCACGTGACGGCCGGCGTGGCCCACGGGGTCTGGCGCTACTGGGAGGCCACAGGCGACCGCGGGTTCCTGCGCGATGCCGGGGTCGAGATCCTGGCGGAGACGGCCCGCTTCTGGGCCAGCCGCTGCACGCGGGGCGGCCGGCACTACCACATCCGCGGCGTCGTCGGCCCCGACGAGTACCACCACTCCGTGGACGACAACGCCTACACAAACTGGATGGCGCGCTTCAACCTGGAGGCGGCGGTGCGGGCCGCCGAGTGGCTGCGGCACGAGTTCCCGCGGGCCTGGGGTGGTCTGGCCGAGCGCCTGGCGCTCGCGCCGGAGGAGCCGCAGGAGTGGGCGGCGGTGGCCCGGGATCTCTTCTGCCCGGGGCCGAACCCGCAGGGCGTGATCGAGCAGTTCGCGGGCTTCTTCGACCTGGAGGACTACCCCCTGCCCCGGCAGGAGCGCTTCAAGGCGCCCATCAGCCGGCTGTTCGACTGGGACCGGATCAACCGGCTCAAGCTCATCAAGCAGGCGGACGTCCTCATGCTGCTGCACCTCTTCCCCGAGGCGTTTCCGCGCGAGGTGGTCGCCGCGAACTACCGCTTCTACGAGCCGATCACCGACCACGGCAGCAGCCTGTCCCCCGGGATCCACGCCGCCGTGGCCGCACGGGTCGGCCTGCGCGAGGACGCGGAGCGCTACTGGCGCGAGAGCCTCTGGCTCGATCTGTCCAACAGGATGGGCAACAGCGCCCTGGGCGTGCACCCGGCGTGCATGGGGGCCACCTGGCAGGCGCTGGTGTTCGGCTTCCTGGGCGTGCGCTTCACGGACACGGGACCCCTGCCCGATCCCGAGGCCGCCGCGCGCCTGCCCGCGAAGTGGCGTGCGGTCGCGGTCGCGCTCGCCTGGCGCGGTCGCGCCTACCCCGTGGAGGTGGCGAGGGAGGAGGCGCCATGAGCCTGTTTCCGTCCATCCTGGTGCCGCTCGACGGCTCGCGCACCGCCGCGCGGAGCCTGGGCTGCGCCACCTGGCTCGCCTCGCGGCTCGGCGCCCGGCTGCACATCCTGAGCGCCACGCCCCGCGAGCTCCCCGCGCGCGAGGAGCTGGCGCGCCTCCGGGTTCCCGAGGAACACTGGCCGCTCATCGTGCTGCACCAGGCGCCGGCGTACCCGGAGGGCGCGATCCTGGCGGCGCTCGCGCGCCACGGCGTGGGGCTCGTCGTGATGACCGCGCGCGGCCAGGCCTCGGAGGATCCCGCGCCCGCGGAACCCGAGCCGGGCACGATCGTCGGGCACGTGGCGCGCGCCGTCCTCGAGCGATGCGCGGTGCCGGTGCTGCTGCTGCCGCCGCGCTACCGCGCGGCGCTGCCGTGGGAGCGCGCCCTCGTGCCCGTGAGCGGCGAGGCCGCATCCGACGAGGCGCTGGCCCTGGCCGTGCGCCTGGCCGATGCCCTGGACCTCCAGGTGCACGTGGCGCACGTGGCGGATTCAAAGGCCGGAGACGAGGGTCTCGCGGCCCGGGCGCGCTACGCGGACGCCCTCCACCACGAGTACCCGGGCCAGCTCGGGGAGCTGGTCAGCCGGGCCCTGCCCCACTGCGGCCCCGAGGCGTGCCGCCGCATCCAGGAGGTCGCCCTCGGCCGCGGGGATGTCGCCGCCGAGCTGCTCGCGCTGATCGAGCGCGAGGGGGTGAGCCTGCTGGTGGTCGGCTGGCACGGCCGGTTCATGACCGGCCGCGCCCGGGTGCTGAAGCATCTGCTCCAGGCGATCGGCTGCCCGGTGCTGCTGGTGAAGCCCGAGGCGCGGATGCCCTTCAGCCTCAAGGTCGGCGAGGAGATCGAGTGAACGGGAGCCGCGGAACCGGCACGCCCGGAGGCATGGACTTCCGAGTGCTTCCGCTCAGGGCGCCGCCCTGAAAGGAGGCTCTTGAGGGATTGCCCCGACCGTTTCCTTCCGCTAAACTGATCCCATGATAACGATGGTCAAGAGGGTGTGGATGGCAAGACGGTGGTCGCTGTGAGAGCGGGGCCGGGCCGTCTCCCCACACGGCTCTCGGAAGACCTCCAACACATCCTGGACCATGCCGATGGCGAGGGGGTGACGATCGGAAAGGTCGTGGAAATCCTCCGCGGACGCGGGCTGGATGTCCTGGTGATCCTTCTGGCGTTGCCGTTCTGCACGCCGATTCCGCTCCCCGGCCTCTCCACGCCGTTCGGCCTGGTCCTGATGTTCCTCGGACTCCGGATCGCCTTCCGAAACTGGCCGGCTATCTCATGTCGGGGCTGACCTGGGTGTATCTCGCCTCGCTGGTGTGGATGGGCCAGGTGGGGCTGACCTGGATGGGATTTTGAGACACGACACACCTTGGCGGCCACGCCATTGTGCGGTATCCTGTCGAAACACCCTGAATCGCAACGCAATCGGAGGAGACCACCGCCATGAGAGGCACCGTTCGGATCGGCACGCTGGCGGGCATCCCGCTGGAGCTGCACTTCACCTGGGCCATCATCTTCGCCCTGCTTTCCTGGAGCCTGGCGACCGGCTATTTCCCCCAGGCCGTCCCGGACCTCCCGACGGGAAGCTACTGGTCCAAGGGCATCCTGGCGGCGCTGCTCCTCTTCGCCTCGATCCTGGCCCATGAGCTTGGCCATGCCCTGGTGGCGCGGCGCGAAGGGGTGCAGACCCGGCGCATCGTCCTCTTCGCCTTCGGGGGCGTCGCCGAACTGAAGGCCGAGCCGCCGGGGCCCGGGGCCGAGTTCCGCATCGCCGCCGCCGGGCCGGTGGTGAGCCTCGGCCTCGTGGTGCTTTTTGGCATCCTGGCGGGGACCCTGGCGGGGCGGCCGGGCGCGGCCGCCGTGCCCGCCTACCTGGCGATGCTGAACGGGATCGTCGTCCTCTTCAACCTGATCCCGGCCTTCCCCCTGGATGGCGGCCGGATCCTGCGGGCCGCGCTCTGGCGGTTCTGGGGGGATTTGCCCCGCGCCACCCGCGCGGCGGCGGGCGCAGGCCGGTTCTTCGCCTATTTCCTCATCGTGACGGGGATCTTCGGCATGCTGGCGGGTCATGCGCCCGGAGCCCTCTGGCGCGTCTTCATCGGCCTGTTTCTCCTGATGGCCGCGCAGTCCGCGGCCTCGCAGGTCTGGCTCAAGGAAGCGCTCTCCGGCCTGCACGTGCGCGACCTGATGGTTCCCGACCCGGTGACCCTCCCGGCCCACCTCTCGGTCAACGACGCGATCCGCGACTACTTCCTGGCCCGGGGCTACGGCGGCTTCCCGGTGGTCCGGAATGACCACGTGGTCGGATTGCTGGAGCTGGCACAGGTTCGAGCGGTGTCCGCGGAGGAGCGGGACCAGGTCTCAGTGCAGGCCGTGGCCCTGCCGGCCGACGCGTCGGTGCGAACGACCCCCGAGGCCGATGCGTTGGAGGCCATGCAGCAGATGCTTCAGGCGGGCCGGGGGCGGCTCCTCGTCTTCGAGGGGGAGGCGTTTCGGGGCCTGCTCACCCATACCGGGGTGGCCCGCCTCATCCAGATCAAGATGGCGCTCGGAGTGTGAGGGAAGCCATGCGCGAGACGATGACGGAATGCGACCTGCCGGGGATCGGACGGAAGTACACCTTCACGGCGAGCGGGGGCGAGCGGCTCGCCATTGTGGTCCATCAGACGGGCACACGGGAGCTGTTCATCTTCCCCCCAGGCGCGGAGGAGCCCTGCGGGGGGATCGCCTTCGAGGACGATGAGGCGCGGCAGATCGGGGCCATCATCGGCGGGGCCTACTACAAGCCCAAGATCCTCGAGGACCTGGAGGTGAGCCTCCAGGGGATCGCCATCGAGTGGTTCCAGATCGGCCCGGCCGCCCCGGCCCGGGGCAAGTCCATCGGCGAGCTGCAGATCCGCAAGCGCACCGGGGTGAGCATCATTGACATCATCCGGGAGGGACAGAGCCTGCCGAATCCCGGTCCCGAGACCGTGCTGGAGGAAGGCGACACGCTGGTGGTGGCTGCCAAGCATGGGCAGCTCTCCGCCTTCAAGACCCTGATCACCGGCCGCCAGCCCGGCGACGCGTGATGACCCCGATCCTGGAGCTGGGACTGGTCTATGCCGTCCTCGCCCTGGCGGGACTGCTGGCACGGCGCCTCGGGACCTCCGCCATCCCCTTCTTCGTGGCGGCCGGGATGCTGGTGGGGCCGCACGGCCTCACCCTGAGCTTCCTGGACCTCCGCGTGGTGCGCGATCCCGCGGTGGTGGACCTGCTGGGACGGATCGGCCTGCTGCTCCTCCTCTTGTTCGTCGGGCTCGAACTGCCGGTCTCCCGGCTCCTGCAGTCGGGACAGCGGATCGTGGTGGGCGGGGTCACATACGTCGCCCTGAACGCGGCCCTCAGCGCCGCCTACGGCCTTCTCCTGGGCTGGGAAGGTCTGGAGGTCCTGGCCCTGGTGGGCATCATGTCCATCTCCTCCAGCGCCATCGTGGCCCGCATCCTCATCGACCTGCGTCGCACCGCGAACCCCGAGACCGAGCTGATCCTGGGAATCATCACGATCGAGGACGTGTTCCTGGCCGTCTATCTGACAGCCCTCTCCGGGATCCTCCTGACCGGCGCCATCCAACCGGCGCGCCTGCTGGCCGGGGCCGCCCTCTCGCTGCTGTTCATCGCCGGGGTCGTCGCCGCGGGCCATGCGGGACGCCGCCTGCTGGATCGGGCCCTGGCGGATCTCCCCCAGGAGCTGTTCCTGCTCCTGGTGTTCGCCCTCGTCCTGACTGTCGCCGGCGCGGGGGAAGTCCTCCACGTGGCCGAGGCGGTCGGGGCGCTCCTGGTGGGACTGGTCCTGGCCGGCACGGCGCACCGCGAGGCCATCCAGGAACGGCTCCTGCCGGTGCGCGACCTGACCGCGGCCGTCTTCTTCTTCGCCTTCGGGGCCGCCGTGCCTCCCGCCGGGCTGTGGGCGGTGGCGCTTCCAGCCATTGGGGGCGCCGCCGTGAGCGTGGCGGGGAGCTTCCTCGCCGGCCTGGCGGCCGGCTGGTGGGGTGGGCACTCTTTCCGGGCCTCGTCCCGGCTCGGGATGACCATCCTGGCCCGGGGCGAGTTCTCCGTGATGGTGGCAGTGCTCGCCAGGCAGGGCGGCTTGGATTCGCGCCTCCAACCCTTCGCCGCCCTGTACGTGCTGATCCTGGCCCTGGCGTCGCCCTCGCTGGCGCGGCACGCCAACGCCATCGCCGACGCCCTGCGGGGCGTGGCCGGACGATGGCCGGGGCGCCGTCCCCCGGCGCCCCCGGCTCCCACGACCGCCTCCGGTGCCGGACAGCAAGCCGTCGCGGCCGGTGCCGGGAGGGCAGGACGGCATGACCGAACAGGAGTGGGGAAGGCTGCGATGGGCGGGAGTTTTTGAGCGGGATCCCGGATCGAGGGGAGTTTGACACGGAGCCCATCGAGGGTTATCTTGATCCAGTCTTCCTGTCACCGATCTGAGGGCAGAGTGAGCATCCTCAGGCCATCCCCTAACGGCGCGTCCCATTTTCCCGGGACCTCTACGGCGCTTGCCAGGCCCTCGCCCCGCGGGGATCTGTCGGGCAGTCTGGCCACCCGGTTCGTCTCTCTGCAGGCCCTGATTCCTCTCCCCCGCTCCACCCTCCGCTGATCTGACCTCGCTCTCGCGGCATCGGGTCGCCTCCTGTCCGGCGGTCCGCCGATCCCTGTTCCCCTGCGAGTGCACTCGTTCCGACGGAAGTCCGGAGGACTCCCCCAGCTCGGAGACTCTTCCTGGGACTTCCCCGGAGCGGTCCCAAGGAGATGCTGATGCCTATTCCCGCAGGCGAGTTGC
This sequence comes from candidate division NC10 bacterium RIFCSPLOWO2_12_FULL_66_18, assembly GCA_001771285.1. GTDB lineage: Bacteria > Methylomirabilota > Methylomirabilia > Methylomirabilales > 2-02-FULL-66-22 > 2-02-FULL-66-22. The sequence goes on from METI01000166.1 coordinate 7,105, forward strand.
GACGACTCCTGGAGGAAGATCGCCGCCGCGAGGCTGCCCACCGACGCCTCCGCTGGCAGCGGCGCCGTCGCCAGCTCGCGTGGTGGCTGGCGGCCGCGGCCGCCGCGGCCGCGATCCTGTTCATCGGGGCGCACCTGGCTTACGCCGCAAACACGCCGAACGAGGAGCTCGCCGACCGGCTTCGGCAGCTCGAGGCACGCATAGAAGAACTGGAGGAGGACCGGCAGCGCCTCACCCGGGCACTCCTCACCTTCGAGGTGCCCGCGGCCCTCGGGTTTGCCGGCGAGGCCGTTCCCCTCGACCGGTGGGATGTGCGGGAGCGGCTGGAGCGGGAGGTCCTGCTCTCTCTCCAGCAGCGCGGCCAGGTCATCCTCTGGCTGAAGCGGGCAGCCCGGTACTTCCCATATATCGAGAAGACCCTGCGCCGGACCGACCTCCCCGACGATCTGAAGTACGTGGCGGTCATCGAAAGTGCCCTCCAGCCCCAGGCGCTCTCGTCGGCCTCCGCCCTGGGAATCTGGCAGTTCATTCCGGCGACCGCCCGGCGCTATGGCCTGCGGGTCACGACTCGGTGGGACGAGCGCCGCGATCCCGAGTTGGCCAGCCGGGCAGCCCTCGCCTACCTTGCCGACCTGTATGGCCAGTTCGGGCAATGGTCCCTGGCCCTGGCGGCATACAACGGCGGCGAGTCCCGCGTGAAGTCGGCCATGCGGAAGCAGCGCGTCCGGAGCTATTTCCAGCTCGCGCTTCCGAGGGAAACGGAACGCTACGTCTTCCGGGCCTACGCCGCCAAGCTCATCCTGGCGGATCCCGAGCGGTACGGCTTTCACGTCCCCGGCGAAGAGCTGTACCGGCCGCCCGCGCGGGACCGGGTGCAGGTGCGGGTCCGCCACCACCTGACAGTCATGGGGATCGCCGAGGGGGCAGGCTCGTTCTACCGGGAGGTCAAGCTTCTCAATCCGGCGATCACGGGGGACGCGCTTCCGGCGGGGACGTTCCTCATCAATCTGCCGGAAGGCGCGGGAAAACACTTCAAGGTCCGCGAGCAGGCTTCGGGTGTCGCCTCCTCCGCGGCACAGCGGCACAGGGTGCGACGCGGGGACACGCTCTCCGCGATTGCCCGACAGTACCGGGTACGCCTGGAGGACCTCCGGCGGTGGAATCCGGCCGTTTCTGGTCGAGCCATTCGCCCGGGTGATGTCCTGGTCATTCGCCGGATGCAACAGTGATCCAAGATCTGGGCGGGCAGGTTCAACGGTGACGCCGCACGAGGGAGGTCCACGCATGCCAGAGAAAGTCTTCACCGGCTCCAAGGTGACGCTGCTCCGGGAGGATGGACGCAGCTTCGACTTCGTCCTCGTTCCTCCCGTCCAGGCCAACATCAATCAAGGGAAGCTATCCATCGGTGCCCCCCTGGGGAAGGCCTTGCTGGGGCGACACAAGGGGGAGGAGTTCAGCTTCGACGCTCCCGGAGGCCCGGTTCGGATGAAGGTCCTGGACATCCAGCCGACCTCCGGATGACCCCGGGTGTTTCCTGGGGTCAGGGGAAAGCCGGAGGACGGCTCCCTCCCTCACCTCCGGCTTTCCCTCCTTCCCAAATAGGGGTCGCGGCAATCCGGTGACACCATGTCACCGACCTGGACATGATGACTTTGCCCTGTATTCTTAATGAGTTGCCGCGATTGCTGCTTCAGTGGAGACAGACCGAGCTTGCCAAACTTTCATTGGAGGTTCGCATCGCCTCCCGGCCTCTCGCAACATTTTATGCCTGGTAACCCCCCGCCAATGAGGGCTTCAGGACGCCTCCCCCTCGAATAAGCTGTTTCCGGCACCGGCCTTGCTGCCCTACGAGGTCGGGTAGGACTGCCCCAGGAAGCCATGTTGACGCTGCTGGAGCATCGGGTCCGTGCCGCGGCGGAGAAAGAGACGAGGTGACAACTCCGCGCCCATCTCCAGGTCGGCGCGGTGGGCGCGCCCGCCCTCGACGGTCCCACGGGGAACAGGTTGGCCGCGCTCCCGGCGATTCTGTCGAGGAGGCGTTCCATGTGCAGACCGGGAAGCCGGTGCCGTCCCAGTTCGCTGAGCCCCGCACCAGCCTGGACCGCACTGGGTGCTGGGGTGAAGACGGCGGGAGAAGTGGTGGGGCGAAGCGGTCCTGCTGGAGCCGATTCAGTAGGGAAGAACACTCATCGTTGGACTGGCGCTCCTGCTGGTAGGGTTGCCGCTCGCGTCGGCGCCTGCAGGTGACGCGGAGAAGAGGGAGCCGGCACCCGCAGAGGAGGAGAAGAAGGCGGGGGGGCCCGCGGAAACCAAGGCAGCCCCTATCGACTTCCGGCGGGTCGCGACTGGCGACGAGGCGATCAGCGTGGAGGTCTTGCCTGGCGCGAAGAGCTGACCGGCCGCAAGAAGGGCGGTGCCGGCTGGGGGGTTGACACAGAGCGCTTGTTTGAGTTCTATCGGGCCAGGCTGGAAAGCGGTGTGTGCAGGTAGGCGGGTGTGGCCTCGGGGCGCGACCGCCGGCCACCCCATTGTGCTGGAATGGGCAGCGCGACAGAATCGTGGGAGAATGCAAGACGGGTGTGGGCCTGGACGGTCCGGGCGGCGATCGCTGCCCTGCTGCTTCTCGGGATGCCGGGCGCCGTCCTGGGTGCGGCCGGGGATGAGCACGGCCGCTTTGGCCCGATCCTCTTCGGCCTGGCCGTCCTGGTGGTGGCGGCCAAGGCCGGCGGCCTCATTGTCCAGCGCTGGGGTCAGCCGTCCGTCCTGGGGGAGCTCCTGGTCGGGATCGCCCTGGGGAACCTCCTGCCGCCCCTCTTCGGACAGACGGGGATCGCCTTCGTGCGGGGGAATGCGACCCTGTTCGTCCTGGCCGAGATGGGCGTCCTGATCCTGCTCTTCGATGTGGGGCTGGAGGCGGACCTTCGGGCGCTGGTCCGGGTGGGCTGGTCGTCCCTCTTGGTGGCCCTGGTCGGGATCATGGTCCCCCTCCTCCTGGGGTGGGGGGCGGCGGCGTGGCTGCTGCCGGACAGCCTGACCCTGACCCACGTCTTCGTCGGGGCCACGCTGTCGGCCACCAGCGTGGGGATCACCGCGCGGGTGCTGAGGGACCTGGGGATGGTCCAGACTCGGGAGGGACAGATCATCCTGGGCGCGGCCGTGATGGACGACATCCTGGGGCTGGTGGTGCTGGCGGTGATCAGCGGCGCGGTCGCTGCGGCGGCGACGGGCGGACCGGGCCTTTCGCCTCTTGCCATCGGGGGCATCCTCCTCCGGGCCATCCTGTTCCTGGGGATCACGGTTGGGGTCGGTCACCTGCTGTCACAGCCTATCGTGCGCCTGGCGGCGCGAACCGGACAGCACGGCATCCTGCTGGTCTTCGGCCTCGCTCTGTGCTTCAGCCTGGCATTCGCGGCCGAGCTGATAGGGCTCGCCGACATCATCGGCGCCTTCGCCGCCGGGCTGATGCTGGACCCCTTCGGCGAGGGCATCCGGACCCGGAAGGAAGAGGCAACCCTTTCGGAGCTGATGCACCCGCTCACCAGCCTCTTCGTCCCCCTCTTCTTCGTCCTGATGGGCATCCAGGTCCACCTGGGCAGTTTGGCCAGCCCGAACATCCTGACCCTGGGGGCGGTCCTAATCCTTTGCGCGCTGGCCGGAAAGTTGGCCTGCGCTCTGGGGGTGGTGGGTCGGGGCGTCAACCGCCTGGCGGTCGGCATCGGCATGATCCCTCGAGGCGAAGTCGGGCTGATCTTTGCCGGAATCGGCGCGAGCCTGACGCTACAGGGAGAGCCGGTTCTGTCCCAGGGCGCCTTCTCGGCCATCGTCCTGATGGTCTTAGTGACGACGCTCTTGGCGCCCGTCGGTCTCCGGTGGGCCTTCCGCCGGAGCCGCCAGTCGGCGGGCTGACCGACCCAGGGAAACGGCGGACCCGGCCCTGTGCGTTCCGCGATGCAGCGGACCTGACGGGTCCGGCCTGGGGAAATGCAAAGAAGGAGGAAGACGGTGTCCACCAGCCTCACTCCGGAAGTGATCGAGGCCATCATGCGGGGGGAGCACGGCGACCCCGTCGCGGTCCTCGGCCCCCATGCCCTGCCGGAGGGCGAGGGCGCCGGGCTGGTCATCCGGGCGTTCCGCCCCGGCGCGGCCACGATGACGGTCGTGCCCCTGGCGCTCGGTCTGCGAGACCAGCCCATGACCAGGATCCATCCGGAAGGCGTCTTCGAGGCCGTCTTTCCCGGCCGGCGCGAGGCCTTTCCGTACCGCCTGCGATGGAGGGATGGAGAGGGCCACGAGTCCGAGGCGGAGGATGAGTACCGGTTCGGGTCCCGCCTCAGCGACTACGACCTCTATCTGATGGGCGAGGGACGCCATTACCAGGAATACGAGAAGCTGGGAGCACATCTCACGGAGATGGACGGCGTCTCCGGCGTCTCCTTCGGTGTCTGGGCCCCCAACGCCCGCCGCGTCAGCGTCGTGGGCGATTTCAACGGGTGGGACGGCCGGGTGCACCCGATGCGGCTGCACCCGGGCAACGGTATCTGGGAAATCTTCATCCCGGGCCTCGGCGTGGGGACCCTGTACAAGTTCGAGGTACTCCCGCCCGAGGGGCCTCCCGTCCTCAAGGCGGACCCCTACGCCTTCGCGTTCGAGCTGCCGCCCCGCACCGCCTCCATCGTCACCGACCTGGCGTACGAGTGGAGGGATGCGGCCTGGATGGCCACCCGGGCGGAGAAGCACGCCCTGGACGCGCCCCTGGCCATCTACGAGGTGCACCTGGGCTCCTGGCGGCGCAAGGCGGGGGGCGAGTTCCTGAGGTACCAGGAGCTGGCCCAGGAGCTGGCCGCGTACGTGAAGGCCATGGGCTACACTCACGTGGAGCTGCTCCCCATCACCGAGCATCCCTTCTACGGCTCATGGGGCTACCAGCCCATCGGGTTGTTCGCCCCCACCTGCCGGCACGGCAGCCCACAGGATTTCATGGCCTTCGTGGACACCCTGCACCAGCACGGGATCGGCGTCATCCTGGACTGGGTGCCGGCCCACTTTCCCCAGGATCCCCACGGCCTGATCTACTTCGACGGGACCCACCTGTACGAACATGCGGATCCACGCCAGCGGGAGCACCCGGACTGGGGGACGCGGATCTTCAACTACGGCCGGAACGAGGTGGCGAACTTCCTCCTGGGCAGCGCCCTCTTCTGGCTGGACACGTACCACCTCGACGGCCTCCGGGTGGACGCCGTGGCCTCCATGCTGTACCTGGACTACGGCCGGAAACCGGGGGAGTGGATCCCGAACGCCCACGGGGGCAACGAGAACCTGGAGGCCATTGCGTTCCTGAAGCGATTCAACGAGGTCGTGTACCAGTACCATCCAGACGTGATGACCATCGCGGAGGAATCCACGGCCTGGCCGATGGTCTCCCGGCCAACCTACGTCGGGGGGTTGGGCTTCGGCTTCAAGTGGAACATGGGCTGGATGCACGACCTGCTCATCTACATGAGCAAAGACTCCATCCACCGGAAGTACTACCACAACAACCTGACCTTCGGCCTGCTCTATGCCTGGCACGAGAACTTCATCCTCCCCTTGTCTCACGACGAGGTGGTATATGGGAAGGGCTCGCTCCACCGGAAAATGCCGGGCGACGACTGGCAGAAGTTCGCCAACCTCCGGGTGTTTTACGCGTTCATGTACGGGCACCCCGGGAAGAAGCTGCTCTTCATGGGCGGGGAGTTTGGGCAGACCAACGAGTGGTACCACGAGGCCAGCCTGGACTGGCACCTATTGGAGATGGGGCCGTACCATCGGGGCCTCCAGCGGCTGGTCCAGGACCTGAATACCCTGTACCGGAACGAGCCGGCCCTGCATGAGGTGGACTTCGAGCCCGCGGGGTTCCAGTGGATTGATTGTAACGACTGGGAGGGGAGCAGCATCTCCTTCCTCCGTAGAGCCCGGGACCCCGAGAACTTCCTGGTTTTCGTCTGCAACTTCACCCCGGTGGTCCGGGACGCCTACCGGATCGGCGTCCCGCGCGGCGGCTTCTACCGGGAATTGGTGAACACGGACGCCGAGATCTACGGAGGAAGCAATGTGGGCAACGGCGGCGGGGTCGCGGCCGTCCCCCTGCCCCAGCATGGCCACCGCTGGTCGCTGGAGCTGACCCTCCCGCCTCTGGCGGCTCTGATCCTCCAGCCGGAGGGCCAAGGATGAAAACCCGGCCGGGCAACCCCTATCCCCTGGGCGCCACGTGGGATGGCTCGGGAGTGAACTTCGCGCTCTTCTCGGAGAACGCCACAGGCGTCGCGCTCTGCCTCATCGATGGACCAGACGGGAACGAGGAGGTGGCCCGGATCCGGATGACGGAGCAGACCGACCAGGTCTGGCACACCTACCTCGCCGAGGCGAGGCCGGGGCAGCGGTACGGGTACCGGGTGGAGGGGCCGCATGATCCCGCCAACGGTCACCGGTTCAATCCCGCCAAGCTGCTCCTGGACCCGTATGCCAAAGCCGTTGACGGGACCATCCGCTGGAACGATGCCCTCTTTGGCTACCAGGTTGGCCATCCCGATGCCGACCTCAGCCGGGACGAGCGGGACAGCGCCGCCAACATCCCCAAGTGCGTGGTGATTGACCCGGCGTTCACCTGGGGGGACGATCGGCCCCCCCGCGTCCCCTGGAACGAGACGATCATCTACGAGGTGCATGTCAAAGGCCTCACCGCCCGGCACCCGGACGTGCCGAAGGGGCTCCGGGGGACGTACGCCGGCCTGGCCAGCCCAGCCGTCATCGATTACCTCTGCTCGCTGGGGATCACCGCCGTGGAGCTGCTGCCCGTGCACCAGTTCGTGGCCGACAAGCACCTGGTGGAGCAGGGCCTGACCAACTACTGGGGGTACAACTCCATCGGGTTCCTCGCCCCGGACGTGCGATTTTCCAGCGCCGGCGCGTTGGGCCAGCAGGTCAGCGAGTTCAAGACCATGGTGAAGACATTCCACCAGGCCGGGATCGAGGTGATCCTGGATGTGGTGTACAACCACACCGGGGAGGGGAACCACTTGGGGCCCACCCTCTGCTTCCGCGGCATCGACAACGCCAGCTATTACCGCCTGGCCGAGGACCGCCGCTACTACATGGACTACACGGGCTGCGGCAACACCCTCAACATGACCCATCCGCGAACCCTCCAGCTCATCATGGACAGCCTGCGCTATTGGGTGCTGGAGATGCACGTGGACGGGTTCCGGTTCGACCTGGCCTCGGCGCTGGCCCGGGAGCTTCACGACGTGGACCGGCTGGGAGCCTTTTTCGACATCATCCACCAGGACCCGGTCATCTCCCAGGTGAAGCTGATCGCGGAGCCGTGGGATCTGGGCGAGGGCGGTTACCAGGTCGGGAACTTCCCCGTCCTGTGGGCGGAGTGGAACGGCCAGTACCGGGACACCGTGCGGGCGTACTGGAAGGAGGACGAGGGGCAGGCCGGGGCGCTAGGGTATCGTTTGACGGGATCGAGCGACCTGTACGGCAAGGGCGGGCGCCGGCCCTACGCCAGCATCAACTTCGTCACCGCCCACGACGGGTTCACGCTGCACGACCTGGTGAGCTACAACGACAAGCACAACGAGAGAAACGGCGAGGAGAACCGGGACGGGACCAACGACAACCTGAGCTGGAACTGCGGGGTGGAGGGGCCCACAGATGACCCGCCGATCCTCGGCCGGCGCGAGCTGCAGAAGCGGAACTTCCTGGCGACCCTCCTCCTCTCCCAGGGCGTCCCCATGCTCTGCGGCGGGGATGAGATCGGCCGCACGCAGCAAGGCAATAACAATGCCTACTGCCAGGACAACGAGACCAGTTGGTTCGACTGGAAGCTGGACAAGCGCCGGCGGGATCTCCTGGCCTTCACCCGGTTCCTCATCGAGCTGCGCCGCCGGCACCCGGTCCTGCGCCGGCGCCAGTTCTTCTACGGGCGGCGGATCCACGGCTCCGAGGTCAAGGACCTGGCCTGGTTCCGCCCAGACGGCAAGGAGATGACCGAGGAGGATTGGACCAACGCCCAGACCCGCGCCCTCGGGCTCCGGCTGGCCGGGGACGCCATCGAGGACGTGGACGCCCAGGGGAACCGGATCACGGACGACACGCTCCTCATCCTCTTGAACGCTCATCACGAGCCGCTGCCGTTCACGCTGCCGGCCCACCGGCCCGGCGTGAAGTGGGAGCTGCTCCTGGACACCCGCACGCCCGAGGGACGCCGGTTGCACCGGCCGATGAAGGGGGGCGAGGTCTACAACCTGGAGGGCCGGGGCCTGGCCCTCCTCCGGCTTCGGCGGAAGTGATTGAACCGCCAGGAGCGCCACAAGCCCGGGAATGGGGAATGCCTGCAGAGAATGGAATGCTTGAAAAGCCTGTCGATCCGTTCCTGACTTTTCGACGGCTCGCAGGGGATAGGCCATTCTTGGCGTCCTTGGCGCACCAACGGCCATGTCGTTGGTACCGGCGGTTGGATTCGGACCGCGATGAGTGAGGGGCCGCGGATCTACAACCTCTTCCCGCTCCTGGCCGGGCCGCTGCCCTGCTGGGCGTCCCACATGGAACGGGCGGCCGCCATGGGGTTCACCTGGATCTACGTGAACCCGTTCTCCCAGGCCGGGTATTCCGGGAGCCTGTATTCGGTGAAGGACTACTCTGCCATCGATCCACGGTTCACCGACGGGGGCGCTGCCCCCATGGATCAGCTCCGCGGGATGCTGGAAGAGGCGTCGCGGCTCGGTCTGGCCGTCATGATGGACCTGGTCATCAATCACACCGCCTTCGACTCGCCACTGGTTCACCAGCACCCCGGCTGGTATCGGCGCGACCGGGACGGGCAGATCGTGCACCCCGGCGCCATGGACGGGAAGACGCGCGTGGTCTGGCGGGACCTGGCGGAGGTGGACAACGCGGGGAGTCCCGACCGGGAGGCTCTCTGGACGTACTGGCGAAACCTCGCCCTCCACTATGCGGGCCTGGGCTTCCGGGGGTTTCGCTGCGACGCCGCCTACCAGGTTCCGGCCGACCTCTGGAAGGAGCTGATCGGCGCCGTCAAGGCCAGGCACCCTGACGTTCTGTTCTTCGCCGAGACACTGGGCTGCACCCCCGAGCAGACACTGGAAATGGCCGGGACGGGATTCGACTTCCTCTTCAACAGCAGCAAGTGGTGGAACTTCCGGGACTCCTGGTGCCTGGAACAGTACGCCGCGACCGCGCCGGTACTCCCCTCCGTCAGCTTCCCGGAATCCCATGACACGCCACGGCTGGCCGCCGAGCTCGACGGCGACCGGCAGGCCGTTCTCCAGCGGTACGCCTTTGCGGCGACCTTCTCCGCCGGGGTGATGATGCCCATGGGGTTCGAGTACGGATTTCGGAATCGCCTCCACGTGGTGACCACGAGCCCGCAGGACTGGGAGGCCCCGCACTGGGATCTCACCGGGGCCATCACCACCATCAACCGGACCAAGGCGGCCCACCGGCCGTTCAACGAGGACGGACCTCTCCACCCGATAGATCTCGGCGATCCCCGGCTCTTCGGGTTCCAGAAGTGGACGCGCGATGGGCGCGAGGGGATTCTGGTGGTTCTCAATCTGGATCGGACGGCTGGGAGCCGCGTGCCGGTCCCGTCGCATCTGGGGACGGATCCATGGCTTTCCTGGACAGATCTGGTGAGTGCGGCATCTGGCCTGCTCTCTGATCTCGTCCCCCTCGAGCTTGCCCCATCCGGCATCCTGATCCTCCACCCGCTCTCTGGAGGCGATGCGCCTCCGGCAGGAGCGGAGGGGGCCGACACGGGCTGACGGGACAGGGGGGCAGCGGGATGGCGGGGGAGGTGGCATCGGGGTCGAGCCGGCTCGCTTGACCCGCGAGCCCGGCATGGGTCATGATCACCGGGGGGAAGAAAGATGTCAAAGCAACCAAGGATTCTGGTGGTAGATGATGATCCGGAGATGCGGGCGCTCCTCCTGGATGTCCTCCGCAACGAGGGCTACGAGGTCGTTGAGGCCAAGGATGGAACGGAGGCGGTGCTGGCCCTCCGGGCCCGGACGTTCGACGTCATCCTGATGGACAAGAACATGCCCGGGCCCAGCGGCCTGGATCTGCTCCCGGGGCTCCGGCGCGTCTGCCCGCACTCCCAGATCATCATGATGACCGCGTTCGGCGATGTGGCCTCCTACATGGAGGCCGCGGAGAAGGGGGCGGTGGAATACCTCTTCAAACCGTTCCGGATGGAAGAGATGAAGGCGGCCATCGCCAAGGCCCTGGGGTCGAGCGCGGAATCTCCGGCGTGATCCGCTCCCCTTCACCGGCTCCCGGGTCCCCCTGGGTGGGGGCCGGGGTGAGGGAGCGTGGCGCACCGCGGAGCGCTGACCGTATGCGAAACCTCACGACGCGTCTGGTCATCCTTCTGATGCTGGCCCTGATGATCATCACCGGCATCTACGACTACGTCCGCCTGGGTCGCGAGCGGGAACGGCTCGTGGAGCAAACCCGGGAGGACGAGCGGATCTTCGCCGAGACGCTGGCGCTGGCGGTGAGCCGGAACGTCCGCTGGGGCCGGACCACGGCCGAGCTGAAGGAGCTTCTGGACGACATCTTGGCGCGGCCGGGCCTGGTCGCGGTGGCCATCTATGCCCCTGACGGGCAGGTCGTGGCGGAGACCGTCTCCCCCGGGGCCGCAGCCCCGACGCTGGATGACATCGTCCGCGACGCCCTGGCGTCGAAGGAGGCGGTCTCGGCGCTGGTATCGGCCGAATCGGGGCGGCTGCTCCGCTACGTTCAACCCTTCCGCTGGCCCGGGCGGCAGACGGGGGCCATCGAGGTCCGGCAGACCCTGGCAGGAATGGAGCGGGAGTTTCGCCGCGCGGTCCGGGAGAATGTTCTATCGCGCCTGGTGGTCCTGGCCCTCTTTGTCCTGTCGGTAGTGGCCCTCACCCGCTGGAGCATCGCCCGGCCGATCCGAGCGCTGATGGCGGGGGCCCAAGCGGTGGGCCGGGGAGACCTCGCGCAGCGGATCGAGGTGGCGCGCCGGGACGAGATCGGCCAGCTCGCCGAGGAGTTCAACCGGATGGCCACCAACCTCCAGATGGCGCACGACGAGCTCCTCCACCAGGCGGAGGAGCGTCTGCGGCTGGAGCAAGAGGTGCATCAGGCCCAGAAGCTGGTCGCGGTGGGCATGCTGGCGGCCGAGGTGGCCCACGAGATCGGCACGCCCCTGAACATCATCTCCGGTCGCGCCGAGGTGCTGGAGCGGGTCGTACCGCGGGAGCACCCTGAGCGCCGACACCTGGACGTGATCCTGAAACAGACCGAGCGGATCAGCGGGATCATCCGCGCCCTGCTGGACTACACCCGGCCCCGGCGCCCGAGCCTGCGGGCCGAGGCGATCGTGCCGATCGTCGGCCGCGTGGCGGACCTGTTGCTGGAGCGGAGCCGCCGCCGCGGGGTGCGCCTCGAGCTGGACCTTCCCATCGGCCTCCCGCGCGTCCTGGCGGACCCGGACCAGCTCCAGCAACTCTTTCTCAACCTGTTGCTGAACGCCCTGGATGCCTCGCCGCCTGGCGAAAGGGTCCGGGTGACGACGGGACCGGATCCGCTCCTGCCGGCCGAGGGGCGCGCCGGGATCATCCGCGGCAAGGTGGAGGGACCGTGCCTGCCCATCCATGTCGTGGACGCCGGGAAGGGCCTGACCGCCGAGGAGCTGGACCACGTTTTCGAGCCCTTCTTCTCCACCAAAGGGCGGGGACAGGGGACGGGGCTGGGCCTGCCCATCGTCGAGGAGATTGCGCGCGCCCACCGGGGTGAGGTGGAGATGCTGTCCATTCCGGGACGGGGGACCGAGGTGATCGTCCGCCTGCCCCTGGCCGGGAGCGGCCCGCCGGACCCGGGCGGAAGGACACGGGATTCTGCGGCAGAGGCGGGGGCACATGGAGACTGACGTGTTCACGGAACTGCAGCAGGACGTCGCCTTGCTCCCCAGGGTGCCGGTGGCCACCTACCGGCTCCAGTTCAACCGGGGCTTCACCTTCGAGGCTGCGCGGCAGGTGATCCCGTACCTGGAGGCCCTGGGGGTGAGCGACGTGTATGCCTCCTCCTACCTCCAGGCCCGGCCGGGGAGCATGCACGGCTACGACATCGCCGATCACAGCCGGCTGAACCCCGAGATCGGGACGGAAGAGGAGTTCGCGCGGTTTGTCGGCGACCTGCAGGCGCGGGGGATGGGGCAGATCCTGGACGTGATTCCCAACCACATGGGGATCGCCGCCGCGTGTAATCCCTGGTGGAACGACGTCCTGGAGAACGGGCCCAGTTCCGCCTATGCGGAATTCTTCGACATCGACTGGGACCCGGTCAAACCGCAACTGGCCAACAGGGTCCTGCTGCCCATCCTGGGGGACCAATACGGACAGGTGCTGGAGAAGCAGGAACTCGCCCTGGAGTACGCGGGCGGCGCCTTCAGCCTGCGCTACCACGAGACCCGGCTGCCCATCGCGCCCCGCTCCGCGACCCTGATCCTGGGGCACCGCCTGGAGGCCCTGACGGCCACGCTGGGCGAGGGGGATCCCTATCTTCAGGAGTACCAGAGCATCATCACGGCCCTCACCAATCTCCCGGCCCGGACGGAGACGGCGCCGGACCGGGTCCGGGAGCGGATGCGGGAGAAAGAGGTGATCCGCCGGCGCCTGGCGCACCTGACGGAGCGCTGCGAGATCATCCGGGCTTCCATCGAGGAGACGGTCCGGAACTTCAACGGCAAGCGGGGCGATCCCCGGAGCTTCGACCTCCTGGACCGCCTGCTGGACGATCAGGCCTACCGCCTGGCCTACTGGCGGGTGGCGGCCGAGGAGATCAACTACCGCCGCTTCTTCGACATCAACGATCTCGCGGCCATCCGGATGGAGAATCCCGCGGTCTTCCGGGAGGCGCACCGGCTGATCCTGCGTCTGGTGGAGGAAGGGAAGCTAACCGGCCTTCGCCTCGATCATCCAGATGGTCTGTTCGACCCGCCCCGCTACTTCCTGGCGCTCCAGCGAGAGCGGTTCGCCCAGGTGGCCCGCGCCCGCCTCGACCAGCAAGGCGTGGGGGCCGAGCCCGACCGGGAGGCCGCGGTAGCGGTCGCGCTGCAGCGCTTCGACGCGACCTGCCAGCCGGATCCGGCCCGGCCAGGCTGCCGCCCGCTCTACCTCCTGGCGGAGAAGATCCTGGCCCGAGGGGAGCGCCTGCCGATCCACTGGGCCATTCACGGCACCACGGGCTACGAGTTCCTGCACCTGGTGGGGGGCCTGTTCATGGACAGCAGCAACGAGAAGGCAATGACGGCCGCCTACACCGCCTTCACCGGGCAGCGCACCCCCTTCGCCGACCTGGTGTACGAGTCGAAGCAGCTCATCCTGCGGGTCTCCATGTCCAGCGAGCTGAACGTCCTCGGGCACGCCCTCGACCGGTTGTCGGAGCGGAACCGATACTCGCGTGATTTCACCCTCAACAGCCTCACCCACGCCCTGCGGGAGGTGATCGCGTGCTTCCCGGTGTACCGGACCTATATCGACGGGCGGAGCCCGGAGGTGTCGCTCCAGGATCGGGCCTGTGTCGAGGTGGCGGTGGCCTTTGCCAAGCGGCGCAATCCCGCCACCAACGTCTCCGTCTTCGACTTCGTGCGCGACGTCCTGTTGCTCCGATACCCGGAGAATGTCGACCAAACTTACCGCGAGGATCAGCGCACCTTCGTCCAGAAGTTCCAGCAGGTGACCGCCCCCGTCACGGCGAAGGGGGTCGAGGACACCGCCTTTTACCGGTACAACCCTCTCGTGAGCCTGAACGAGGTGGGCGGCGACCCGGACCGGTTCGGGATCTCCGTGGACGAGTTCCACACGCAGTGCCTAGCCCGGCAGGAGAAGTGGCCCGCCGGGCTCTCCGCCACCTCGACCCACGATACCAAGCGCAGTGAGGACGTGCGGGCGCGGATCCAGGTCCTCTCAGAGATCCCGCGGGAGTGGCGGGCGGCAGTGGGCCGCTGGCACCGCTGGAACCGGCGGCACGCAGCCGAGGTGGACGGCCGCCCCGCCCCCGACCGGAACGACGAATACCTGCTCTACCAGACGCTGATCGGGGCCTGGCCCATCGCGCTCATGGAACCCGAGGAGGCTGCGACCTTCACCGCCCGGATCCAGGAGTACATGCTCAAGGCGGCCAGGGAGGCCAAGGTCAATACAAGCTGGATCAATCCGAACGAGGCCTACGATGAGGCACTCCGATCGTTCGTGGCCCGGATCCTGGAGCCGGACTCCGGCAACCGGTTCCTGCCCGACTTCATCAGCTTCCAGACCTTCGTGGCCCGCCTGGGGATGGTCAATAGCCTGGCGCAGACGCTGCTCAAGATCACCGCACCCGGCGTGCCCGACTTCTACCAGGGCACGGAGGTATGGAACTTCAGTCTGGTGGACCCCGACAACCGCCGGCCGGTGGATTTTGCGTCCCGCATCTCCCTTTTGGAGGGCTTGCGGGAGCGCATCGCGATGGGGCACCTGGTGGAATTGGCCCGGGAGCTGGTGGAACAGTGGATGGACGGTCGAATCAAGCTCTACACCATCCACCGGGCGCTGACGTACCGCCGGAGAGCACCCGACCTGTTCCGGGCAGGCGAGTATGTCCCCCTCTCCACGGGTGGCGCGTACGCGGAACACGTCTGCGCCTTCGCGCGCCGGCAGGCGACGACCGCGGTCTTGACGGTGGTCCCCCGCCTGATTGGGGTGCTGACGGACAACGGAGCCCGGCTGCCTCTCGGGACCGAGGTCTGGGGCGATACCCGGGTGCTGTTGCCCAGGGACCTCCCTGCTGGGCCATACCTCAACCTCTTCACCGGCACAGAGGTCAGAACCAGGCCCGTGGACGCGGCGGCGGGCCTCCCGGTCGGAGACCTCCTGGCGGAGTTCCCCGTCGCTCTTCTGGATCTCACGCCCTCTCCGGCGATGGCAGACAGCCGCGGAACCCTCTGATGGAAAAGCTGCGGTTCGTCATGGTCCTGCACAATCACCAGCCGGTGGGGAACGATCCCCGGATCATCGAGGAGGTGGCCCAGGCTTCCTACCGTCCTCTCCTGACAGCCCTGGAGTCCGTCCCGTGGCTCCGCCATGCCCTGCATGTGAGCGGCCCGCTCCTCATATGGATGGAATCGGCCGACCACGCCTACCTGGATCGTCTGGGGACGATGGTGGCACGGGGTCAGGTGGAGCTTTTGACCGGCGGCCACTACGAGCCGATCCTGGCCGCCATTCCCTCGGCAGACCGGGTTGCCCAGGTGGAGGGCCTCTCGGACCGGATCGAACGGCGATTCGGGGTCCGCCCCCAGGGGCTTTGGCTTACGGAGCGCGTCTGGGAACCCCAGATCGTTCCCGACCTCGTGGCAGCCGGGGTCCGCTACGTCTTCATGGACGATCGGGCGTTCATCGCCGCCGGCATTCCGCGCGATCAGTTGACCGCCCATTTCCTGACCGAGGAAGGCGGGGAGAGGCTCATCGTCTTCCCCCTGGACCAGCGCCTCCGGAACCTGATCCCCTGGGCGCCTCCCGAGGAGGCCGGGGCCTACTTGGCCGGCCTGGCCGCTGCCGGACACCGAGTCGCGGTGTTCGGCGACGACGGGGAGAAGTTCGGGGCCTGGCCCGAGACCCACGAGAAGGTCTACGGCGGCGGCTGGCTGAAGGGCTTCCTGGCCGTACTGGAGCGGCTGGCGGATCGGGTGGAGACCTGGCGACCCGGCGATGTGGTGGCCACCACCCCGCCGGCGGGGTTGTGCTATCTGCCGAACTCCTCCTACAGCGAGATGGAGGAGTGGGCGCTGCCGCCAGCGCACGCGGCGGAGATCGCCAGGCTCAGGGACCGCGTGGGAGCCGACGCGGAACGATTCGCCCCGTTCATCCGGGGCAGCCACTGGAAGCATTTCTTCATCCGCTATCCCGAGGCAAACCGGGCCCACAAGAAGATGCTGGCCCTGCGTGCCCGGCTTCCCAGGGGGCGGCGCTGGCTCTCGGCGTGGGACGAGCTGTACGCCGCCCAATGTAATGACGGCTACTGGCACGGCTGGTTCGGCGGGGTCTACCTCCCCCTGCTCCGGCACCAGACGTGGATCCGCCTGGCGCGGGTCGAACGGGCCCTGCGGCGGGGACAGGGCGTCGAGCTGGAACAGCTGGATCTCGACCTCGACGGTCACCCCGAGGTCTGGGCGCATTCGGGGGGTTTCTCGGCACTGCTCTCGCCGCACCTGGGAGGCACCCTCGTGGAGTGGACCGACCTCCGACGCACGGTGAACGTCCTGAACGTGCTGACCCGTCGGCTCGAGTGGTACCATGCCAAGCTCCGTGGGACGGATCCGGCCTGTCTCGTGGCCGCGCCCGGCCAGCAGCCGCCCGATGCCCGGGAGGCCCTGGCCTACGATGTGTGGGATCGCGCTTCCTTCCGCGACCGATTCCTTGGCGGCCCGCCCTCGGCTCAGGCCCTGGCCTATCGGGCCCTGGAGGAACTGGGGGATTTCGCAGAGGCCCCGTACCGCTTGACGATGGAGTCGAACGGCGTGGTCCTGACTCGGGAGGGCATGGTGCGGACGCCCTCGGGCCCCCGCCTGATCGGGCTCCGGAAGACCATCCACTTCGACGCCCGCGGGCGGATCGCGGCCGCCTATCGGCTCGCGGCGGGGGACGGAGAGACATTCGCGCAGTGGTTCGGAGTGGAGCTGAATGTGTTTCTCCCCGGGCTGGTGGACGGTCTCGGAGAGATCCGGGTGGATCGGCAGCGGCTGGATCCCGGGATGCCCGGCGCGGCCTCCGGGAGCGCCTGCATCCTGCGGGAGGGGGCGGCAGGGAGTCGCGAGATACGGATCGCGTGGAGCCGTCCGGCCGAAGTCGCCATGAGCCCGATCCGCACCGTGGCCCAGACCGAGCGGGGGTTCGAGATGACCTGCCAGGGACACGGCCTGGTCGCCGCCTGGCCGGTCCGGCTCCCCACCGACGGGGACTGGTCCGTGGAGATCTCGGCGAGGATCGCCGGAAGGGAGTAGCGACGCGATGTCGGGGATGAGGACGAATCGGTCTGTCCGGGGCGACGTCAGGACGGTGTGGATCGGAAACGTCCGGCCAGAGCTGGATGGCGGCCGGTTCCCGGTGAAGCGCGAGGTGGGAGACCTCTTCGAGGTCAGCGCCGATATCCTGCGCGAGGGACATGAGGCCCTGGCCGCAGTCCTGAAGTACCGAACGGTCAAGGACACGGAGTGGCACGAGGTCCGGATGGAGCCGCTGGGCAACGACTCCTGGGTTGCCCGGTTCCCCCTGGAAGAGAACACCCGCTACGTCTATACCATCGAGGCCTATCCCGACCCCTACCGGACCTGGGCCGAGGACCTGAAGAAGCGCCTGGCTGCTGGCATGGAGGTGGACAGTGAACTGCTCGAGGGAGCGGAGCTCTTGCGGCGGACGCTGCCCCGCGCGGCGGGAGCCGATCGGAAACGACTGGAGGCGCGACTCGCGGAGTTCGATCACGCGCCCGGCGTGACCGCGCGGGTCCGGATCCTCCTCGATGAGGAGACAGCCGAGCTGATGGACACCTACCCGGATCGGAGCGCGGCCACCCGCTACGATCGGGAGCTGGAGGTAATCGCGGATCGCGCCCTGGCGCGATTCGCCGCCTGGTACGAGATGTTCCCCCGCTCCCAGGGGAGAATCCCGGGGCACCACGGGACGTTCAAGGATTGCATTGACCGGCTGCCGGAGATCGCCGGCATGGGTTTTGACGTCATCTACCTGCCCCCTATCCACCCCGTCGGCAAGAGTTTTCGGAAGGGCAAGAACAATAGCCTCACGGCCGGCCCCGATGACCCCGGGTCCCCCTGGGCCATCGGCAACGAACACGGGGGGCACAAGGCGGTAGAGCCGGCCCTGGGGAGCCTGGAGGACTTCCGGGCCTTCGTCCGGGCGGCCCGCGAAACGGGGATCGAGATCGCGTTGGACTACGCCCTGCAGTGCTCGCCGGACCATCCCTACACGCGGGAGCATCCGGAGTGGTTCTACGCCCGCCCCGACGGGACCATCAAGTATGCCGAGAACCCGCCGAAGAAGTATCAGGACATTTACCCGCTGAACTTCTACTGCCGGGGCCGGGAAGCGCTGTGGGAGGAGATGAAAAGCATCCTCCTCTTCTGGATCGAACAGGGGGTCCGGATCTTCCGGGTGGACAACCCGCACACCAAGCCCATCCCGTTCTGGGCCTGGGTCATCGGCGAGATCCAGGCGGTGTACCCTGACGTCATCTTCCTGTCGGAGGCCTTCACGCGCCCCAAGGTCATGCAGGCCTTGGCCAAGGTCGGGTTCACCCAGTCCTACACCTACTTCACCTGGCGGAACTTCAAAGACGAACTGACCGACTACTTCACGGAACTGACCCAGACCGAAATGGCGGAGCACTTCCGGGGGAACCTATTCACCAACACCCCCGACATCCTGCCTCCCATCCTGCAGCAGGGGGGCCGGCCGGCCTTCAAGATGCGCCTGGTCCTGGCCGCGACTCTGTCGCCGCTCTACGGGATTTACAGCGGGTATGAGCTGTGTGAGAATGAGGCCATCGTGGGGACGGAGGAGTACCTGAACGCGGAGAAGTACGAGATCAAACTGCGGGACTGGAATGCGCCGGGCAACCTCAAGGACTACATTGCGCGCATCAACGCCATCCGCAGGGAGAACCCGGCCCTTCACGAGTACCGCAACCTGCGTTTTTACGAGAGCGACGATGACAATATCCTGTTCTACGGGAAGCGCAGTTACGACGGCCGCAACGCGATACTGGTGGCAGTCAACCTGGATCCCTTTGAGGCCCGCCAGGCCCAGGTGCACGTACCCCTGCTGGAGCTGGGGATCGCCCCGGAGGAGCGGTTCCAGGCGGACGAGCTGATCACCGGAAGCCGCCACCTGTGGAAGGGCCCGGTGCAGACGATCCGGCTGGATCCCCGCGAGGAGCCGGCGGCGATCTTCTGCGTCAGCCGGTTCCCCCACAAGGAGTACGGGACCCCGTGCTACTGAAAATGACCAATTCTCAATGAGCCAATGCGTTCTTGCGTTCTCAGTTCCCATTGGTCATTTGCCATTGGTCATTGGTCAGTACGGCGAACGGAGTGAGCCGTGGATGATCTGTGGTACAAGGACGCCATCTTCTACGAGCTGCACGTCAAGGCCTTCCAGGACGGCAACGACGACGGCGTCGGGGATCTCCGGGGCCTGACGGAGCGGCTGGACTACATCCAGGACCTCGGCGTGACCTGCCTCTGGCTGCTCCCCTTCTACCCGTCCCCGCTGCGGGACGACGGATATGACATCGCCGATTACTATGTCATCTCCCCCCTGTACGGGAAGATGGGCGACTTCCAGCGGTTCCTGGACGAGGCCCACCGCCGGGGGCTCAAGGTCATCGTGGATCTGGTGGTCAACCACACCTCGGACCAGCATCCCTGGTTCCAGGAAGCCCGCCGCGACCCCACCTCGCCCAAGCGACCGTACTACGTCTGGAGCGAGACGGACCAGAAATACCGGGGCGCCAGGATCATCTTTGTGGACACCGAGAAATCCAACTGGACCTGGGATCCCGAGGCCAAGGCCTACTACTGGCACCGGTTCTTCAGCCACCAACCCGATCTGAACTACGACAACCCCGAGGTGCAGCAGGCGATGCTGGACGCCATGCGCTTCTGGCTGGACAAGGGCCTGGACGGGTTCCGCTGCGACGCCGTCCCGTACCTCTTCGAGCGCGAGGGGACCAACTGCGAGAACCTGCCCGAGACCCACGCCTTCCTCAAGCGGCTGCGGGCCGCCCTGGACGCCCAGTACCGCGGCCGGATCCTGCTGGCCGAGGCGAACCAGTGGCCCAAGGACGTGCGGCCCTACTTCGGGGACGGGGACGAGTTCCACATGGCGTTCCACTTCCCCCTGATGCCGCGGATGTTCATGGCAGTGCGCAGTGCCGACCGGCGGCCCATCACCGACATGTTCCTGCACACCCCGCCGATCCCGGACACCTGCCAGTGGTGCGTGTTCCTCCGCAACCACGACGAGCTGACCCTGGAGATGTGCACGGACCCGGAGCGGGACTACATGTACTACGCCTATGCCCAGGACCCGATGATGAAGCTGAACATCGGGATCCGCCGCCGGCTGGCCCCCCTGCTGGAGAACGACCGGCCAAAGATCCAGCTCCTCCACAGCCTGCTCTTCACGCTGCCGGGGACGCCCATCATCTATTACGGGGACGAGATCGGGATGGGCGACAACATCCACCTGGGAGACCGGAACGGCGTGCGGACGCCCATGCAGTGGTCGGCGGACCGCAATGCCGGGTTCTCCCGGGCGGACCCGGGGCAGTTGTACAGCCCCGTCATCGCCGACCCCGTGTTCGGCTACCAGGCGGTCAATGTGGAGACGCAGCTCCGGACCCCGTCGTCCCTGCTCCACTGGATGCGGCGCCTCATCGCGGTTCGGAAGACGTCGCAGGTCTTCGGGCGGGGGGGCCTGCGGTTCCTGACCCCCGCCAACACCCGGGTGCTGGCCCACCTGCGGGAGTATCGGGGGGAGACGATTCTGGCCGTCCACAACCTTGCCAGGTCGGCCGAGCCGGTGGAATTGGACCTGCGGGAGTTCCGCGGCACGATCCCCGTGGAGATGCTGGGGGAGGCCCGGTTCCCCCCCATCGGCGAGCGGCCCTACTTCCTGAGCCTGGGGCCGTACGGCTTCTACTGGTTCCGGCTGCACCATCCGGGGACCCGTAGGGAGACCTATGGGATCGAAGATTCCGCCATCTGATTGGCAATTAGGCAACCCCTCCGAAGGCGGGGCAACCTGGCAACCAGGTAGGTCCGTAGTTCCCGATTGCCGGATTGCCGGATTGCCTTGAGTTGGTGACGAGGTGAAGGCCCTGCTCCTCACCCGGGAGTATCCTCCGGAGGTGTACGGGGGCGCCGGCGTGCACGTGGATTACCTCTCCCGGGAGCTGGCCCGCCTGATCCCGGTTGAGGTCCGGACCTTCGGTGACCAGGACATCCGGGATCCACGCCTCGTGGTGCGGGGCCACCGATTCGCTCAGACCGACCCGGAGGACACGCCCGAGAAATTCCTCGTGGCGTTGCAGGCCATCCGTGTCTGCACGAGCTTCGTCGCCCGGCCCATTGACGCCGACGTGGTCCACTGCCACACCTGGTACGCCCAGTTCGGCGGGCTGGTGGCCAAGATCCTCTACGGGATCCCCCTGGTCATCACCGCGCACTCCCTGGAGCCCCTGCGGCCCTGGAAACGCGAGCAGTTGGGGCGCGGCGCCGACCTCAGCCTGTGGATCGAGAAGACGGCCATGGAAGCGGCCGACGCTGTCATCGCCGTCTCGCAGGAGATGCGGGCGGATATCCTCCGCCACTTCGCGGTGGGGCCCGAGAAGATCCACGTCATCGGGAACGGCATCGATACCGAGGAGTACCGGCCGGTGACGAGCCGCGGGCATCTCCAGCGGTACGGGATCGATCCGGCGCGCCCCTCCGTCCTGTTTGTGGGCCGCATCTCCCGGCAAAAGGGAATCCTGCACCTGGTCAACGCGATCCCGCACCTGGACCCCAGCGTCCAGGTCGTGCTCTGCGCCGGGACCCCTGACGAGCCGGAGATCGCCAAGGAGGTCGAGGAAGCGGTCGGCCGGGCCCGGGCCACGCGGGACGGGATCGTCTGGATCCGGGAGATGGTGGATCGGCCCAGGGCCATCGAGCTGTACTCGCACGCCGCCGTCTTCTGCTGTCCGTCCATCTACGAGCCCTTCGGCATCATCAACCTGGAGGCGATGGCCTGTGAGACGCCGGTGGTGGCCAGCGCCGTGGGGGGCATCAAAGAGGTCGTGGCTCACGGCGAGACCGGCTACCTGGTTCCCCTGGAGCAGCGGGCGGAGAGTCCATTCGAACCCCTCGACCCCGGGCGGTTCTCCCAGGACCTTGCCCGCGCCATCAAAGCCCTCTTGGCCGATGAGGGACTTCGCAAGGCCATGGGCGCCAAGGGTCGTCGGCGGGCCGAAGCTCTCTTCAGTTGGCGCGCCGTCGCCAAACAGGTCCTCGCCCTGTACGGCTCCTTGGTCCGGTGACGGCCCGGGCCATCGGCGCCCATCGGAATTCCCGAGGCAGTGAGGAGAAGAATGGGAACGAAGCCGCGATCCTCCAAGACCTCGCTCGGGCCGGCACGGCGCCCGCGGCGGCCGCGGGCGCTGCCGCCCGAGGAACTGGTGGCCCGGGCGGCCGCGGGCCTTCTCGCCTTCCTGCCTGCTCAGCGCTGGTTCGGGAGCAAGGCGCGGACCCCGGTCAACGCGACCCCTGTGGATCATGCCTTGCTGCCGGGGACGGCGGGGGTCCTGGCCCTGTTCGACGTCACCTTCGCGGACGGAGGCAGGGAGACCTACCTGCTCCCGGTGGTGCCCAACGCAGGCCAGGCCGGAGTGCGCGACGCAATGGACGACCCCGCCTTCTGCGCGGCCCTGGTCGGACAGATCCGGCTCGGCGCCTCCCTGCCGGGCCGCCAGGGGACATTCCATTTCACCCCGACGGAGGTCCTGGCCGAGATCCTGCCCGGACCTCCCGGGAAGGTGACCCGGGTCCGGACCGAACAGAGCAACACGTCAGTCATCTTCGGCGGGAAGGCGATCCTGAAGCTGTTCCGCAAGCTGGAGCCGGGCCCGAACCCGGATTCCGAGATCACGGACTTCCTCACCCGGCGGACTGCCTTTCGCGGCATCGCGCGCCTGGCCGGCTCGATCGCCTACGCGCGATCCGACGGCGACGGGACCACCCTGGCCATCCTTCAGGAGTTCGTGCCGAACCAGGGAGATGCGTGGACGGCCACC
>METI01000167.1:0-17296 GCA_001771285.1 candidate division NC10 bacterium RIFCSPLOWO2_12_FULL_66_18
AAGGGGAACAGCGGAGTGGACCCTCTTCGCACCCGTCAGGTTGAGCCAGGCCCCCAGTCTCCTCGGACGATGATGTACGGGTTTTTCGCTCGGAAGCGAACTGATCCACCTCGTCGCCCTTCCTCGTCTGGCGTCCCGACTCGTCCCTTCTGCCTTCGCCCGCCGCCTTCCCCGACCCACTCGAGTCGCCGATCGCTCGGTCACGCGGGGTTCGCCGCGCTTCAGGTATTATGCAGCGGTCCGACGACTGGCAGAGCATTGCGTCCCACTTCGCTTCCGCTTATAGGGTTGCTTACCCCAGCACCGCTGGGGACCCTGCCAGTCCTCCCGGGGTCACGCCGTGCTCTTCCGCTCCGTGCCGCCCGCACACACCTTGGTCCGAGGGGTGGATGGATAACGCCTTCGTCGCCATAGTGCCGACTCGACCTGGCCCCCTCTTTGGCCGACCGGTTCATCCCTGGGGTCGCCCCCATCGATTACGGCCCGGAGCTTCTCCGCAAGCCCTTCGGATTCCACCTCGCGGTGGACACCCTGCCCTCCCCGGCCGACGCGGCCGGGGCCAGCGAGGCATTACCCCCGCTTTTGGATATGGCGCCCTCCATCCGGGCGCCAGAGGGACTTCAACCCCCCTGAGCACGCCGCTGCCCGGCGCACACTATACCCGTGGCTGACTTCTGCGCGGGGAATCACCGCCCGTCGCCGGGCGGCCAGTCCCGAGTCCGGGACCCCGCGCAGATCTCCCGAGGTAAGCTCGACCGCCGTCCGCGCACGACCGCCGGATTTACGTTTTGCGCCCTTGATGGATAGGGACTTCGCGGTCACACGCCCGCTCGTCCGACGCTCACGCCTCGTATCCGGTTTTTGTTCATCGGCCCGCGCGTTTGCTCGCCGCTTCCTTCAGACGGCCCCTCGCGGGGACGCCCTTGCGGGTCGCTACCCCTTCACCTCCATTTCACCTCCATCCGGTTGGGGAGAGGACTTGCACCTCCAAGCTGTCGAGCATGCTCGGCACACATGAAGCTCCTCGCGGCAAGCCGCGAGGTATCTACCGGAACCAGCCGAATACCTTGAGTACCATAGGACATTTTGTGGTCGAAGCCTGGAGCACCTCATCCATCACCGTTGAGTCCCTGCGGATCCCTGGCGTACTCGGAGCGCGGCAAGCCGCGGGGTATGAACCCCGAAGGAATCAACGCCGCCTGGGGGGGCCGGGCCATCCACCCGTGACCCCGACTGGCGGCGCCCTGCCCGCCGACCTGACGCTGCGCGGTCGAGGATACCGCAGCCACGCCCTTGCCCTCCGAGGGAAATCTCGCCGCCTCCATCACGGATCCGTGCGGAGCCTGATCCGGAAAGACTGCTAGCCTTTGAGCCCGCTCCCGAGAAAGCCCTGCGTGAAGAAACGCTGGAACACCACAAAGAGGAGGAGCAACGGCGCCGAAACAAAAACCGTTGCCGCCATAAGGAGGTTCCAGTCAGCACCGCTCTCCTGCTGCACAAACATCCCGAGGCCGATCGGGAGGGGCCGGACGGCCGGCGAGTCAGTCACGATGAGCGGCCAGAAATAGTCGTTCCACCGGAAGACAAAACTGATAAGTCCGAAAGCGATAAGCGTTGGGCGAGCCAGCGGTAGGAGGACATGCCAGAGGAACCGAAGGTGGCCGCATCCATCGATCCGGGCAGCGTCCTCAAGCTCTTGCGGAATCTGCTTAAATGTCTGGCAGAGGAGAAACGTTCCGTAGCCGCTGGCGAGGAACGGGAGGATGATGGCAAGCCGAGTGTCCAACAGGTCAAGCTTATGCATCGTGAGATAGTTGGGGACGAAGGTGGCTTGGATCGGAACCAAGAGCTGAAGGATGAATACGTAAAGCAATCCCTCACTTCCGCGGAAACGGAGTCGGGCCAGGGCGTAGGCCGCCAGCGTGATGAGGACCAACTGGCCGGCCAGCGTGCCTGCGGTAATAACCACGCTGTTCCAGAGATACACCAGGAAGGGGGCACGACTCAGGGCCTCTGTGAAATTCTGCCAATGAAAGAAACGGGGAAGCCATTGAGGGATGGGGCTAAACACCTCCTGGCGCGGCTTGATGCTTGTAATGGCCATCCACCAAAGGGGTGCCACCATGAGGACAGCTATCGGGGCAAGGATCAGGTGTACCGCCCACCCGCCCACCGAACGCCGCCAACCCAGAGAGGTCATTGGTAGTGCACCCGCATCCGAAGGACGCGGCTAGCGCCCCAGACCAGACAGAAAAGAAGGACTATTTGGACCGTCGTGAGGGCCGAGGCCTTGCCCATGTCCCAAAACTGGAAGGCGTTTTGGTAGATGTAGTAGACGAGGACGTTCGTCCGGTTGGCTGGTCCCCCCTGGGTCATGATGTAAACCTGATCGAACACCTGAAACGTCGTGATAATCGCGATGATGAAAAGGAAGTAGGTCGTTGGGCTCAGACATGGCCAGGTGACCACGCGGAACCGCACCCATGGTCCGGCTCCCTCCAGCGCTGCAGCCTCATACAAGTCGTCCGGGATATTTTGAAGACCTGCGAGGTAGATGATCATGAAATAGCCGATATGTTTCCACAAGCTTACCATGATGATGGCCGGCATCGCCCATTCCATGCTGTAGAGCCACTCAGGCGCCGGCAGCCCCAGCATCTTGAGATAGTAGTTAACTGGACCGTACCCTGGATTAAGCATCCAAACCCAGATCATTGCCGCAGCTACCATGGGGATCATCGTCGGGTAAAAGAAAATGGTTCGATACCAGGTGCAGCCCGCAAAGCGCTTGTTGACCTGGATCGCAAGGAAGAGGGCAATAGCCATGGCGACTGGGATGGCGAGCAGCCCGTAATAGATATTGTTCAGGAGAACTTGCCGAAAGAGCGGCTCTAAAAGCAGCTCGCGGTAATTGGCCAGGCCCGCGAAGACGCGGTTGGGGGTGTTGATGTTCCACCGAAAGAAGCCCAGGAAGAAGGCATGTAGAATCGGCCAGTAGGTGAAGGCCAGTAAGAAGATAAGCGAAGGGGCCAGAAACGCGACGGGGGCCCCGATCCGGGTCAACCTCGTGAGACGAGACCAGACTGCCCCCGCTAGGATCGTCTCAGCCTGCGTGTCGAGACGGGCGGCCGGTGCCCTCACGGCGCCCCCACGGCCCGGGCACGGGACGAGACCTCCTGGATCCACCCCGCAGCCGAAATAGCCCACCTGGAAATTCTCATGGAACATCCCGGGCTTCGCATCGCTGGCCCCGACCTAGCCCATTCTTACCAAGCCGTCTCACCGGCAGCCCGGGGCCCGGATGGAGCAGGCGTTGTCCACTCCCGGGACCTCCGGTGTAAGGAGGGAGAGTCCCTACCCCCGCCTCCATCTGGGATCAGACTGTGAGCTTCTATCCTCCGGGCGGACCGGGCGCCCTCCGGCACCTCCCGGATTCCGAGGTGGTAGCCGACCGACGGCCTTGTAGAAGATCCGCTAGCGCCGGCCCGCAGCTTCTAAGGCCTCCTGCTGTGCCCGGTCCAGGGCCTCCTTCGGTGTCTCCGCCCCGGCGAGAGCCTTGTCCAGGTGGGCCGTCAGGGCAAGCCGGACTTTGGTGAAGTTTGCCGTGGACATGCGGGCGTGAGCATATTTGAGTTGATCTCGGGCCACAAGCGCCTCCGGAAACTTTCCTGTATACTCCTTCATAGCCGCCGTCTCATAGGCAGACCTTTGAACTGCCACATAGCCGGAGGCGATTGACCAGCGAGCCGCGTTCTCCGGATTTGTCATCCAGGCAGCGAAGCGCCACGCGGCTTTCTGATTCTTAAGGGGGATATCCTTGAAGATATAGAAATTGCCACCCCCTACCGCGATCCCGTTGTCCTTCCGCTTCGGAAGAAATCCGACCCCAAAGGGGAACTTGGCCGAGTCCTTAACGAAGCGGAGAATTCCGCTGCTGTGAAAGAGCATCGAGGTTCGCCCTGTGACAAAGTCCGGAGGTGTGGAGGCCCATGTGGTCGTGGGTGGCATGACCTTATCTTTCTGGGATAGAGTTACCCAGAAATCGAGGGCCTCCAGTGCCTGTGGGGAATTGAAGGTGATCTGCCGGCCCTCGGGGTCCATGAGTTGGCCACCCACTTGGCGCACGAACGCCTCAAATAGCCAATCATTCCAGCCGCCCGAAATTGTTACGCCGTAGCGCTTGATGGCGTCCCCTTCTCGCACCGTAAGTCTTCGAGCATAGTCGCGGAGCTCATCCCACGTCTGGGGTGGATGGTTCGGATCGAGACCGACCTCCTTAAATTGCTCCTTGTTCCAGTAGAAGAGGGGAAGGCTCCGCTGGAAGGGCCAGGACCAGATCTTGCCACCCCGAAGGCTGTTGGCCAAGAAGGCGGGGAAGAAATCGTCGAGAAACTTCTTCCCCCCCTCCTGTTTGATGAACTCGTCGAGAGGCACCAAGGCGTTCATCGCCAAGAGGGTGTTCAAATCCTCCATGCTCGTAATGGCCACATCGGGTGGCCGTTTGGCAGCTACTGCGGTGATAATCTTCTGTGTGGTTGGACCATAGTCTCCGCTGTAGATCGCCTCCACTACGACGTCGTCGTGCTTCTGATTGAACTCATCCACCATCTCCTGCATGACTTTGGCCAGGGGTCCGGCCACACCTACTGGATAGTAGTACCGCAGGTAGATCTTATCCCCCTTGCTGGCGGCCACCGTGGCCGCGGCGCCAGCCAGCATCATCCCCGTGAACTGCCTGCGAGTCACCTGTGCCATGTTCCCCCTCCTTTCGGCTGCGATGGGACCGGCCTCGAATATCTCGACCGGCTGTGAGAATGCCCAGGGTGGCGTGCGCGGTCGGCGCGCGCTGTAGGGGCTGATGTCCGCCTGGGCTGGGTATCCTCCTCAGGAAGAGTGCCGGCGAGTTCTACCCGGGTCCCGGAGGCTACCGCAATCTTCAGCGGACTACAAGACTCAGGCGCCGTCCGTCTCAGGCGCCGTCCGCCCGGCCGCGGACCAGGCGGCGGGCCTCCCGGACGATGTCCTCTTCCTGGGGGATGACTTGCCGCTCCAGCTCCTTGCTGTAGGGGATGGGCAGGTCCCTCCCGGCCAGGCGGCGGACCGGCGCATCCAGGTAATCGAATGCCTCTTCCACGATCCGCGCCAGGATCTCCGCCCCGACCCCGCCCGTGCGGCAGGCCTCGTGGATGATCAGGGCCCGCCCCGTCCGCCGGACAGAGTCCAGGATCGTGCCCTCGTCCAGAGGCACCAGGCTCCGCGGATCCACGACCTCGGCCTCGATCCCCTCGCCCGCCAGGGTCTCGGCGGCCGCCAGCGCCTTGGGAACCATGGCGGACACGGCGATGATGGTGAGATCTCTGCCCGGCCGCTTGACATCCGCCTGGCCCAGCGGCACCACATGCTCCCCTTCGGGCACGGGGCCTTTCCGGTTGTAGAGCAGCTTGTGCTCGATGAACACGACCGGGTTGTCGTCCCGGATGGCCGCTTTCAACAGGCCCTTGGCGTCTGCGGGCGTGGACGGCATGGCCACCTTCAGTCCCGGGAAGTGGACGAACAGCGCCTCCAGCGACTGCGAGTGCTGGGCCGCGGCGCCGGTGCCGGCCCCCTGGGGCGCCCGCAGGACCATGGGCACGCGGGCCTTGCCCCCGAACATGAAGCGCATCTTGGCGGCTTGGTTGGCCAGTTGGTCGAGGGCCAGCGTCGTGAAATCCATGAACATGATCTCCACGACCGGCCGCATCCCCAAAAGGGCGGCCCCGGCCGCGGCCCCCACGATCCCCAGCTCCGAGATCGGTGTGTCCCGGACCCGGTCCTTGCCGAACTCCTCCAGCAAGCCCAGCGTCACACCGAAGGCGCCGCCATACACGCCGATGTCTTCCCCCATCAGGAAGACCCGCTCGTCCCGGCGCATCTCCTCCCGCAGCGCCTCTTGGATCGCTTGCTTATATGTAATTTCCCGCATCGGTAGCCTTCGAATGACCAATGACCAAATCCCAATGAGGTTCCCGGCCACGCCGGAGTTCCGCCATTGGTCATTGGCTCATTGGTCATTGCCTCTCTCGTCGTTGGTCATTGGTTCATTGGTCATTGGTCATTTTTCTAGGCATACAGGTCGGCCTCCACTCCTTCGAGTGTCGGAATCGGGCTGTCCTGCGCAAACTGGATCGCCTTGGCCAGCTCCTCCTCCACGTCCCGCTCGATGACGGCGGCCGTCTGGCCGTCCAGGATCCCCTTTCCCTCCAGGTGCGCCCGCAGCCGGGCGATCGGGCAGCGCGCTTGCCACGCCGCGATTTCCTCCTTCGTCCGGTAGCGGTTGGCATCGCTGCGCGAGTGTCCCTTCCAGCGGTAGGTCTCGCAGATGAGAAAGGTGGGCCCGTCCCCCCGCCGGGCCCGCGTCACCGCATCCACCACGGCGGCATGCACGGCCAGGACCTCGTTGCCGTCCACCGTGACCCCCGGGATCCCATAGGCGGCCGCCCGCTCGGCGATCTTCGGGATCGGGAACATCTCCCTGGCCGAGCCGGACATGGCGTACTGGTTGTTCTCGCAGATGAAGACGACGGGCAGCCTCCAGATGGCAGCCAGGTTCAGGCTCTCGTGGAAGGCCCCCGAATTGGCGGCCCCGTCACCGAAGAAGCACGCGACGACCCGGGACTCCTTCCGCATCTGAACCGCCAGGGCCGCTCCGGTGGCGACGGGGATCCCCGAACCCACGATCCCCGTGGCCCCCAGGTTCCCCTGCTCCAGGTCGGCGATATGCATGGAGCCCCCCTTGCCCTTGCAGTAGCCGGTCTCCCGGCCGAGCAGTTCGGCCATCATCCGACCCAGGTCGGCGCCCTTGGCGATGCAGTGGCCGTGGCCCCGGTGGGTACTGGTGATGTAGTCCTGCGGTAGGAGCGCGGAGCAGACCCCCACCGCCACCGCCTCCATCCCGATGTACAGATGCGTGGTCCCGTGGATCTGCCCCTTGAGGACCAATTCGTCCACGCGCTCCTCGAAGAGGCGGATCCGCAGCATCGTCCGGTACATCGTGAGCAGGTCCGTCGCGTCCAGGCTCATCGGCGTCCCTCAAGTAGAAGAAACGGTCCGCACATGGCGAACACCCAGTTCAATCCAGGGGCCTCCTTCAGGTTTCGCGTCCCCTTGCCGAAAGAGTGCGGCGTTCATTCGCGTTCATTGGCGGTTCCAAATTCGGTCCTGGTCCCTCCGCGCAGCCGATCTCTTGGTCATTGGTCATTGGTCATTTTGCCCCACATCTGGTCCTGTTCTCTCCGCATCGCCAGGAGGGGCGTCTCCTCGACCGCCACATCGTCCCACCGGATCGGCTGGTCCGGCGCGAGTTCCACCAGGACCTCGGCGTTGCGGGTCAGGCCCATGGGGAGCAGGTTCTCATGGCGAGCGACCCCCGCCTCCTCGATCAGGCCGTAGACCGTGTCTTCCCCCGGGAGGCCCAGCCGTTCCCCTGGGCGCAGGGCCCGCTTGGCGACGGCGATCACCTCCGCCATGGGTTCCGGCAGGGGGGCGATCGTCGCCTCGTGGTCCAGGGCCGCCTTGGCGATGGAGATCGGGGTCTCGACGCTGGTCAGATGATACGGCCGGTACAGGGCGAAATAGGGCCCCTCGCCGATCTTGAGGTACCGGAGCTCCTCCTGGATCACCGGATGGTCGGTATGGATCACCACGAAGACGCCCGGCGCCACGCCGATGGCGAAATCCACCACGCCTCGTCGCTTGAGGATCCCGCCGTCCTCGATGGGAATGAGGACCTTGGCCAACTCCGCGGGGGTGGCCCGGGCCGCGTGCATCCCCCGCACGTCCGGCACCAGCCCCGTCGCGTTGGCCAGGCAGGCCATCTCCACCATGCTCTTCGTCCCGTCCACGAATTCGGCCAGCATGCGCGGATTGATCCCCCGCGCGCGCGCCTCGGCCTCCAGCGACTGAGCCGTGGCCCGGCGATCGAGCGGATTGTTCTTCCCCTTCCCAGCACACACGACCTCGAACCCCAGAAACCTGGCGAAGTCCACCAACTCCTTGGTGGCCGCCGGCTCATCCCCGGCGGCGCCGCTATACACGACCCCGGCCTCAGCCGCTCGCCGGTGGAGCAGGTGGCCCACCGTCACGTCCGCCTCCACGGTCAGGAGGACCACGTGCTTTCTGGCCTCGATCGCCCGGGCGGCCGTGAGCGCCGCCGGCAGCGGGATGCCCGTCGCATCCACCACGACGTCCACGGGGAGGTGCGGGACGAGTTCTCCCACGGTCGTCGCGACCCGCCGCCGCCGTGCCAGCGCACCGTGCGCTCCCGCGGCCGTCGTAGCCTCCGCGATCTCGTCCTGGCCGACGCCGCCGTGCCGGAACGCGTCCAGGGCCCGGTCCAGTAGCAGGTCGGCCACGGCCACCAGGCGCATCCCGGGCATGCGTCCCAGGACGGCGGCCAGACCGAGGCCCATCTGCCCCGCCCCGACCAGCCCGACCCGGACCGGGTTGCCGCCCCGCTCCCGCTCCTCTAGTCGTCGCCGCAGCGTCTCCATGGTTGAACCGCTCCATCCGGCCGGATGTACATATGTACCTTAAATACACACATTCTCCCGAAACCGGGCAGCGCTTGTCAACCCCAAAATGCGGTGGGCGAGACGATCTACTGGATGCCGCCACGGGGAAGCGTCTCGGCTGGATCTTGGAGGGGCGGGGGGTGGAATCCACCCGACTCGAGCCGTTGCGTCAGGTGCCGGTCAAGGGCTACCGCGTGCTCGATCCGACAGGTCCCACTCCCGCGACCTGGACTAGGCCGGTTGAGCGCGTCGGCCTGCGTCGAGCTCAGGCGAGACGGCAGCGACGCCGCTGGATAGCACCACTACGATGGGCGGGCAGCATTCGGAAGAGAGGCGCTCTCCGGGACCGGGGAACCTAACCAGGGACAGGTTGCAGGCGCGTCCAGGGGAGGGATTTTCCTCGACAACGAAAAAACGGCCGGCTCGCCCACGTACAAGAGCGGCTCCGTAGTCCCGTCTTACTTCGGATGGGGGATCATGTCGTGAATGTGGTACACGTCGCCCTCGATGGTGAAGTAAAACCGCCACCCTCCATCGACCCGCGCTTGCCAGATGTCACGAATCTCGTCGTACTTCTTGGCTCGGAGTGATGGATGGCGGAGATTCTGGAGGAGCAGGGCTAGGCGCCGGTCAAACGCTCGCTGGATCTGCGGGGGCGCGCTTTCATAGCTCTGGCGAAAGCGCTCGCTGTAACTGACGCGCATCAAGCGGTCTTGCGTTTTCTGCCTCCCCTGAGAGACCGGACCGCCTCCCGGGCTGAGGCGAACGGGCCATAGACCCGACCCTTGCGGAAGTCCTCGAAGCTCTCCGCCAGGCGCTTCTCGATGAAGGTCCGGTCCACGACCACCTTCGGGGTCAACGTGATCTTCTTGCCCTGAACCTGGGCCTCCAGGAGATCACCCACGACCACCCCCGCCTTCTGGCGGACGGAGGCCGGAAGGGTGACTTGGTATTTCTCCTTGACCTTGACCAGCGGCACGGCACGTCCTCCTCGGCTCTGTTGGAAAGTAGGAAAATCCGACCTCGCTCAGTATAGAGGGGTCTCAGGGAAAGTCAAGGGCGGGTCCTCGCGCGGGACCCATTGCTTTTCCGGTGCCTGGTACGGCACCCCTGGAAGAGGCACTCGTAGAGAGGCCTGAAAAGGAGAGAAGGTGAGATCCGGCGAGTTGAGCGTCTCAACGTGGGCGGGGTTTGCCTCCACAACGATCCTTGCCCAGAACGCCGACGATCGCCGACCCGCTCTGGGCTTCTCGCAGGCGCATGGATTGCACCCGGCAAGAGGCGGCCGCCTGGTTCGGGACGTCATCTTGACCAGGGGCGATGCTCGCCCACCGCGAGGTGGGGTCTGCCTTGACCGCGAAGAGACGGCCGGGTCCCCCATTAGAAATTTGGGGAACATGGAAAGGTAAATACAGTTGCATCGTCCCACATTACGCGGGGTGACGTTCTCAGGCCCCGACAGCTTCTTCCCCGAAGCCATGCTGGCGGTCGTGGAGCGGCCGTGGAGGCAGTGGCTCGGTCCGCTGGTCCCCAAGCTCCCACCCTACGGCCCGGTGATCCAGGAACTCCGTCCGCAGGTCACCACCCTGCTCGCCTCCAGACGATAGCCTCCGCAGGGCGGGACAGCGCGGACGAGGGCAGGGGCGCCATCAAGTCAACGTAGTCAAAGACGTCCCGCATTACTGGGTGTTCCCTCCCATTCCACACGTCGCACCCGAGTACCCTCTGGGTCCTCGGCAATCCGCATTCAGTCCGTCCCCGGCTCTTCGATTCCCAGGTTCTTGGCCTGCTGCTATTAGCCTTCCGGGCGCCCCGCAAATAACCGCGATAACCGTGCTACGTCCCGTCTCACAGTGTATCGCCGGAAGGTGACTGGTCCTTTTCCATCGGGGTAGCCGTGGCACAAGAACTTCGTAAGCTCCTGCTCCTGGCTGTTCGCCAAGGCATTCATTGGATAGACAATGATTGCCTTGATGCCAGGGCGGCGCGGGGCCTGTAGGACATGTTCCACGATGGGGACAATGTAGGCCAGGCTCTTGCCAGAACCGGTCCCCGTAGTGAGGACGTAGTTACGACCCCTCTGGGCGGTCAGCAGAGCGTCAAGTTGGTGTTTATGAAGCTTCAGGCCACTTCCAGCGTCCTGGCGGGTAGGCTTGATCCGGAAGATGCGGCCGCACTCTTGGTGGAGGATCCCCTTTGCGACGAGGTCATCGATCCACGCGCCTTCGGCGAAGGCGGGGTTCATCCCGATGCGAGGCTCTGGCCATAGGAGGCCTTCGGCGAGGTCAGCCTCCACCCGCTCCCGGATCCGGGGATCCTGGATCCTAAGGAAGCTGGTCACATAGGCCCGGTAGTCCTCGATCAGTCGATTCCGGAACTCGAAGACGTGCATGGAGCATCCATTTCTTCAAGGAACTTTCTGCTGCGGGAGGGCACCCAAACTATGGCTATCGCCAGCGTTAGCCAGAACAGCAAACGCCGATCCTCATCACGAGAATCGGCGTTGGGTCTATGCAAGGCTCCCCTCCCGGCTCTGGCCTTTCAGGATCTCCGCATCCACAGATTTCACAGACTTCGAATGGAACCAAATCTTTGAAGGAAACGACGCCGCGCTGCTACACGCGGCATCGCGCAGCTTCTATCCGAAGGCGAACAGCCAGGTGGGAGCTGCCCCGGGTCTTCTTGGCATGGTGGGGGACGAACCAGTGCTCACCTTCTATCAAATCGAAGCCTGGGATGCAAGGGGGATCGGGGAGCGGAGAGCCTAGAGCGGCGAGCCGAGACGCGGTCGTGCATCGGGGCAACGGAGAGCCGGAGAAACGGGGAGGTGAGGGGCGTAAGGCGTCAGGGGTGAGGCGGGAGGGGGCGGGCCTGAGCATGAGGACAAGGGGGGCTAGGGAGCAGGGGGGCCGAGGCGCACAGGGAAAGGGGACACTGGGACAAGGAGATGGGGAGGAACGGGGAAAGGGGGAATCGGAGATGGGGAGATAACGCGAGGGCCGGCACCATGCAGCACCGGCCCCCAACATAAAACACGCTGCAGCCGTATCCGGTCGCCTACTCAGGCTGTTTCCTGCCGTCAAGCGCCATACGGAATAGCTGACACCAACCGGCGTTGGACGGGATCCACGGCGAACCCGAATTGCTCCAGGGTGACAGCGCCCAGAACCTCCAGATCCCCTGGCTCACCGAAGAGGCAGAGGGTGTGCAACGTCTGCCCATCAATGGTCATGAGCACTTCCGCGGCCAGACGCTCCATGACCTGTCCCTGGATCGTCATCACCCTCCGCTTCATATTCGGATTGACCTCCAGGCTCCGCAGGACACTCGCCGAAATCCACGTGTACGCAGATCCAGGATCAACCAAGAGCCTGGCGCTTCGAACCGCAGTGGGAGCCGCGGGGTTGGCCACCTCGACTTCAACCTGGAATGTGCCCATGGGTCAACTCGCTTCCCATTAAGAGTCCACGCCCCACTCCGGGGGCGGACCCTTATCCCGTGATCTTCTTGACCGCGGCGATGACCTTGTCCTCGCTGGGGGTCACGAATTTCTCCAGCTTGGGCGCGAAGGGGATAGGGGTATGGAGGGACGTCACGCGCTGGATCGGCGCGTCCAGGAGGTCGAAGCCCTTCTCGGCCACCACCGCCGCCACCTCCGACGCGAAGCTGCAGCGAGGCGCCGCCTCGCACACGACGACCAGCTTGTTGGTCTTGGCCACCGAGTTGAGGATCGTCTCCTCATCCAGCGGGGAGAGCGTCCGGGGGTCCACCACCTCGCACTCGATCCCCTCGGCGGCCAGGCGATCCGCCGCGGCCAGGGAGAGGTGCACCATGCGAGAGGTCGCGACGATTGTGACATCCGACCCCTGGCGCTTCACGTCCGCCTTGCCCAGGGGGAGGGTGTAATCTTCCTCCGGAATCTCGCTGGTGGTGGTGTACAGCAGTTTGTGCTCGATGAAGAAGACGGGGTTGTCGTCCCGGATGGCCGCTTTGAGCAGGCCCTTCACGTCGTAGGCCGTGGAGGGCTGGACCACCTTCAGGCCGGGGACGTGGACCCACCACGCCTCCAGGCTCTGGGCGTGCTGAGCCGCCGAGGAGCGGCCCGTGCCGCCCTGCGTTCGGATGACCAGGGGGACCTTGGCCTTCCCGCCGAACATGTACTTCACCTTGGCCACCTGGTTCACGATCTGATCCATGGCGATGCCGGCGAAGTCGATGTACATGATCTCGGCGACCGGGCGCATCCCCATCAGGGCGGCCCCCAGGGCCGCGCCGACGATCCCGGCCTCGGAGATGGGCGTGTTCCGCACCCGCTCTTTCCCGAATTCCTGCAGGAGGCCCTGGGTGGTCTTATAGCTCCCCCCGAACTCCGCGATGTCCTCGCCCAGGAGAAACACCCGCTCGTCCCGCCGCATCTCCTCCCGCAACGCTTCCAAGACACCCTCGCGGTACGTGATCTTTCGCATCAAACCCCCCTTATGCAAATGACGTAATGACCAATGATCCAATGACCAATGCGGCGACGCCGGCCGCTCGTGGCCTGGTTGCGCTGGCGATGATCCCGCTCAAGATTCTGCCAAGCTCACTCGCCTCATCCGTGAGCGCTCCAACTTCGGGATCATTGAGGAGGCCAGTGCCCGCGATGAGCCTCAGCCAATACTTCGACTCACGCGCTTCTTTTCGGGCAATTCTCACATGGTTGACAAAGTCTTTCTTCGAGAGTGCCTCATCCGCCTCCTGCATATTCGAGCCTACGGACGTGCCCGCTCGAACCAGCTGCCTCCCGATCTCGATACCACCAACCGTTAGAGGGAGCTTTCCGACGAGTTTGATAATTCGAACGGCAAAGCGGAAGGTCCGTTCCTGGATGTCAACACCATCGACTCTATTGCGCGTGCTACCCCTCGAAGCCTCCATGTTGACTAACCAACCCTTGGTCTCCGACTATTGGTCATTGGCAATTGGTCATTGGGTCATCAGCCGTTGGTTGTCCATCATTGGTCATTGTCCAATTGGTCATTGACTGCCCCATTGGTCATTGGTCATTCGCCAGTCATTGGTTATTCAGTAAAAATGTCTTGGAGCGCCGCCTCTTCTTCCGGCTCTGGACTTTCCCGGGCGAACTGCACCGCCGCCTCCATCTCCCGGGCGATGGCGGCATCAATGGCGTCCAGTTCGGCTGCGGCGACCGTGCCTTCCTCCATCGCCCGCTTCCGGAACAGAACGATCGGGTCCCGCTGCCTCCACTGCTCCACCTCCTCTTTGGTTCGATAGGTCTGGGGATCTCCCACGTAGTGACCCAGGAAGCGATACGTCTTGGCCTCCACCAGAGTCGGGCCGCCGCCCGTCCGGGCCCGGTGAATGGCCTCGCCCGCCTTCTGGTACACGTCGAAGACGTCCATACCATCCGCTACCACCCCGGGGATGTCGTAGGCGGCCGCGCGCTGGGCGATGTCCTTCACCTTCTGGTGGACGCCCCGCGGAGTGGACTCGGCGTACTGGTTGTTCTCGCAGACGAACACCACGGGCAGGTTCCACACGGCCGCCATGTTCACGCCCTCGTGGAAGGCCCCGGTGTTGCTGCCGCCGTCCCCGAAGAATGCCACCGTCACCCGATCGCTGCCCCGCATCTTCTGCGCCAGGCCCGCGCCCGTGGCGATGGGGACGCCGGCGCCCACGATGCCGTTGGCCCCCAGGATCCCTAGCTCCAAGTCGGCGATGTGCATGGAGCCGCCCTTGCCGTGGCAATAGCCGGTCTTCTTGGCGAACAGCTCCGCCATCATCATGTCCAGACGCGCCCCCTTGGCCACGGCGTGGCCATGCCCCCGGTGGGTACTGGTGATCATGTCCTGCGGCGTCAGATGCGCGCACACCCCCGCGGCCACCGCCTCCTCGCCGATGTAGGAGTGCAGGAACCCCGGGAGCTGCCCCTTGAGGAACAGGTCCGCGGCCGTCTCCTCGAACACCCGGACGGCCACCATCTTGCGGTAGATCTCGAGCAACACGGCCTTGTCCAACGGTTTCATGCGTCACCTCACGTGAATACTCTCCGCCCATTGGTCATTGGTGTTCCCCCGGGATAAACCCGGCCGTCTCTCGCATTGGTCATTGGTTCATTGGTCATTGGTCATTGGTCATTTTATCGGTCATTGGTCATTCGAGGCTGGATCATATGAATGCACCCTCCCCCTTGTCAAGGATTCGCTGGCAATCGGGGACGGGCGCACGTTTTCCTTGGCCCGTCTTGCCACAACTCATGGTTGACATCTACTCCGAGAATATGCTAATCATGCCGACATGATCTCACGTCCCTTTTGGGTGCAGCGCATCGAGCACGCCTGGCAGGAAGCGCCCATCGCCTGGCTCGCCGGCGTGCGGCGGTCCGGCAAGACAACGCTGGCCCACAGCGTCTGCAACCCGGAGGGTTGGCGAAGGCACGCGATCAAGTAGGTTCCTCCTCCCACGCTCGCCTGCCGCCCCCTCCACGCAGCCGGATCCACCCCTCACCGCATCCGCCCAATCCGCAGTACTGAAGACTTGGAAAAGAGAGCCGGGCTCCTTCAATAACTTTAGTAGCCTGTCAGGGCTTGAGGCCGAATCCCCCCTGGACCTTCTCCGCATGCATGTCCTGGCGCGGCGCCCGCGGCCGGTCGCGGAACTCCCGGACCAGCTCCACCATCCGGGCCATCACGGCGTCGAACATCTGCTTTCCCTTGTCCCGGGTGGCGAGGGTCGGGTCGCCGACCACCCCGGTCTTCGAGAAACTGCTCCACCAGTCCATCATCTGCAGCGGCGCCCCGTCCACCAGGTCCAGCCAGATGTACTTGCTGGGCGGCAGGTTCACCTCTTTCTGGATCTCCGACTTCCGGACCCGCCGTTCGTCCAGGTACAGGTAGAGCGAGGTCTCCAGCTCGCACGCGTGGGCCATGCCGCCCGGATGCACCGATTCCCGGATGCGCCGGCAGACATCCCGGATCAGATTCGTGTAGATGAAGGAGGCGCAGAGGGCGTCCGTCTCCAGGATCACGCGCCGGGCCGCGATATCCAGCAGCGGAACGTTGCTGCCGTGGCCGTCCACGATCAGGATGCGCTTGAAGCCGTGGTAGGCGATGCTCTTGCAGACATCGGCGACGTAGTTGATGAAATGCTCCGCCCCGACGCAGATGGTCCCGGGGAAGTCCACGTGGTGGAGATTGTAGCCATAGGGGATCAGCGGCATCACCAGGACCTCGTCCGGCAGCCGCTTGGCCGTCTCCACGCACACCGTCCAGGCCATGAAGTTGTCCGTGTCCAGGGGCAGGTGGTGGCCGTGGTCCTCCGTGCTCCCCACGGGGAGCAGGACCACGCGCCGCTGCGCCGGGATCTCCCGCAGCTCCTTCCAGGTGTAGTTGCTGTAGAAGTACGGCTCGCCCCCCGTCTCGTGCATCCCGTGGTTGTTCATGGCCTTCGCCCTCGCTTGTGGAAATCACCCTCTGGGGGAAGTATCTGGAAGACCCTGTCTTTTCTCTGGGCGCTCGGCGCCCGGCTCTCGTTGCTCGGCCCTCGGCTCTCTCGTCTCGGCGCTCGGCTCTAGGCTCTCGGTGTCACAGCTCCCGCAGGACTTCCCGGATGCTCCGCTCCAGGATGTCCACCATGGTGTCGATCTCCTGCTCGGTCACGATCAGCGGGGGGCCGAAGGCGATCCAGTGCGGATCGAACCGGAGCAGCAGGCCGTGGTGCAGGGCCCGCTTCCCGATGCGGAGACCGAGGTTGATCCCCGGGGCGAACTGCTGCTTGGTGGCGGGGTCCTTCACGAACTCCACCCCGATCATGAGACCCTTGCCCCGGATGTCGCCGATGATGCCCAGGGGGCGCAAGCCCTCCAGGCACGTGACCAGATGCGCTCCCACCCGCCGGGCATTCTCGGCGAGCCCCCGCTCCAGGATCTCCCGGATGCTGGCCAGGCCGGCCGCGCAGGAAACCGGGTTCCCCGCATAGGTATGGCCGTGGGCGAACTCCGTCCCGGGGGCTCCCCAGAAGGTGGCGGCCACCTTGTCCCGCACCAGGGCCGCCGCCAGCGGGGCGTACCCGCTGCTCATGCCCTTGCCGCAGCACAGGATATCGGGGACCACCTCGAAGGTGTTGGCCGCGAACAGGCTCCCGGTCCGGCCGAAGCCCGTGATGATCTCGTCGAAGATGAGCAGGATGTCGTACTCGTCGCAGAGCTGCCGGAGGATTCCCAGGTACTCCATGGGGGGCGTGATGATCCCCCCGGTGTTGCTGATCGGCTCCACGATGATCGCGGCGATGGACCGCGGGTCCTCCCATTCGATCATGGTCCGGATCGTGCGCGCGCAGAACACCTCGCAGCTCGGGTAGGTCTTCTCGTAGGGGCACCGGTAGCAGTAGGGGGGGTACGTGTGCAGGAAGCCGATGGCGGCCGGCTCGTACAGGGTCTTGCGGTAGCCCACGCCGCCCGCGCTCATGGCGCTGCCCGTGGCCCCGTGGTAGCTCAGGTACCGGGAGAGGATCTTGAACTTCCCCGGGTTCCCCGTCTGCCGGTGGTACTGCCGGGCCATCTTGAAGGCGGCCTCGGTTGCCTCCGACCCGCTGCTGACCAGGCGCGCCGTGTTCAGGTCCCCCGGGGCGACCTCGGCCAGGAGGCTGGCCAGCTCCACCGCGCGGGGATTCGTCCCGTGCATGGGCGGATTGAAGGGCAGAGTCTCCAGTTGCCGGCGCACCGCGTCCAGCACCAGCGGGTTGTTGTA
>METI01000167.1:17328-17585 GCA_001771285.1 candidate division NC10 bacterium RIFCSPLOWO2_12_FULL_66_18
CGTCCAGGTACTCCTTCCCGTGGACGTCCCAGAAGCGGATGCCGTCGGCCCGCGCCACCAGGAACGGCTCCTTCACGAACTCCGTCATCTGGCGGTAATCCAGCATGATGTGGCGCAGGTACTCCTCCGTGGCGAACCGGGCGTCACTCTCGGGTGTCATGCTCCCCTTCTCCTTTCCATTGCCTCGCAGCGCTCCCTCGGCCTGGGGGTGTCCTCGGCGGGATCGGCCCTAGCCCTGATTATTCGCGAACGCTTTC
>METI01000168.1:0-1227 GCA_001771285.1 candidate division NC10 bacterium RIFCSPLOWO2_12_FULL_66_18
CCTACGTGCCTTCGTGAAAGCGGCATGCGGGAAAACCGCACGTGCCGTTTGAGCGGCGGACGGAGGCCAGCACCTTCGGGTGCGCCTCCTCCGACCCGACACCGGGGAAGCGGGGGAAAGCCTCGTGGAGGGAAGGGGCCGACAGATCGGCGTGTCATCGGCGTAGCGCATGGCGGGCACACAGAGGCCCACTCCCATGTCCCTGTTGCTCCGGTGGTTCCCCTGCCTGGGGTGCTGGTCTGAAGAGCCCGGTGCGGGAAATCCGCACGCCGGGTTCCGTGGGGGGGCGCCGGGGTAACCCGGCGCTCTACCCGACTGGCCATGAATGCGCTTGTGCCGCTCGACGATTTCGCTGCACGGGAGGGAGGCAAGAAGTTCCTGGAGGATTTCTTCCCAGGTCTGATGGCCAATAGCTATAGCGGCGGGAAGCTGTGGAGTATCCCATTTCAGCGGAGCACGCCGGTCTTCTACTGGAACAAGGACCACTTCCGGGAGGCCGGCCTGGACCCGGAGCGCCCGCCGAAAAACTGGGATGAACTCCGTGAGTATGCACGCAGGCTGACGATTCGCGACGGTGACAAAGTCAACCGCTGGGGGCTCATCATTCCGGGGACCTGGTATGACTGGACCTTTGAGGGATTCGTTCGCCAGAACGGCGGAGAACTCATGGACCCGGAGGGGAAACGGATTCAATTCAGCTCCCCGCAAGCCCTGCAGGCCCTCGAGTTGTGGGTGGAGCTGACACAGAAAGACAAGGTGATACCCCCGGTCAGCACGTGGGGTTCCACACCGCCAGACTTCGTTGCCGGTCGAACGTCGATGTTGTATCACTCCACTGGGAGCCTCCGCTTCTTTACGGACTCGGTTAAATTCCCGTTCGGCGTGGGGTTCCTGCCGGGCCGGAAGAGCTATGGAACCCCCGTGGGTGGTGCGAACTTCCACATCCTCCGTGGCACCCCGGCCGAAAACCAGAAGGCGGCATGGACCTTCATAACCTGGATGACGAATACGGATAACGCGGCGAAGTGGAGCATCGCTTCGGGCTACATCGCCGTTCGCAAGTCCGCCTACAATACGGCTGCCATGAAGGAGTACGCGCAAAAAGTCCCGGGGATTCTTGTTGCACGTGATCACCTTGAGTACGCCCATGCACGGATGGGCGGGCCGAACTTCACGAAGGCCCGCATCAATCTGGTCACTCGGATTGAGGAGACACTGGTGGGCCGC